>CAZLBB010000110.1:0-18918 GCA_964557415.1 uncultured Rhodospirillaceae bacterium
TGACGGTCGGCGATCCACCGATTGTGACGTGGATCGCGCCATCGACCTCGACGCCTGCGACGCGCAGACCGTCGCCTGCCCGCAGCAGGCCGGTCACGCGACCGCGATGCAGCCTGGCGCCGTGTGCTTCCGCCGCGCGCATCATCGCCGTGGTGAAGGCCGCCGGCACGACCTGCGCCGTGGTCCCGGTCGTGCCCAGCTGGCGATCCACCGTCAGGCCCTCGGCCAGCCAAGCCGGCGCACGATCCTCGTCGCGAGCCCTTCTGCCGGCGCGTGCGGACCCGTATCCGCTGTAGGTATCCAGCCGCCGGTAGCCCCAGTCGGCGGCGGCCTCGCGCGCCAGCTCGGCGTGCAGGGCGAAGCTGCGCCGCGCCAGCGCCTGCAGCGGCGTGCCGTCGCACCAGTCCAGCGCCAGGAAGCCGCCGGACTTGCCCGAGGCGGCGCAGGCGACGCCGGTGCCCTCGATCACCGTCACCGCGACGCCGCGGCGGCTGAGGAAACAGGCGGTCGCCGTGCCGATCACGCCGGCGCCGCAGATCAGGACGTGCATGGGCAAACCTCGGACGATGCGCATACCGGATACGGGTTTGCATGCCATAGAACGCGCCTCGGCGCACGGCGGCCCCGCAAAATCTGGTATGCTGCATTTCGCGAATGGCAGTCCGCTTCACCCCCCGATTGGACATCCTGCCGCCACCGCAGCGACGGCTGTGAGCTGAGCTGTCGCAGATACCCGCGACGTTCAGCCGGTACGGCGGCACGGCGATCGCCCTCTATCTTGGTCATCGTCGATCGCGCGATTTCGATTTCTTCAGTTCGGCGAAGCTCAATCATGACGAGCTGGTGCAGGAGGTTCGCTTTCTCCGAGAGGCGGAGGTGATTCAAAGCGGCCCAGATACGCTAACCATTCGAGTCGATCGTGGCGGGCCGGTCCAGGTTTCCTACTTTGGCGTGCCGGCTCTGCCCCGGTTGCGTCAGCCGCAGGTGGCGACCGGAAGCGGCGTCCGCGTCGCGTCGCTTCTCGATCTCGCCGGAGCGACGGCGATGGTCGTCCAGAAGCGCGCCGAAGCCAAGGACTACGTGGATCTCGATGCGCTGATCTCGCATGGCGTCACCTTGGCCACGGCGCTGGCAGCGGGCCGCGCGCTCTACGGCAAGAGCTTCAATCCGCAAGTCACGCTCAAGGCGCTATCATACTTCGAGGATGGCGATCTGCCGTCGCTGCCCGGACCATTGAAGCGCCGCCGGCAGGATGCGGTTCGGCAGGTCGACTTGCGCCGGCTTCCGGCCGTGACCCGAACGAAGCGCACGAAATCGCGCGGCCGTGCATGAAGCCTCTGGCTCTTACAGCCGGGCTGGCGGCCGTTGCGCGACGGTGCTTCTGGTTCAAGAAGCCAGCCGACGCGATCGCGAATCCCGTCCAGTTTGCCGCCTATGTCCTGACCTACGGTACGCATGAGGACGTGGAGGAGCTTCGCAAACAGTTCAGCGACGACGATCTGCAGGAAGTGATCGAGAACGCCCCGCCCGGCATCTTCGACGCGCGCTCCTGGGCGCACTGGAACCTCATGCTCGGCCGCTACGACGCGCCGCCGTTGCCGACGCGGAGATTCGATTCCACCTAGCGCCTGAAGATCGTAATGGCGCGATGGTCGCCGTGCCGTCTACACCGGCCGCAGCAGCGCGTGCCGCTTGCGGCCCGCCGACAGCTTGATGACGCCCTCGGGGTTCTTGTGCGCGAGCGTCACCGCGGCGTTCGCATCGTCGATCTTCTCGTCGTTCAGGTAGCCGCCGCCCTGCTGGATGAGGCGGCGCGCCTCGCCGTTGCTGGCGGCAAGTCCGGCGCGGCGCAAGGCCTCGAAAAAGGGGATTCCCTTCGTCAGCTCGCCGCTCGGAATGTCGATCGTCGGCAGGCTCTTTCCGATGCCGCCCTGCTCGAAGGTCCGGCGCGCGGTTTCCGCCGCTTCCGCCGCGGCCTCGCGACCGTGGCACAGCGCCGTCGCCTCGTTCGCCAGCACCTTCTTCGCCTCGTTGATGTCGGCGCCGTGCAGGTGCTCGAGATGCGCGATCTCGTCGAGCGGCAGGTCGGTGAACAGGCGCAGGAAGCGGCCGACGTCGGCGTCCTCGGTGTTGCGCCAGAACTGCCAGTAGTCGTAGGGCTTGAGGCGCTCGGCGTTGAGCCACACGGCGCCGGCCGCGGTCTTGCCCATCTTGGCGCCCGAGGATGTCGCGATCAGCGGCGTGGTCAGGCCGAAGACGTGGCGGTTGTCGATGCGCCGGTTGAGGTCGACGCCGCTGACGATGTTGCCCCACTGGTCCGAGCCGCCCATCTGCAGCCGGCAGTCGTGGCGCCGGCCGAGCTCGAGGAAGTCGTAGGACTGCAGCACCATGTAGTTGAACTCGAGGAAGCTCAGCGGCTGCTCGCGCTCCAGCCGCAGCTTGACGCTGTCGAAGGTGAGCATCCGGTTGACCGAGAAATGCCGGCCGATCTCGCGCAGGAACGGGATGTACTCGAGCCGGTCGAGCCAGTCCGCGTTGTCGACCATGATCGCGTCGCTGGGCCCGTCGCCGAAGACGAGGAAATTGTCGAAGATGCGCCGGATGCCGGCGATGTTGCGCGCGATCTCCGCCTCGGTCAGCAGCTTGCGCGCCTCGTCCTTGCCCGAGGGATCGCCGACCTTGGTGGTGCCGCCGCCCATCAGCACGATCGGCTTGTGGCCGTGGCGCTGCAGCAGGCGCAGCAGCATGATCTGCAGCAGGCTGCCGACATGCAGGCTGTCGGCGGTCGCGTCGAAGCCGATATAGGCGGGGATGATCCGCTCCGCCGCCATCGCATTGAGGCTGTCCTCGTCGGTGCAGTCGTTGACGATGCCGCGCTGGCGCGCATGGGCGAGGAAATCGGCCCGCGGGAGGTCGGCCTTCTTCGGTTCGGCGGGGCTGGCCATGGGCTTGGGCTCCGGGACGCCATGTGCTACGAGGCCGCGTGGTTTAGCACATCGCGGGCGGTCCTCAACAGCCGCCGCTTCCGGGGAACGAAGCGCATGGCCGGGCTGCGCCGGGCGATCGGGCTGATGAGCGGCACGTCCTGCGACGGCGTCGACGCCGCCCTGCTGCGCGGCGACGGCGAGCGGCGGATCGAGGCCGGGCCCTGGCTGACGCTGCCCTACGACGGCGCGTTCCGTGCGCAGTTGCGCGGCGTGATGGGCGGCAAGGGCGATGTCGCCGCGGCGGAGCGCGCGCTGACCGAGCGCCATGCCGAGGCGGTGCGGGCGCTGTTGCATCAGTCGGGCCTGCGCTCTGGCGACGTGGCGCTGGTCGGCTTCCACGGCCAGACCATCCTGCACGATCCCGCCCGCCGGCGGACCTGGCAGATCGGCGACGGCCCGCTGCTGGCGGCGCTCACCGGCATCGACGTGGTCTACGACTTCCGCTCGGCCGACGTCGCGGCCGGCGGGCAGGGCGCGCCGCTGGCGCCGCTCTTCCACCTGGCGCTGTGCGCCGAGCTGGAGCGGCCGCTCGCCGTGCTCAACATCGGCGGCGTCGCCAACGTGACGTGGATCGGCGGCGCCATGGGCGTCGACGAGGCGCCGCTCCTGGCCTTCGACACCGGGCCGGGCAACGGGCCGATCGACGACTGGGCGCTCCGCCATACCGGCGTGCCGGTGGATCGCGACGGCGCGCTGGCGCGCGCCGGCCGCGTCGATGCCGCTGTGCTCGCGCGCCTCGTCGACTGCGCCTATTTCGCGCTGCCGCCGCCGAAGTCGCTCGATCGCGACCAGTTCGACCTGGCGCCCGTCGAGAGTCTGTCGCCGGCGGACGGCGCGGCGACGCTCACCGCCTTCACCGCGCGTGGCGTCGAGCTGGCCGAGCGGCTTTTTCCCGCGCCGGTGCGGCGCTGGATCGTCACCGGCGGCGGACGCCGCAACCCGGCGCTGATGGCGGCGCTGGCGGCTGCGCTGTCGGCGCCCGTGATCCGCGCCGAGGACGTCGGCTGGGACGGCGACGCGCTCGAGGCCCAGGCCTTCGCGCACCTCGCCTTGCGCGTTGCGCGCGGCCTGCCGATCAGCCTGCCGTCGACGACCGGCGTGCCGCGCCCGATGGCGGGGGGACGGATGGCGCGCGCGGCGCGGCAGCCCGGTTAGCGCGCCGCGGCCGCCTTCCTGGTGGTCGGCGCCTGCTGCTTTTCGGGATTCAGGCGGACGTTCAGGTAGTCGGTCACGATCTCGCCGAGCTGGTCGAGCTGGTCGGCGAAGAAGTGGTTGGCGCCGTCGGCCACCTTGAACTGGACGTGGATGTCCTTCTGGTGCTTCAGCTTGTCGACCAGCTTCTGCACCGCTTCCTGCGGCACCACCTCGTCGCTGTCGCCGTGCACGATCAGCCCCGAGGCCGGGCAGGGCGCCAGGAAGGTGAAGTCGAACAGGTTGGCCGGCGGCGACACCGAGATGAAGCCGCTGATCTCGGGCCGGCGCATCAGCAGCTGCATGCTGATCCAGGCGCCGAAGGAGAAGCCGGCGATCCAGCAGCCGCGCGCATTGGGGTTGTAGGTCTGCAGCCAGTCCAGCGCCGCGGCGGCGTCGCTGAGCTCGCCCTCGCCGCGGTTGAACGTGCCCTGGCTGCGCCCGACGCCACGGAAATTGAAGCGCAGGACCGAGAAGCCGAGCCGCGCGAAGGTGTGAAACAAGGTGTAGACCACCTTGTTGTTCATCGTCCCGCCATATTGCGGGTGGGGATGGAGGATCAGCGCGATCGGCGCGTTCGGATCCTTGCCGTGCTGGTATCGGCCTTCCAGCCGGCCTACCGGGCCATTGATGATGACTTCAGGCATTGTAACTCGCTGATTTTACGCGGGCGGCCGCTTATCCTAGAGGTTGGGTCGGGTTTAACTCCCACGCTCCCGGCGCTCCGGCCGAACAAACTTGACCAAGCTAGTAGGACTAACTATATCTCCCGGTGACGCTTGGAGTCCCGGCGGGCCGCTAGATAGCAGGAAACCAAGCGCGATGGGAGTCGCGTCCTCTCGCTGGCTTAATATCATAGTGGTGAACTATGTTTTTCAAGCAGCTTCGCGATGAAATCGACGGCGCCATGCGCCGTGACCCCGCCGCCCGCTCGCGGCTCGAGGTCGCGCTGCTCTATTCGAGCTTCCATGCGCTGGCGCTGCATCGCCTGGCCAACGCGCTTTGGCGTCGCGGCTGGCGCTTGCTGGCGCGTTCGATCTCGCAGTTCGCGCGCACGATCACGGGGATCGAGATCCATCCCGGCGCCACGATCGGTCGGCGCTTCTTCATCGACCACGGCATGGGCGTGGTGATCGGCGAGACGGCCGAGATCGGCGACGACGTCATGCTGTATCACGGCGTGACCCTGGGCGGCACGTCGCTGTCCCAGGGCAAGCGTCACCCGACCATCGAAAGCGGCGTGATCGTCGGCGCCGGCGCCAAGATCCTGGGGCCTATCACGATCGGCGCCAATGCGCGCATCGGCGCCAACGCCGTCGTGGTCAAGGACGTGCCGGCCGGCGCGTCGGCCGTCGGCATTCCCGCGCGCGTGATCCCGCCCCGGGAGCAGCGCGGCGAGTTCATGGCCTACGGCACGCCGACCGCGGACCTGCCCGACCCCGTGGCCCGCGCGATCGGCGGGCTGATCGACCAGATCGACCGGCTGGGCGCGCGCATCACCGAGCTGGAAGGGAAGCTGGAGGAGCGGGCCGCGCCTGGGGCCGCACCGCCCGTGGGCGGCGACGGCGACACCGACCGCGTCACGAAGCTGCAATTGAGGACCCGCGCCTGATCCGCGAAGCGGACGCGCGCGCAGGAGGACAAGAGGATGAAGCTCAGCACCAAAGGACGCTATGCCGTCATGGCCATGGTCGACCTGACGCGCAACAGCGACGGCAACCCGGTCGCGCTCGCGGACATCGCCGAGCGCCAGGAGATCTCGCTCTCCTACCTCGAGCAGCTCTTCGCCAAGCTGCGCAAGGGCGGCCTCGTGCGCAGCGTGCGCGGACCCGGCGGCGGCTACCTGCTGGCGCATCCGGCCGAGGCGACGCGCATCTCCGACATCATCCTCGCGGTGGACGAGCCGATCCGCGCCACGCGCTGCGCGCCGGGCTCGCCGACCGGCTGCCGCTCCAACAAGAGCCGATGCCTGACGCACGACCTCTGGGAAGAGCTCGGCAACCAGATCCATCTCTATCTCAGCTCCGTGTCCCTGGCCGATGTCTGCGCGCGCCGCATCCTCGGCACCTCGGGCGTGATCGTGCCTTCGCCGCAGCACCAGCCGCCGGCGCCGCCTGCGCCCGACGCGGTCGCGGCGCAGTAGGGCCGCCGCGGGAACAATGTCGATGGCAGCCCGGCGCGCCATATATCTCGACCACAACGCGACGGCACCGGTGCCGCCGGAGGTCGAGTCGGCGGTCGCGTCGGCGCTGGCGCTGGGCGGCAATCCGTCCTCGGTGCACCGCTTCGGGCGCGCGGCGCGCCAGCTGATCGACCATGCGCGCGAAGCCGTCGCGGCGCTGGTCGGCGCGCCGGCGGGCTGGATCGTGTTCACCTCGGGCGGGACCGAGGCCAATAACCTGGCGGTGAACGGCGTCGCGCCCGAGCGCGTGGTCGTTTCGGCGATCGAGCATGACAGCGTGCTGCGCGCGGTGCCCGGCGCGGCGCGGGTTCCGGTCGGCCGGGACGGCGTCGTCGACCTTGCGGCGCTCGACCGCATGCTGGCCGAGGGCGGACGGGCGCTCGTCTCGGTCATGCTCGCGAACAACGAAACCGGCGTGATCCAGCCCGTGGCCGAAGCCGCGGCGATCGCGCATCGCCACGGCGCGCTCCTGCATTGCGACGCGGTTCAGGCGGCCGGGCGGATCGCGATCCGGATGCCGGCCCTCGGCGCCGATCTCTTGACCCTGTCGGCGCACAAGCTCGGCGGGCCGATGGGCGTCGGCGCGCTGGTCGTGCGCGACGGCGTCCGGCCGTCGCCCATGCTGCGCGGCGGCGGCCAGGAGTCCTGGCGGCGCGCCGGCACGGAGAACGTCGCCGGCATCGCCGGCTTCGGCGTCGCGGCCGCGGCGGTGGAGCGGAGCCTCGCGCGCATGGCCGAGATCGCCCTGCTGCGCGACCGGATCGAGGACGCGATCCATGACATCGCGCCGGAAGTGCCTATCTATGGACGAGCGGCGCCGCGCATCGCCAACACGAGCTGCATCGGCATGCCCGGGGTGAAGGGCGAGACCCAGGTCATGGCGTTCGACCTGGCCGGCATCGCGGTGAGCGCGGGCGCCGCCTGCTCCTCGGGCAAGGTGACGCCGTCGGCCGTGCTCGGCGCCATGGGTGCCGACGCGGCGCAGGCGGCCGAGGCGATCCGGGTGAGCCTCGGCCACGGCAATACCGATGAGGACGCGACGCGCTTCGTCGAGGAATGGAAGACCCTGTACGACCGCACGCGCCGGCTGAAGGCCGCGTGACGGCACCTTGGGAAGAGAAGAAGGAACAGACAGGATGAGCACGGTGGCGAACGGAACCCTGGCGGCGGAGAAGCTCAACGGCGACAACCGCCCGAAGCTGCCGATCTATCTCGACTACCAGGCGACGACGCCGTGCGATCCGCGCGTGGTCGAGGCGATGCTGCCGTATTTCACCGAGAAGTTCGGCAACCCGCATTCACGCAACCACCGCTACGGCTGGGAGGCCGAGGAGGCGGTCGAGACGGCGCGCCGGCAGATCGCTTCCATCATCGGCGCCGACGAGAAGGAGATCATCTTCACCTCGGGCGCGACGGAATCGAACAACCTGGCGCTCAAGGGCGTGGCCCGCTTCTACAAGGACAAGAAGAACCATCTCGTCACCGTGGCGACCGAGCACAAATGCGTGCTCGACAGCATGCGGCACCTCGAGGAGGAAGGCTTCAAGGTCACCTATCTGCCCGTGCGCAAGGACGGGCTGCTCGACCTCGACCTCCTGAAGAACGCGATCACCGACAAGACGGTGCTGGTCTCGGTCATGGCGGCCAACAACGAGATCGGCGTTGTCCAGCCGCTGGCCGAGATCGGCGAGATCTGCCGCTCGCGCGGGGTGTTCTTCCACACCGACGCGGCCCAGGCGGTCGGCAAGATCCCGATCGACGTCAAGAAGATGAAGATCGACCTGCTCAGCATCTCCGGCCACAAGATCTACGGGCCCAAGGGCATCGGCGCGCTCTATGTCGGCCGCAAGCCGCGCGTGCGGCTGCAGGCGCTGATCACCGGCGGCGGGCAGGAGCGCGGCATGCGCTCGGGCACGCTGCCGACGCAGCTCTGCGTCGGCCTGGGCGTCGCCTGCGCCATCGCCGAGAAGGAGATGGGCGCCGAGGCCGAGCGGCTGCGCATGCTGCGCGACCGCTTCTACCGCCAGATCAAGGAGCGCCTGCCCGAGGTGTACCTGAACGGCGACCTCGAGCATCGGCTGCCCGGCAACCTCAATCTCAGCTTCGCCTATGTCGAGGGCGAAGGCCTGATGATGGGCATCAAGGACCTGTGCGTATCTTCGGGCTCGGCCTGCACCTCGGCCTCGCTCGAGCCGTCCTACGTGCTGCGGGCGCTGGGCGTGGACGAGGAGTTGGCGCACACGTCGCTGCGCATCGGCTTCGGGCGGTTCACGACCGAGCAGGACGTCGACTATGCCGTCGAGCACATCGTGCAGGCGGTCGACCGCCTGCGTGCGCTCAGCCCCTTGTGGGAGATGGCGCAGGAAGGCATCGACATCAAATCGATCCAGTGGACCGGACACTGAAAACGCGTTACCTACCGGCGCGCCGCGCCGGTGGAACCCGGATTGGAGGGTGAGAAGATGGCCTATAGCGAAAAGCTTCTCGAACACTACGAGAACCCGCGCAATGTCGGGTCGCTCGACAAGAACGCCGGGGACGTCGGCACCGGCCTGGTCGGCGCGCCGGCCTGCGGCGACGTGATGAAGCTGCAGATCCGCGTCAACGAGCAGGGCGTCATCGAGGACGCCAAGTTCAAGACCTTCGGTTGCGGCTCGGCCATCGCGTCGTCGAGCCTCGCGACCGAGTGGATCAAGGGCAAGACGCTGGACGAGGCGGAGCAGATCAAGAACACCCAGATCGCCCAGCACCTGGCGCTGCCGCCGGTGAAGATCCATTGCTCGGTCCTGGCCGAGGACGCGATCAAGGCGGCGGTGGCCGACTATCGCGCCAAGCACGCCAAGAAGGACGAGAGCGCGCCCGCGGCCGCGCAGTAGGCGGCCGCCGCGCGGCGACAGGGACGAAAGGAGCCGAAGAGCCCATGGCCCGCCCACAGGCGATGACCTTGACCGATGCCGCCGCCAGGCGCGTGCAGGCGCTGCTGGCCAAGCGCGGCAAGCCGTCGGTCGGAATCCGCATCGGCGTCCGCACCAAGGGCTGCTCGGGCCTGTCCTATACCGTCGAGTACGCCGACGAGAAGAGCAAGTTCGACGAGGTGGTCGAGGACAAGGGCGTCACCGTCCTGATCGACCCGAAGGCGACGCTGTTCATCCTCGGCACCGAGATGGACTACGTCGAGGACAAGCTGCAGTCCGGGTTCGTGTTCAAGAACCCGAACGAGAAGGGCCGGTGCGGCTGCGGCGAATCGTTCCACGTCTGAAGCTCGATCGATCGAGGTCTGCGTTGAACCCGGCCGGCGCGGCCTTGAGGAGCCCCCGGCCGGTCGGTTTTCAGGAGCCTGGTTCCAGAGACTGCCCGCGATGATGGATGCCGCGCACAGCACTGCCGCCTCGCCGGCGCCAGCCGCGCCGACCGTCTGCTGGTCCTGCCGCGGCGCGGTCGCGGCGGGCGCGCCGTTCTGCGCGACCTGCAAGACCGTGCAGCCGCCGGGGGGCGCCGACCATTTCGCGCGCCTCGGCCTCGGGCGTGGCTACGACGTCGACGCGGCCGAGCTCGACCGGCGCTACTTCGCGCTGCAGCGCCAGCTGCATCCGGACCGGTTCGTGGCCAGGAGCGGGCGCGAGCGCGCCATCGCGCAGTCGCAGGCCGCCAGCCTCAACGACGCCTACGAGACGCTGCGCGATCCGCTGTCGCGCGCGGTGTACCTGCTGAAGCTCGACGGCATCGTGGTCGAGCGCGAGGACGGCGCCACGATCAGCGATCCCGAGCTGCTGACGGAAGCCATGGAGATGCGCGAGTCCCTGGCCGAGGCGGCGGACGCCGCCGCGGTCGACGCCGTCGCCGCCCGCATGGAGCGCGAGCGCCAGGCGACGCTGGCCAGGATCGCCGCGGCCTTCCGCGGCGGCGATACGGGCGCTGCGCACAAGGCGACGCTCCGGCTCAAGTATCTCGTGCGGCTGGACGACGACATCCGCGCGCGCCGCGCCGCGATGCGCGCGAGGGCCGCGAAGGCGAGCCCATGAATCTGCTGCAGATCCACGAGCCCGGCGAGACGCCGCTGCCGCACCTGGGCGAGCGCGGCACGGCCATCGGCATCGATCTCGGCACCACCAACACCGTGGTCGCGATCTCGACCGACGGCAGGCCCGAGGTGATCCGCGGCGAGGACGGCACCGCGCTGATCCCGTCGGTGGTCGCCTATTCGGTCAGCGGCGGGCCGGAGGTCGGCGAGCGCGCGCGCCGGCGCCTGATCGACGCGCCCGAGACGGTGGTGAGCTCGATCAAGCGGCTGATGGGCCGCGGCATCGAGGACATCAAGGGCCTCGGCGGCTCGCTGCCCTACGACGTCGCGCCGGCCAATCCCGGCGGCGGCATGGTGCATCTCGCCGTTTCCGGCCGGCGCCTGTCGCCGGTCGAGATCTCCGCCGACATCCTGCGCGCTGCGAAGGCCCGGGCCGAGGCGAGCCTCGGCCGCACGGTCGAGCGCGCGGTCGTGACCGTGCCGGCCTATTTCGACGACGCGGCGCGCACCGCCACGCGCGACGCAGCACGGCTGGCGGGGCTCGAGGTGCTGCGCCTGGTCAACGAGCCGACCGCGGCGGCGCTGGCCTACGGCCTCGACAGGGGCGCGGAGGGGCTCTACGCGGTCTACGACCTGGGCGGCGGCACCTTCGACATCTCGCTGCTGCGCCTGGAGAAGGGCGTGTTCCAGGTCCTGGCAACCGGCGGCGACGCGGCGCTGGGCGGCGACGATTTCGACCATGCGGTGGCCGAACGCTTTCTCGATGAGCGCCGCGCCGCCGGGAAGTCCGCCAGCCCATCCAGCAACGACGCCAAGGGCATCCTGATGACCGGACGCCTGGCCAAGGAATGCCTGACCGAGAAGACCGACGGCAAATGGGTCATCGAGCTGGGCGGCGAGGTTTCGCAGCATCGCCTGGACCGCCAAACGCTGGAGCAGGTGATCGCCCCGTTCGTCGAACGCACGATCCGCATCTCCGCCGGCGTGTTCGAGGATGCCGGCGTCGACCCGAAATCGATCCAGGGCGTGGTGCTGGTCGGCGGCTCGACCCGCGTGCCGGCGGTGCGCCAGGCGGTCGAGAGCTTCTTCGGCCGCAAGCCGCTCAGCGACATCAACCCGGACGAAGTGGTCGCGCTCGGCGCCGCGCTGCAGGCCGAGGCACTGACCGTGGGCTCCGACAACCTGCTGCTCGACGTGACGCCGCTGTCGCTCGGCATCGAAACGATGGGCGGCATCGTCGAGAAGGTGATCGAGCGCAACACGCCGATCCCCGTCGCCAAGGCGCAGGAGTTCACCACCTACCAGGACGGCCAGACGGCAATGATGATCCACGTGGTGCAGGGCGAGCGCGAGACGGTGGATCAGTGCCGCAGCCTGGCCCGGTTCGAGCTGCACGGGATTCCGCCGATGACCGCGGGCGCCGCGCGCGTGCGCGTCACCTTCACCGTCGACGCCGACGGCCTGCTGACCGTTTCGGCGCAGGAGCGCTCGACCGGCATCGAGCAGCGCGTGGAAGTGAAGCCGTCCTACGGCCTCAGCGAGGACGACATGGCGCGCATGCTGCGCGAGAGCATGGAGCACGGCCGCGCCGACATGGAGCGGCGCCTGTTGATCGAGGCGCGGGTCGAGGCGCGGCGCGTGCTGCTGGCGCTGCGCGCGGCGCTCGCCAAGGACCGCGCGCTGCTGGGCGACGCGGAATACGCCACGATCGAGGCGCAGATCGGCACGGTCGAGATCGCGATCGGCGGCGACGACCGCGACGCGATCAACGGCGCGGTCGAGGCGCTGGAGCGCATGGTCACGCCCTTCGCCCAGCGCCGCATGGACAAGGCCTTCGCCGACGCGCTGTCGGGCGTCAGCGTCGACAGCCTGGCCCGCCGCTTCGGGGAGGAACGGAAGGAATAGGACGGCCCGGTCCCAACAACGGGCCGCTCGCTTTCGCTTGGAGCTGCATCGAGATGCCGAAAATGACGTTCATCGAGCCGAACGGGACGCGCCGCGAGGTCGACGCCCCGAAAGGCCTGTCCGTGCTGGAGATCGCGCACCGCAACAACATCGACCTGGAAGGCGCCTGCGAGGGTTCGCTCGCCTGCTCGACCTGCCACGTGATCGTCGATTCGGAGTGGTACGACCTGCTGCCGGAGGCGAGCGAGGACGAGGAAGACATGCTGGACCTCGCCTTCGGCCTGACGCATACATCCCGCCTGGGCTGCCAGATCATCATGACCGACGAGCTGGACGGGCTGACCGTCACCCTGCCGTCTGCCACGCGCAACATGATGGTCGACAAGGGGTAGGCGGCCTGCCGCGTCTGAGGGGGATGCCATGGGGCTGCGCTGGACTGACATCCACGACATCGCGATCCTGCTGGAGGAGCGTCATCCCGAGGTCGACATCATGGCCATCCGCTTCACCGATCTGTGGAAGTGGGTGCAGGAGCTGCCCGGCTTCGAGGACGACCCGAACAAGTCGAACGAGAAGATCCTCGAGGCGATCCAGATGGCCTGGCTCGACGAGCGCGATTGATGCCGGCGTTCAAGGATCCCGCGCCGAAAGGGAGCCTGTTCGACCGCCTGCGCGGCGCCAACGAGGCGGTGTGGCTGTCATACGTGCAGCACGATTTCGTGCGCCGCCTCGCCGCCGGCACGCTGCCCGAGCCCGCGTTCAGGTTCTACCTGGTCCAGGACTACCTGTTCCTGGTGCAGTTCGCGCGCGCCTATGCGCTTGCCGCCTACAAGGCCGATTCGCTTGACGACATGCGCCAGGCCGCCGCCTCGATGCGCGTGATCCTCGACGACGAGATGAACCTGCACGTCAATTTCTGCGCCGGATGGGGCCTGACGATCGACGACATCCTCAAGGTGCCCGAGGCGCCGCAATGCATGGCCTATACGCGCTTCGTGCTCGAGGCCGGCAACGCCGGCGACATCCTCGACCTGCTGGTGGCGCTGGCGCCCTGCGTCGTCGGCTACGCCGAGATCGCCAACCGCCTGGTCGCCGATCCGGCGACCAGGCGCGACGGCAATCCCTACCGCGAATGGATCGAGACCTACGCCGGCGCCGACTACCAGCAGGTCGCGGCCAAGGCGGTGGCGCAGCTCGATCGCCTGGAGGCCCGCCGCGCCGGGCCGGGGCGTTTCCCCGCGCTCTGCGGCCTGTTCGGCGGCGCGTCCAAGCTGGAGGCGGATTTCTGGCAGATGGGGCTGGACGCGGCCTGAGCTCTATATCGCCAATCGCGGATCGGCCGCGAACTGGGCGCGCGTGAATTCCATGCGTTGCAGCGGATGCTCGCACCATGCCTGCACCGCGTCACGCCGCGCGAAGACCTGCCAGGTCCGGCGCTCCTTCGGCTCGGCTGCGGCGAAGCAGGTGGGCGAAAGAGCGGCGAAATTGGCGCGGCGATCGGGGTCTCGCACCGACTCGTAGCGGATCGCCTCGATGGCGCATGCACGCGCGGCGTCCACCAGCTCCTGGCAGGGTGCGTAGTCCGTGGTGTGTGTCCACCGCGCGCGGTCGCGATCGAGCGGCGCGCGCGTCAGGTCGATATGACGGTCGGTGTGGCACCGAACGGAGAACGCGGTGTGCTCGACCGGCTGTTGGGGCGCGTGCATGTCCGGCGACTCGGCCAGGAAGAGCAGGCGGTAGAACGCCGTCTCGGCGATCGCCGTCGCGAGATTCTCCGCGCCGTAGAAGACACCGTCGGGCTGGTGGGCGCGTCGGAAGCGCGAGCCCAGCGGATAGGGCGCATAGCGAAACGGTGTCGCCAGCAGGTAGTGCAGGCCTTCGCAGCCCCGTGGCAGGGGCGGCTTGCTCTCCTCGAGCACGTCCTCGAGGATCGCCTGCTCCTCCAGCGTATCCGTGATGCGCAGGGTCGCCGCACGGTACTGCGTCTCGACCACGCGCCAGACATCGTTGCGGTAGGGGCGCGCCTCAGATGCGAGCGCGTCGGCTATCCACATACGCGAGCGTCGCAATGAGGCCGGGAATGGTCTGGATCAGCTCGATCGGCCGTCCGCGCAGCGCAAGGTTCTCCCCGCGGATCCAGCTCTGCGAGGCTGCATCATCCCCGCCGGTGATCGCGTCGAGCCCGCGGAACAGGCGGACCAGAAGCTGTGCAAGCTCGTAAGGCTTGCCGTCGGGCTGCAGGTCGAACTTGCCGCTCCGCAAGCGCGAGATCGACGCCTCGGACAGGCCAAGGACCCGGGCGAGGACCGTGCTCGGCAGGCCGAGATGCCGGGCCGCATTCACGGTCGCCTTGCTGAGCACCTGCGCCTTGCGCGTGGGACCGGCGCCAGGCTCGGTGATGGGATGACCAATGCTCACAGAAATATTACGCCTGGAAATTTCTACAGAAACATAGCCCGAGGGGCCGGCCGCGTCAACCGCACGACAAATCGCCGGGCGACGGCGGCGCGGTAAGCCTGTGATCTCATTCACACTACGGCCCATGCCGGTGATCGCCGTCACAGCCTCATGCCGGGCGCGCATCTAGCCTATGCGCATCGACCCTTTCACGAGGAAAGGACGTGCCATGCGCGACACTCGGACGATCACGCTTGTGCTTGCAGCCGCGGCCTTGTCGATCATCCTGGCCGCCCAGATGCAATCCGGTCCGTCGCTCCTGAGCGACCACCGGCCCGCGGTGCCGGGCCTCGACGCCTGGATGAAGTCGGTGGCGAAGCGCTGAACCCGGCGCTGCCTGCCGGGCGCTACTTGCCCCGAGCTACTTGAACGTCGCCTGCAGCATCCGGAGCAGGTGCTCGCCGCCGGTGATCGGCTCGTGCCGGGGCGGGTTGTCCGGTCCCTGGCAGGTGGGCAGGCATTCGACCACCGCGTCGTAGTCGGGGTCGAAGAAGAACGGGATCGAGTAGCGCTCGCGGCCCGAGCGGTTGATCACGCGATGCGGCGTGGCCTGGAAGCGCTCGTTGGTCCAGCGCGCCATCTGGTCGCCCAGGTTGATCACGAAGGCGCCCGGGATCGGCGGCGCCTCGATCCATTCGCCGGCCGAGTTGCGCAGCTGCAGGCCGCCGACCGCGTCCTGTGCCAGGATCGTCAGGCAGCCGTAGTCGCTGTGCGCGCCGCAGCCGATCTCGCGCTCGTCGATCATCCCCTGCTGCGGCGGGTAGTGCAGCAGGCGCAGGTAGGCCAGCGGTTTGCGCGTCTTGTCGGCGAACCAATGCTCGTCGAGATCGAGCGACAGGGCCATGCCGCGCAGCAGCAGCTTGGCGAGGTCCTCCATCGCGGCGTAGTAGGCGAGGATCGCCTCGCGGAAGCCGGGCAGGCCGTCGGGCCACTGGTTCGGCCCGTGCAGCGGCTTGCCGGCGCGCACGTCGGGGTCGTCCGGCCCCAGCTCGCGCATCAGGTCGAAGCCTTCCTTGAGGTCGCCCATGGCCGTGACGTCGGTCTTCTCCTCCTTGAGGGGGAAGTAGCCGCGGTAGTTGGCCGACTTCCTGATGTGCAGCTTCATCTTTTCCGCCAGCGGCAGGGCGAAGAAGCGCCGCGCCTCGGCGAAGGTGCCGGCGACCGTCGCGTCCGGGATGCCGTGGTTCGCGATGTAGATGAAGCCGACGTCCTCGCACGCCCGGCCGATCGCCTGGGCGGTCCGGCGCTTGGCCGCCGGGTCGTCGTCCCGCCTGAGTGGCCCGAGGTCGATCACGGGAACGCTGGAGAAGGGCACGCGCTTGCCGGCGATGCCGGCGGCGGGTCGCTGCTTCAAGCCGTAGGCGACGGTCCCATAGTCGACGGTCATGGGGGCAGCCTCGCTCGATTGTTCGTCTACGAACAATCTCTCTGGCGCGCCGGCGCGTCAAGCCTCGCGCCGGCCGACCTGCCGGCATCGACCTCGGTATATAGTGGCCGCGCCCGCAAGCGGACCGGACCATGATCGCCGGACTGACCCAGCTCGACCTCGTCGCCCTCGCCTGGTTCGTCGCGCTCTGGCTCGGCTACGCCAAGCTGGTCGACCGGCCGCTCTGGCCGCGCGCCAACATCAACCGCGCCATGCATGCCCACCGCGCTGCCTGGATGCGCCAGATGGTCCAGCGCGAGAACCGGATCACCGATGCCGCCCTGATCGGCCATGTCATGCAGAGCGTGTCGTTCTTCGCCTCGACCACGGTCATCGTGGTCGCGGCGCTGCTCAGCGCGCTGGGCGCGATCGACGACATCCGCGCCGCGGTGGCAGAGCTGCCCTTTGCCCAGGAGGCGCCCAGGTCGGCGTGGCAGGCCAAGGTGCTGCTGCTGATCGGCCTGTTCGTCTATGCCTTCTTCAAGTTCTCGTGGTCGATCCGGCAGTGGAACTACTGCTGCGTCATGATCGGCACCGCGCCGCCGGCGCCGGTCCCCGAGCAGGACGCCGCCCTCGTCGCGGAGCGCGCGTCGCGCGTCGCCTCGTCGGCTTCGCTCGGCTTCAACTCGGGCCTGCGCGCGTACTATTTCGCCCTCGGCATGCTTGCCTGGTTCGTGCATCCGCTGGCCTTCATGGCGACGACCGCGTGGATCATGGGCGTGCTTGCCTGGCGCCAGTTCCGCTCGCCGGCGGCCGAGGCTATCGTGCCGGCCGGACACTAGACCGATCGGGAGCACCGCATGGATGCGGACGAGCTGCGGCGGATCCAGGCGCCGCTGAAGGCGAAGTATCGCGACGAGCCCGGGGCGGGCGTCGTCACGCTCAAGGCCGAGGGCGCGCTCGACCAGGCGCATCTCGCCTGCCGGGTGGAGACGGGCAAGGCGCTGGTCGAGGCCGGGCTGCACCCGGCCAGCGGCGGCAGCGGGCTGCAGGCCTGCTCCGGCGACATGCTGCTGCAGGCGCTGGTCGCCTGCGCCGGCGTGACGCTGAACGCCGTGGCGACCGCGCTGGGGATTCCCGTGCGCGGCGGCACGGTCAGGGCCGAGGGCGACCTCGACTTCCGCGGCACGCTCGGCGTGGCCAAGGACGCGCCGGTCGGCTTCCGCGACATCCGCCTCGCCTTCGAGGTCGACTGCGACGCGAGCCCGGAGCAGGTCCAAAGCCTGCTCAAGCTGACCGAGCGCTACTGCGTCGTCTACCAGACGCTGCGCCGGCCGCCCGCGTCGGTGGTGACCCTGAACGGGCAGGGCCTCGGCGGCTGAACCCGGCCGCGGGGTTGTCTCGGCCCCGATTGAGCCTATATTCCGCGCCCATGAACGGCATGGGATTCGACAAGCGCCCGCAAGAAACCCGCGTGGTCGTGGCCATGTCCGGCGGCGTGGACAGCGCCGTCACGGCGGCGCTGCTCAAGCAGCAGGGCTACGACGTGCTGGGCATCACGCTGCAGCTCTACGACCAGGGCGTGGGCGCGCAGGCGGACGGCGCGGCATCGCGCGGCAAGACCTGCTGCGCCGGCCAGGACCTGCGCGACGCGCGCACGGCGGCCGGGCGCATCGGCATCCCGCACTACGTGCTCGACTACGAAAGCCGATTCCGCCGGGGCGTGATGGAGGACTTCGCCGACAGCTACCTCCGGGGCGAGACGCCGATCCCGTGCGTGCGCTGCAACCAGACGGTGAAGTTCGCCGACCTCCTGGCCACCGCGCGCGAGCTCGGCGCCGACGCGCTGGCGACCGGGCATTACGCGCGGCGCGTCATGGGCGCGGACGGGCCCGAGCTGCATCGCGCCGCCGATCCCGCGCGCGACCAGAGCTACTTCCTGTTCGCGACCACGCGCGCGCAACTCGACTTCCTGCGCTTTCCGCTCGGTGGGATGCGCAAGGACGAGACACGCGCGCTGGCGCGGCGCTACGGGCTCGTCCAGGCGGAGAAGCCCGACAGCCAGGACATCTGCTTCGCGCCCGACGGCGCCTGGGCGCGCGTGATCGAGCGGCTGCGCCCCGGCGCCATGGAGCCGGGCGAGATCGTGCATCTCGACGGCAGCGTGCTCGGCCGCCATGCCGGCATCGCGCGTTTCACCGTCGGCCAGCGCCGCGGCCTGCACCTCGACCGCAAGCCGGGCGACCAGGGCGAGAAGCTGTTCGTGATCCGGCTCGAGCCCGAGACGCGCCGCGTCGTCGTCGGCCCACGCGCTGCGCTCGCGGGAAGCCGCGTCGCGCTGCGCGACGTGAACTGGCTCGTGACGCCGCCTTCCGACGGGTTGCGCGCCCGGGTCAAGCTGCGCTCGGCGAGCACCGCGCTGCCGGCCACGATCCATCCCGGCGAGGCGCCCGGCGCCGCGCTGGTCCTGCTCGACCAGCCGGCCGAGGCGGTGGCGCCCGGCCAGGCCTGCGTCTTCTACGACGGCGACCGCGTGCTCGGCGGCGGCTGGATCGCGCGCGATGCGGCCGTCGCGGCGGCGGTGCGGCCGGCAGCCTGACCGGGGGCCCGGTCGGCCGGGCCGTTTGCTTGACAGGGCAGGGGCCATGGCCTAAAGCCCTGCGTCCCCTCGGTGGCGGGGTAGCTCAGTGGTAGAGCAGGGGAATCATAATCCCTTGGTCGGGGGTTCAAATCCCTCCCCCGCTACCAATCGCGGTCTGTCCGGCCCGGACACATAGGTAACGGAACGTACCTAAGACATGGGTGACAA
>CAZLBB010000111.1:0-18740 GCA_964557415.1 uncultured Rhodospirillaceae bacterium
CGCTGGAGCCGACCTTCGGCGGCATCAACCTCGAGGACATCAAGGCGCCGGAATGCTTCACGATCGAGCGCAAGCTGCGCGAGCGCATGAAGATCCCGGTTATGCACGACGACCAGCACGGCACCGCCATCATCGTCGCCGCCGCGGTCCTCAACGCGTTGCGCGTCGTCGGCAAGGACATCGCCAAGGTCAAGCTGGTGACGTCGGGCGCCGGCGCCGCGGCGCTCGCCTGCCTCGACCTGCTGCTGAAGCTGGGGTTGAAACGCGAGAACGTGACGGTCACCGACATCAAGGGCGTGGTCTTTAAGGGCCGCACCGAGCTCATGGACGAGTGGAAGGCGGTCTATGCGCAGAAGACCGACGCGCGCACGCTCGGCGAGGTAATCGGCGGCGGCGACATCTTCCTCGGCCTGAGCGCGCCCGACGTGCTGAAGCCCGAGATGGTCAAGCAGATGGCCGAGCGCCCGATCATCCTGGCGCTCGCCAATCCCATACCAGAGATCATGCCCGAGGAGGCGCGCGCGGCGCGCCCCGACGCGATCATCGCCACCGGCCGGTCGGACTATCCGAACCAGGTCAACAACGTTCTATGCTTTCCCTACATCTTCCGCGGCGCGCTCGACGTCGGCGCCACGTCGATCAACGACGAAATGAAGATCGCCTGCGTCAAGGCGCTGGCCGATCTCGCCCTGGCGGAATCCTCGGAGATCGTCGCCAACGTCTATCAGGGCCAGGAACTGACGTTTGGGCCGGACTACCTGATTCCCAAGCCCTTCGATCCCCGGCTGATCATGCAGCTGGCGCCAGCGGTCGCCAGGGCGGCCATGGAAAGCGGCGTCGCGACGCGGCCGATCGCCGATTTCGACGCCTATCGCCAGCGCCTGGAGCAGTTCGTGTTTCGCTCGGGGCTCGTCATGCGTCCGGTGTTCGAGGCCGCGCGTCGTGATCCGCGCCGCGTGGTCTACGCCGATGGCGAGGACGAGCGCGTGCTGCGCGCCGTGCAGGTCGTGGTCGACGATGGGCTGGCGAAGCCCATCCTGATCGGCCGCCGCCGCGTCGTCGCCCGGCGCATCGAGCAGCTGGGCCTGCGCATCCGCGCCGGCCACACCTTCGAGCTGTGCGACCCCGATGATGACCCGCGTTATCGCGAATACTGGCAGCTCTATCACCGGCTGATGGAGCGCCGCGGCGTCACCCCCGACGCGGCCCGCACCATCGTGCGCTCCGACACGACCGTGATTGCCTGCCTGATGCTGCACCGGGGCGACGCCGATGCCATGCTGTGCGGCGCGGTCGGCGGATTCAACGGCCACCTCCGCCACGTCATCGACATCATCGGCCGACGCCTGGGCGTTCGCGCCCTTGCCGCCGTCAACGCCGTCGTGCTGCCGACCGGCACGTATTTCTTCTGCGACACCTTCGTCAACCCCGACCCGCCGGCCGAGACCATCGCCGAGATGACCGTTCTCGCGGCACGGCAGGTGCGGCGTTTCGGCATCGTGCCCAAGGCCGCGCTGCTGTCGGCGTCGAATTTCGGCTCCAGCCAAACCGATTCGGCCCGGCGAATGCGCGCCAGCCTGCCGCTGATCCGCGAGCGCGATCCCGATCTCGAGGTCGAAGGCGAGATGCAGGCCGTGCTGGCGTTCCGCGAGGAGGAGCGCCAGCGCCTGTTCCCGAATTCGCGGCTGAGCGGGGCCGCAAATCTGCTGATCATGCCGTCGCTCGACGCGGCCAACATCGCCTACAACCTGCTGCGTACCGCGGGCGGCGGCCAGTCGATCGGGCCGGTGCTTGTCGGGCAGCGTCTGCCCGCCCACATCCTGACCATGTCCGTTACCAGCCGAGGGATCGTCAACATGACGGCACTGGCCGTGGTCGACGCGCAGAGCCATTCCGCCAAGGGCGCGGATTAGCCCATGGTCTGGCGTGCCGTAGCGTCGGAGCGGGAGCTCGGCCAGGGCGGCAAGGCGGTGGTGCGCGTCGACGGAAGGCAGGTGCTGATCTTGCGCACCGAGCGCGGCCTCTATGCCTGCAACAACCGCTGCCCGCACGAGGGATACCCGCTGCGCGAAGGCAGCTTGAGCGACGGCTGCATCCTGACCTGCAACTGGCACAACTGGAAATTCGACCTGGAGTCCGGCGAGACGCTGATCGGCGGCGACCGGCTGGCCCGCTATCCGGTCAAGGCGGATGACGGCCGCATCTGGATCGACTGGCGCCCGCCCGACCCGGCGACGCTGCGCGAGAAGGCGCTCGGCGATCTCGAGGTCGCGCTGGCGGACGAGGACTACGCGCGCATCGCGCGCGAGCTGGCGCGGCTGGAACGGCACGGCGGCGACGCGCTGGCCGGCCTGTCGCGGGCCGTGCTGTGGTCGCACGACCGCTTCGAATTCGGCATGACGCATGCCTATGCGGCGGCGGCCGACTGGCTGGCGTTGCGCGACCGCGCCGGCGCCGATCTCGTGCGCCGGCTTTCGGCCTTGGTCGAGGCCATCGCCCATATCGGCGAGGACGCCGACGACGCGCGCACCTACCTGTTCGCGGCAGCGACGCGGACTTGGTCCGAACCCGCGTTCCTCGCCGCGATCGAGGGGGAGGACGAGGCCGCCGCCGTCGCGCTGCTGCGCGGCGCCTTGGCCGATCGCATGCCGCCGCTCGCCCTGCGCGCGGCCTTCGCGCGCGCCGCCCTGGCGCATTACCAGGATTTCGGGCACGCCGCGATCTACGCCGTGAAGGCGGCCGAACTGGCCGAGCGACTGGATCCGCAAGCGGCCGGGGCGGTGCTGCTGTCGATGACGCGATCGCTCGTCTATGCCAGCCGCGAGGACCTGCTGCCCGAGTTCGGCGCCTATGGCGAAGCGCTGGCACGGTGGCGACGCCAGAACGGGACGGCTGTGCCGTTGCGCGCCGACGAGGTGCTGGATCGCCCGGCCAAGGCGGCGATGGGCGTGGTTGCGACATGGTCGCGGGACTACGCGCCCGAGGCGATCTATCCGGTACTACTCGACGCCGCCTCGCGCAACATGCTGCAGTTCGACCGCGGCTACGAGCAGCGCACCGATGGCGCGATCGCCGACAATGTCGGCTGGCTCGATTTCACGCACGCCATCACGTTCGCCAGCGCCGCGCGGCAGCTGGCGGCGTCGGACGCGAGGCTGTGGCCCGCCGCGCTGCTACAGCTCGCCTGCTTTGTGGGACGCAATGCGAAGTACGTCGATCGCGGCCTCGACACATCGGCTTGGCGCAGCGACGATCCGCGCGCCTTCTTCGATGCTGCGGTCAAGCGGCTCTACGACCACGGCGTCGGCGAGTTCATCGTCGCCGCGCACCAGGTGAAGACCACGCTGGCGGCGGCGGCGGAAGCCGAGGCGGCGCCCGGCGCGTCGCCGGCGCTGGCGGCGGCCGTCGGGCGATGGCTCTCAAGCCCGCCCAAGCGGCGCCATGCGCTGCGCACCGCCCGCCAGATGCGCGAATTCGTCGCCGAGGAATGAGGAGCGTCCGCGTGCCCGAGGGTCCGGCCCCAGCCGATCCCGACTTCGCCGCGCGCGTCAGCGGCAGCTTTGCGCGCCAGGGCGCCATGTCGCATCTCGGCGCGCGCCTGACGAAGGTCGCGGCCGGCGCGGTGGAGATCCGCCTGCCCTATCGCAGCGAGGTCGCGCAGCAGCACGGGTTCTTCCATGGCGGCATCGTGGCGACGATCGGCGATTCCGCCGGCGGCTATGCCGGCTATTCGCTGATGCCGGCCGACGCCTCGGTGCTGACGGTGGAGTACAAGATCAACCTGATGGCGCCGGCCAAGGGCGAGGAACTTGTCGCGCGCGGCCGCGTGGTCAAGCCGGGTCGGACCTTGACCGTGACGACGGTCGACATCTTCGCCGTCGACCAGGGGCGCGAGACCTTGTGCGCCGTCATGCAGCAGACGCTGATCTGCCTGCCAGGCCGCGCGGACGGCCCGTCGGCGCGGCAGGGGATCGGGGGGAGCGGAAATCCATGATTCCGAACCGGATGGAGACGCTGAACTTTGACCTCGGCGAGGCGGCCGATATGCTGCGCGATTCGGTGGCGGATTTCTGCGCCGTCGAGATCGCGCCGCGCGCGGCCGAGATCGACCGCAGCAACGAGTTCCCCATGGACCTGTGGCAGAAGCTCGGCAAGCTGGGCGTGCTGGGCGTGACCGTGGAGGAGGAGTACGGCGGCGCCGGCATGGGCTATCTCGAGCATTGCGTGGCGATGGAGGAGATCAGCCGTGCTTCCGCTTCGGTGGGCCTGAGCTACGGCGCCCATTCGAACCTCTGCGTCAACCAGATCCGCCGCAACGGCAACGAGCAGCAGAGGCGCCGCTACCTGCCCAAGCTGATCTCCGGCGAGCATGTCGGCGCGCTGGCGATGAGCGAGCCGGGCGCCGGCTCCGACGTCGTGGGCATGAGGACGCAGGCCGAGCGCAAGGGCGACCGCTACGTGCTCAACGGCTCGAAGATGTGGATCACCAATGGACCCGACGCCGACACGCTGGTGGTCTACGCCAAGACCGATCCCAAGGCCGGTCCGCGCGGCATCACCGCCTTCCTGATCGAGAAGGGCATGAAGGGATTCCGCACCGCGCAGAAGCTGGACAAGCTGGGGATGCGCGGCTCGAACACCTGCGAGCTGGTGTTCGAGGACTGCGAGGTACCGGAAAACAACGTGCTGGGCGAGGTGGGACGCGGCGTCAACGTGCTGATGAGCGGGCTCGACTACGAGCGCGCCGTGCTGGCCGCCGGGCCGCTCGGCATCATGCAGGCCTGCATGGACGTGGTGATCCCTTACGTGCACGAGCGCAAGCAGTTCGACCAGCCGATCGGCTCGTTCCAGCTCATGCAAGGCAAGCTGGCCGACATGTATACGACCATGAATGCCGCCAAGTCCTACGTCTACATGGTCGCCAAGGCTTGCGACCGCGGCGAAACCTCGCGCAAGGACGCCGCCGGCGCCATCCTCTACGCCTCCGAAAGAGCCACCTGGATGGCGCTGGAAGCCATCCAGTGCCTGGGAGGAAACGGTTATACTAGCGAGTATCCGACCGGACGCCTGCTGCGCGATGCCAAGCTCTACGAGATCGGCGCCGGCACGTCGGAGATCAGGCGCTGGCTGATCGGCCGTGAATTGTTCGAGCAGACCGGTTGAGCGGCAGCGGCCCGGGGGAAGCTGATGGCGGAGGCAGGGGGCAGCGCGTCGGTCCAACCGATCGGCAGCAAGGCGCTCTACACCATGGTCGAGGGCGGGCGCTACGGCGCCCCGACTGGTCGCGCATTCGACATCTTCATTGCCCTCGTCGTCGTCTTCTCCGTCGGCATGGCCGTCATCGGCACCGATGCCCGGCTGGTGCGCCATCTCGACGTGTTCCGCGTGTTCGAGGCGGGCTGCGCGCTGGTCTTCGCCTTCGAATACTTCCTGCGCCTGGGCGTCTGCACCGAGGACCGGCAGGGCCGCTATCCCCACTGGTTCTGGGGCCGGCTGCGCTACGCCATGACGCCGATGGCGATCGTCGACCTGATCGCCTTCCTGCCCTGGGTCATCAGCGAATTCACCACGGTCGATCCCGACAAGCTGCTGGTGATGCGCTGCATCGCGCTGTTCAAGCTGCTACGCTATTCGCAGGCCTTCGAGACGCTGTCGCATGTCGTGCGCAACGAGCGCCGGCTCTTGGGCGCGGCGTTCCTGTTCATGGCGATCCTGCTGGTGATGATCTCGGCCATGGCCTACGTGGTGGAGCGCCGTCTGCAGCCCGAAGGATTCGGCAGCGTGCTGCGCGCCATGTGGTGGGGCATCGGCACGCTGACGAACACGGGCTATGGCGACATCGTGCCGGCGACGACGGCCGGCAAGCTGCTCGCCGTTCTCGCCATGATCGTCAGCCTCGGCATGATCGCCCTTCCGGTCGCAATCATCGCCAATGGGTTCGCCGAGGAGACGCGGCGGCGCAATTTCGTGGTCACCTGGCAGCTGGTCGCCAACGTGCCGATCTTCTCGCACCTGCCGGCCTCGCGCATCGCCGAGATATCAGCGATGCTGGAATCGCACGTGGCGAGCCGCGGCGAGGCGATCCTGGTCAAGGGCGAGCGCGGCGACGGCATGTATTTCCTGGTCGACGGCGAGGTCGAGGTGATGCTCGAGCCCGAGCCGGTCAGGCTCTATCCCGGCGACTATTTCGGCGAGATCGCGCTGCTGTTCGACCGGCCGCGCTCGGCCACAGTCGTGGCACGGCGGTTCTCGCAGCTCCTGAAGCTCCGGGTCGACAATTTCCGACGCCTCATGGAGCAGGACAAGGAACTGGCCGAGAGCATCCGCCAGGTCGCAACGCGACGTCTGGCGGCAGGGGCCGGGCGTCGTGTAGGCTCCCGGTCGGACCGCAAGGTCGAGATCGATTGAAGAGGAGAATGGACCGCGTGGGCAACGTCGTCACGATTCCGGCGCGCAAAGGCAAGGCGGTTGCGCTGGCCAAGGGCCAGCGCATCAAGGTGATCAACACGCATGGCGAGCAGGTGGTCGACACCTGGGCGTTCAACCGCCACGACCTCGGCGAGTTCATGTCGATGGAGCACACGCGCGCCTCGCTGCTGCGCGTCATCCCGCGTACAGGCGACCGGCTCTACACCAACAAGCGCCGGCCGATCCTGACCCTGATCGAGGACACCTCGCCCGGCATCCACGACACCGTCATCGCCGCCTGCGACCGCTACCGCTACGAGGAGCTCGGCTGCAAGGGCCATCACGACAGCTGCACCGACAACCTGGCGGCGGCACTGGGCGCGCTCGGCCTCAAGCCGCCGGAGACGCCATCCCCGCTCAATCTGTGGATGAACATCCCGATCAGGCCGGACGGCAGCCTGTCGTTCGATCCGCCGGTGTCGCGCCGCGGCGACTATGTCGTGCTGCAGGCGGAGATGGACGCCGTGGTCGCGTTCTCGGCCTGCCCGCAGGACGTGCTGCCGATCAACGGGGTCGGACGGTCGCCGACCGAGGCGCATTTCGAAGTGATGGCCTGATCCGCCATGGCCGTCGTACTCGTCACCGGCGCCAACCGGGGAATCGGGCTGGAGTTCGTCCGCCAGTACGCGGCGGACGGCTGGAAGGTGATCGCCGCCTGCCGCCGGCCGAAGAAAGCCAAGGACCTGGAGCAGGTGAACGGCGACGTCACCGTGCGCGAGCTCGATGTCACCGATCCCAAGTCGGTTGCGGCGTTCGTCGCGGCCGTCGATGGCTCCCCGGTCGACGTGCTGATCAACAATGCCGGCGTCTATCTCGATCGCAACGACGAGTTCGGCGCGCTTGACTTCGCCAAGTGGAGCCAGAGCTTCGCCGTCAATGCGATCGCCCCGATGCGGCTGGCCGAGGTCCTGCTGCCGTGCGTCGTGAGCTCCAAGCGCAAGCTGATGGTGTTCATGTCGACGCAGATGGCGAGCATCGCCGACAACACCGGCGGCCGCGCCTATGCCTATCGCGCCAGCAAGGCAGCACTCAATGCTGCGGTCCATTCGCTCTCGATCGACCTGAAGCCGCAGGGCATCGCCTGCCTGCTGCTGCATCCAGGCTGGGTGCGGACGGAAATGGGCGGCAAGAACGCCACGCTGGACGTGCGCGACAGCGTGCACGGCATGCGCCGCGTGATCGACGGGTTCGGGATCGACCGCACCGGCAGCTTCCTGCGCCATAACGGCGAGCCGATTCCATGGTAGCCCGACCGGGCCGTTTTGCCTCGGCTGGGCTTCACCGGACGCGCGCATGATCCTGACCGAGGAACAGGCCCTGGTGCGCGACACCGCGCGCGCATTCGCGCGCGAGAAGTTGTGGCCGAACGCGGCGGAATGGGACCGCGAGGCGCGCTTCCCCAAGGAAGCCGTGGCCGAGATGGGCAGGCTGGGGTTGATGGGCATGCTGGTGCCGCCGGAATGGGGCGGCGCCGGCGCCGACCATGTCGCCTACGCCCTGGCGCTGGAGGAGGTGGCGGCGGGCGACGGCTCGTGTTCGACCATCATGGGCGTGCACAACTCCGTCGGCTGCATGCCGATCCTGAAATTCGGCTCGACCGAGCAAAAGCAGCGCTTCCTGAAACCGATGGCGACCGGTGAGAAGCTGGCGGCCTTTTGCCTGACCGAGCCGCAGGCGGGCTCGGACGCCGGCGCGATCAGGACGCGCGCGCGCAAGCGCGGCAACGCCTACGTCCTCGACGGCACCAAGCAGTTCATCACCTCGGGCAGCAAGGCGGATCTCGCGATCGTCTTCGCCGTGACCGATCCGGACAAGGGCAAGAAGGGCATCAGCGCCTTCATCGTGCCGACCGGGACGCCCGGCTACCGCGTGGCGCGCACCGAGCACAAGCTCGGCCAGCGCGCCTCGGATACCTGCCAGATCGTGTTCGAGGACATGGAGCTCACGCCCGATCTGCTGCTGGGCGCAGAGGGCGAGGGTTACCGTATCGCCCTTTCGAACCTCGAAGGCGGGCGCATCGGCATCGCGGCGCAGGCCGTCGGCATGGCGCGCTCGGCCTACGAGGCGGCGCTCGCCTATGCGCGCGAGCGCGAGGCCTTCGGCCGCAGGATCGCCGAGCACCAGGCGGTGGCGTTCCGCCTCGCCGACATGGCAACCCGGATCGAGGCTGCCCGCGGGCTGGTGCTCCAGGCCGCCGCCTTGCGCGACCGTGGCGAGCCCTGCCTGAAGGAAGCGGCGATGGCCAAGCTGTTCGCCTCGGAAATGGCCGAGCGCGTCTGCTCCGACGCGATCCAGATCCACGGCGGCTACGGCTATCTCAATGATTTCCCAGTGGAGCGGATCTATCGCGATGTCCGCGTCTGCCAGATCTACGAGGGCACGTCCGACATCCAGCGGCTGGTGATCAGCCGCCAGATCATCGAGCAGGGGCCGTGACTCGCGTTCGTACCGAAATCCGGAAGGACCGTCGCCGATGAGCAGCAAGGTTCCGATCGACTTCTATTTCGATTTCTCCTCGCCCTACGGCTACATCGCCTCGACGCGCATCGACGAACTGGCCGAGCGCAACGGCCGCGCCGTCGCCTGGCGCCCGATCCTGCTCGGCGTCGTATTCAAGACCACGGGCATGGGGCCGCTGCCGACCGTGCCGCTGAAGGGCCAGTATTCGCTGCACGACTTCGCCCGCTCTGCGCGTCTCTTCGGCGTCCCCTTCAAGATGCCGGTCCAGTTTCCCTTCAACGCGGTCACGCCGAGCCGCGTGTTCTATTGGCTCGACGGCCGCGACGCCGGCCTCGCGCGGCGCTTCGCCCAGGCCGCCTATCACGCGGCCTTTCCCGGCCAGCAGGACATCACCAAGCCCGAGGTCTGCGCCGATCTGGCGGCGAATCTCGGGGTGAAGCGCGAGGACACGCTGGCGGCGCTGAACGACCAGGCGGTCAAGGACCGTCTGCGCGCCGAGGTCGAGGCGGCGGTCGCCAAGGGCGTTTTCGGTTCGCCTTTCATCATCATCGATGGCGAGCCCTTCTGGGGCGCGGACCGTCTTGAGCAGGTCGAACGCTGGATGCAGACCGGCGGATGGTGAAGCGTCCGGCCGCCCTGGCGCGGATGGCCGTGGCGGCTGGGCTGCTGCTGTCGCTCACCGGCTGCGGCGCCGAGCCGCAGGTCGACGACCTGCGCGACCTCGTGCGGCCCGGCTCGCCCAACAACTACCTGATCTGCCGCTCCGGCCTTTGCGCGGCCACGCCCGACGAGGACGGGCCGTTCTACGACCTGGCGCCCGAGCGGCTGCTCGAGGCCGTGCGCCGGGTCGCGGCGGCGCAGCCGAATACGGTCGCGGCGGGCGAAGATACGGCGCTCAACCAGCTTGTCTTCGTCCAGCGCACGCGCTGGCTGCGATTCCCCGACATCATGCGCGTGCAGGCGATCAAGGCACCGGACGGGCGCATCGCGCTCGCGCTCTACAGCCGGTCGGTCTACGGCTACTACGATTTCGGCGTGAACAAGACGCGCGTCAGGACCTGGCTGCAGGCGATCAAGACCGAGCTCGGCAAATAGCGTCCGTTCGTCAGCCGCCGACCAGCACGTCGCGATAGACCGACGTGTCGACATTGCCGCCGGACAGGATCACGCCGACGCGCTTGCCGTTCATGCGTTCGTGCTCCTTCATCAGCGCGGCGAGCGGCGCGGCGCCGGCGCCTTCCGCGACGTTGTGCGTGTCGGCGAAATAGGCGCGCATCGCCGCCTTGATTTCGTCGTCGCTCACCGTGACGACTCGCTCGGCGCCCTTGTTGATCGCGTCGACCGCCAAGTCGACCGGCACGCGGCAGGCAAGCCCGTCGGCCATGGTATCGGCCGAGTTGGTCGCGACCGGCTTGCCCGCCGCGAAGGACAGGGCATAGGCCGGCGCGTTCTCAGCCACTACGCCGATGACGCGCGTCCTGCGCCCCAGCGCGTCGCGCGCCGCCATCACGCCCGTGATGCCCGAGCCGAGCCCGATCGGCACATAGACCGAATCCAGGTCGGGAGCGCCGCGGAACAGCTCCAGCGCATAGGTGCCGACGCCGCGCGCCAGCACCGGATGGTAGGACGGGAACGGGTGCAGGCCGCGCTCGCCTGCCAAGCCCAGCGCATATTCATAGGCCGCCTGGAAGTCGTGCCCCTGCTCGATCAGCTCGGCGCCGAGCGCGCGCATCGCCGCGTTCTTCTCGATGCTGTTGCCGTGCGGCACGACGATGACCGCGGCGAGCCCGGCCCGGGCGGCGGCGAAGGCGACGCTCTGCCCGTGATTGCCGCGCGTCGCCGCGATCACGCCCTTCACCCCCGGTTCCGCCCGCCGCAGATGGTCGACGTAGACGATGCCGCCGCGCACCTTGAACGCGCCGACCGGCGTGTGGTTCTCGTGCTTGACCCAGACCTCGGCGCCGGCACGGGCCGACAGCAGCTTCCAGCAATATTGCGGCGTCGGCGGCATGGTCGCGTGCACTAGCTGGGCGGCCTGTTCCAGCTCGGACAATGTGGGCAGCATGGTCGTCCTTCCGATCGTCAAGCCTGCGATTTAGGCGCGCCCGGCCGGGCGCGTCAAATGCGCGCCCCTTGAGCGGACGCCGGCGCAAGGACATGCTAAGAACCCGAAAGCGAGGCTAGCGCCGGGCAGGTCTATGGGGGTCATCCGGTCAAGCGTCGACACGCGCGCGTCCGCGTTCCGCGACAACGCGGCGCAAATGCGTGCGCTGGTCGACGATCTGCGCCAGACGGTCGGCCGCATCCGCGAGGGCGGCGGCGATCAGGCGCGCGCCAAGCATCTGGCCCGCGGCAAGCTGCTGCCGCGCGAGCGCGTGCGCACGCTGCTGGATGTCGGCTCCCCATTTCTCGAGCTGTCGCAGCTCGCGGCGCACGGCATGTACGGCGGCGAGGTGCCGGCGGCCGGCATCATCACCGGTATCGGCCGGGTGGCGGGCCGCGAGTGCATGATCGTCGCCAACGACGCGACAGTGAAGGGCGGCACGTATTTCCCGATGACGGTGAAGAAGCACCTGCGCGCGCAGGAAGTGGCGCGCGAGAACCGGCTGCCCTGCCTCTATTTGGTCGACTCCGGCGGCGCCAACCTGCCCAACCAGGACGAGGTGTTTCCCGACCGCGAGCATTTCGGCCGCATCTTCTACAACCAGGCCACCATGTCGGCCGCCGGCATCCCGCAGATCGCGGCGGTCATGGGCAGCTGCACCGCCGGCGGCGCCTATGTGCCTGCCATGTCGGACGAGACGATCATCGTGCGTGAGCAGGGCACGATCTTCCTCGGCGGCCCGCCGCTGGTGAAGGCGGCGATCGGCGAGATCGTGTCGGCGGAGGAGCTCGGCGGCGCCGATGTCCACGCGCGCACCTCGGGCGTGGCCGACCACTACGCCCATGACGATGCGCATGCGCTGTCGATCGCCCGGCGCATCGTCGGCAATTTGAACGCGACGAAGCGGCCCGAGCTTGCGCTGCGCCCGCCTTCCGATCCGCTCTACGACCCGGCGGAGATCCACGGCGCCGTGCCGCTCGACCTGCGCAAACCCTACGACGCGCGCGAGGTCATCGCCCGTATCGTCGACGGGTCGGAGCTGGACGAGTTCAAGCAGCTCTACGGCACGACACTGGTCACGGGCTTCGCCCATATCTGGGGCTATCCGGTCGGCATCATCGCCAACAACGGCATCCTGTTCTCCGAATCGGCACTCAAAGCGGCGCACTTCATCGAATTGTGCTGCCAGCGCGGCATCCCGCTCGTGTTCCTGCAGAACATCACCGGGTTCATGGTCGGCCGGAAGTACGAGGCCGGCGGAATCGCCAAGGACGGGGCGAAAATGGTCACCGCTGTGGCCTGTGCCAGCGTACCGAAGTTCACCGTCATCACCGGGGGCAGCTTCGGCGCCGGCAACTATGGCATGTGCGGCCGCGCCTATGGACCGCGCTTCCTGTGGATGTGGCCGAACGCGCGCATCAACGTCATGGGCGGCGAGCAGGCCGCCAGCGTGCTGGCGACGGTCCGCCGCGACAACATCGAGGCGCGCGGCAAGGCCTGGCCGAAGGAGGAGGAAGAGCAGTTCAAGGCACCGATCCGCGACAAGTTCGAGCGCGAGGGCCATCCCTACTACGCCAGCGCGCGGCTGTGGGACGACGGCGTGATCGACCCCGCGGACACGCGCCAAGTCCTCGGCCTGTCGATCTCCGCCGCCCTCAACGCCCCGATCGACCGCACGCGCTTCGGCGTATTCCGGATGTAGGGCAAGCGATGACCTCCCACGTCCTCCTCTCCACCGACTCGCGCGGCGTGGCGACCGTTACGCTGAACCGGCCCGAGCTGCACAACGCGTTCGACGACCGGGTGATTGTCGAGCTGACCTCGGTCCTGGCGAGGCTCGGCGCTGATCCGGCGGTGCGCGTCGTCGCGCTCGCCGCCAACGGCAGGAGCTTCTCGGCCGGTGCCGATCTCGGCTGGATGAAGCGCATGGCCGCCTATTCCGAGGCGGAGAACCTCGCCGATGCGCGCGTGCTGGCCGGACTCATGCGCACCCTGGCCGGCCTGCCGAAGCCGACGCTGGCGCTGGTGCAGGGCCCGGCCTATGGCGGCGGCGTCGGCTTGGTGGCGTGCTGCGACATCGCGATCGCGTCGGACACGGCCAGCTTCTCACTCAGCGAGGCGCGGCTCGGCCTGATCCCGGCGGTGATCAGCCCCTATGTCGTGCGCGCCATGGGCGCGCGCGCCTGCCACCGCTATTTCCTGACCGCCGAGCGTTTCGACGCCGCCGCGGCCGAGCGCCTCGGCCTCGTGCACCAGGTCGTGCCGCCGGCCGGGCTTGCCGGCGCCGGCGAGAAGATGCTGCGGATCCTGCTCGATGGCGGCCCGGCGGCGCAGGCCGAGTGCAAGGCGCTGATCGCCCGCGTGCAGCACGGCGATGTCGACGACGCCATGGTCGACGACACGGCGCGGCGCATCGCGCGGCTGCGCGCCTCGCCCGAGGGGAAGGAGGGCGTCGCGGCGTTCCTGGAGAAGCGCAAGCCCGCCTGGGTGAAATCGTGATGTTCCGCACGCTGCTTGTCGCCAACCGCGGCGAGATCGCCTGTCGCGTGATGCGCACGGCGCGGCGCCTGGGCCTGCGCGCCGTCGCCGTCTATTCCGAAGCGGATGCGAACGCGATGCACGTGGCCATGGCGGACGAGGCGCATCTGATCGGCCCGGCGCCGCCGCGCGAATCCTATCTGCGCATCGACCGCATCATCGAGGTGGCGCGGAAAAGCGGCGCCGACGCGGTGCATCCCGGCTATGGCTTCCTGTCCGAGAACGCCGATTTCGCCGAGGCCTGCGCCAAGGCCGGCATCGCCTTTGTCGGTCCGCCCGCAGCGGCGATGCGGGCCATGGGCGACAAGGCGCGGTCCAAGGCGCTGATGGAGAAGGCCGGCGTGCCGCTGGTGCCCGGCTATCACGGCGAGGACCAGTCGCAGCGCACGCTGCAGGACGCAGCCGACCGCATCGGCTACCCGGTGCTGATCAAGGCCTCGGCCGGCGGCGGCGGCAAGGGTATGAAGGTGGTCGAGCATTCGTCCGACTTCGCCGCCCAGCTTGCCTCGGCCAAGCGCGAGGCCGTCTCGTCCTTCGGCGACGACCGCGTGCTGATCGAGAAATATCTGACGCGGCCGCGCCATATCGAGATCCAGGTCTTCGCCGACGGCCAGGGCGACTGCGTCTACCTGTTCGAACGCGACTGCTCGATCCAGCGCCGGCACCAGAAGGTGCTGGAAGAAGCGCCGGCGCCGGGCATGACCGAAGAGCGCCGCCGCGCCATGGGCGAGGCCGCCGTCGCCGCCGCGCGCGCGGTCGGCTATGTCGGCGCCGGCACGATCGAGTTCATCGCCGAGCCCTCCGGCCAGTTCTACTTCATGGAGATGAATACGCGCCTGCAGGTCGAGCATCCGGTGACGGAGATGATCACCGGCACCGACCTGGTCGAATGGCAGTTGCGGGTTGCATCCGGCGAGCGGCTGCCGCTGCGGCAGGACCAGCTCCGCATCGCCGGCCACGCGGTCGAGGCGCGGCTCTACGCCGAGGACCCGGCGCGCGACTTCCTGCCGTCGACCGGAACGCTGTCGCATCTGCGCTTTCCCGATGGCTCGGCGCATGTGCGCGTCGATACGGGCGTGCGCCAAAGCGACGCGATTTCGATCCACTACGACCCGATGATCGCCAAACTGGTCGTCTGGGACCGCGATCGCGCCTCGGCGCTCAGGCGCTTGGCCACGGCGCTCGGCGGCTGCGAGGCCGTGGGCTTGGCCACCAACATCGCGTTCCTGCATGCGGTTGCGACGCACCCCGCATATGTCGGCGGCGAGGTCGATACCGGGTTCATCCCGCGTCATCGCGACGCGCTGCTGCCGCCGGCGGCGCCCGCCGACGACCGCGACTTGGCGCTGGCCGGTCTGGCCCTGCTGCTGGGCCGGGTGGCCGAAGCGGCGCGCCACGCCAAGGATTCGGCCGATCCCTGGTCGCCCTGGCATGCGGCCGACGGCTGGCGCCTCAACGGCGACAATCACCATACGCTGCGGTTCCGCGACCCCGCGCGTGGGGCCGAATCCGGGCATGGGGGCGCCGAAGTCGCGGTAGTCGCACATTTCCGCCGCACCGGCTATGCGCTCGACCTGCCCGGTGGCCGGCAGGACGCGACCGGAACGCTCGACGCGGACGGCAGACTCACGGCGACGCTCGGCGGCACGCGCATCACGACCAGCGTCGTTCGGCAGGGCGACATGATCGTCCTGATCGGCGGCGGGCGCGTCCGGCGGCTGCAGTTCCTCGATCCGCTGGCCGGCGCCGCCGAGCACGAGGGCGAAGGCGGTCGCCTGCAGGCGCCGATGCCGGGCAAGGTCACGGCGGTGCACGTGGCGGCTGGCGCGCGGGTCAAGCGCGGCCAGGCACTGATGGTGCTCGAGGCCATGAAGATGGAGCATGCCATCGCCGCGCCGGCCGACGGCACGGTCAAGGAGATCCGCTTCGCCGCCGGCGAGCAGGTGCCCGAGGGCGCCGAGCTGATCGTGTTCGAGCAGACGGAGTAGCGATGCGCCTTCCCACCCGTGTCCGCATGGTCGAGGTCGGTCCGCGCGACGGGCTGCAGAACGAGAAACAAGTCGTGCCGACGGCGGTCAAGATCGCCCTGGTCGAGCGCCTGGCGGAGTCCGGCCTGATGGTGATCGAAGCCGGGAGCTTCGTCTCGCCCAAATGGGTGCCGCAGATGGCCGACACGGGCGAGCTTCTCGCGGTGATCCGGCGCAAGCCCGGCGTGCGCTACCCGGTCCTTGTGCCGAACATGAAGGGTTTCGAGGCGGCGGCGGCGGCGACCGGAGTGGACGAGATCGCTATCTTCGGCGCCGCCAGCGAATCCTTCTCGCGGCGAAACATCAACTGCTCGATCGCCGAGAGCCTGGAGCGCTTTGCACCGGTGGCCGCGGCGGCGCTCTCCAAGGGGTGGCGCGTGCGCGGCTACATCTCCTGTGTCCTCGGCTGTCCCTATGAAGGCGCGGTCGATGCGGCGGCGGTCGCCGGCGTGGCCGCGAAGCTGCTGGCGATGGGCTGCTACGAGGTTTCGCTCGGCGACACGATCGGCGTCGGCACGCCGGCCAAGGCGCAGGCGATGATCGACACGGTCGCAGCTCGCGTGCCGCTCGACCGGCTTGCCGTCCATTTCCACGACACCTACGGCCAGGCGCTGGCCAACATCCTGGCCTCGCTCGAGAAAGGCGTCGCCGTGGTCGACAGCTCGGTCGCGGGCCTGGGCGGCTGCCCCTACGCCAGGGGCGCCACCGGCAACGTCGCCAGCGAGGACGTCCTCTATCTGCTGGACGGCCTCGGCATCGAGACCGGCGTGGACATGGACCGGCTCGCCGCTGCCGGCCGGTTCGTCAGCGACGTCCTCGGCCGCGCGCCCGTCTCGCGCGTCGCCCAGGCGCTGCTCGCGCGCGCCGCCTGACCGCGTCGGACCCGCGACGCCGATGCTTCGCCGCTGGGCCGTCGCCCTGGTCATGACCTCGGCCGCGGCGCTGCTGGTTCTGCCGAGTGCCGCGCCCGGCCTCGCCGTGCTCGATCCCGCGCTCCTGCGCAGCACGGGCCTCGTGCTGTTCACGCTCGGCGGCTGGGCCCTGGTCGTGTTCCCCGAGTTCGTGACCGCGCTCGCCTTCTTCCTGATCGCGATGGTGCTGCATATCGCTCCGCCCCAGGTCGTCTTCTCGGGCTTCACCTCGGTCGCCTGGTGGCTGGTCTTCGGCGGCCTCATCGTCGGCATGGCGATCGACCGCACCGGGCTCGGGCGCCGCCTGGCGCGCATGCTGTTCGGGCGCCTGCGCGGCTCGTACATCCAGGCCGTCGGCGCCGTCGCCATCGTCGCCGTCGGGCTCGCCTTCCTCATGCCGTCCACCATGGGGCGCGTGGTGCTGCTGCTGCCGATCGTGCTGGCGCTGGCAGACCGCCTGGGCTTCGCCGCCGGCAGCCGCGGCCGCAACGGCCTCGTCATGACCGCGGCGCTCGCGACCTATGTGCCGGCGACCGCGATCCTGCCCGCCAGCGTGCCCGGCACGGTGCTGCTCGGGGCCGTCGAGCAGGCCTACGGCATCCGTCTGACCTATGGGCCGTACTTGATGATGCTGTTTCCGATCCTGGGCTTTGGATTCCTCATGCTGCTCGTGCCGCTCGCTTCCTGGGTGTTCCACGACCGGCCGAGGCCGCTTCCGGCCGAGGAGACGCCCGGGCACCTGTCGCGCGACGAGCGCAAGCTCGCCTGGATCCTCGGCCTCGCCCTGCTGCTGTTCGTGCTCGACTTCCTGCACGGCGTCTCTCCGGCCTGGATATCGCTCGCGGCGGGGCTCGCCTGCCTCCTGCCCGGCATCGCCATCGTCGACACCAAGACCTTCTCCGAGCGGGTCAACCTCGCCGTGCTCGTCTACATCGCCGCCATCATCGGCGTCGGCGCCGTCGTCGGGCACAGCGGCCTGGGCGCCAGGTTCAGCGCCGTCCTGATCGAGGCCGCGCACCTCAAGCCCGGCGCGCCGGTCTACGACTTCGCCGCCATCATGGTGCTGTCGGTGCTGGTCGGCGTCGCCATCACGCTGATCCCGCAGCCGGCGGTGCTGGTACCGCTGGCGGGCGACATCGCGCGCGCGGCCGACCTGCCGCTCATGACCGTGCTGCTGACCTATGTGCTGGGCTTCGCCACGCTGCTGTTCCCCTACCAGTCCGGGCCGCTGGTCGTGGCGATGCAGCTCGGCGGCGTGCCCACGCGCGACGGAACGCGGCTCACGCTGTTGACGGGCGGCGCGACGCTGTTGATCCTAGCGCCGCTGGCTTTCCTATGGTGGTGGATTCTCGGGCGCCTCGGCTGAGCGCCACGCCACGAGGTTGAGGGCACATGGCAGGCAAGAAGGCCGCAGCAGCGAAGAAGAAGACCGTGGCGTCGCGCCGGAAGCCGAGGCCCGAGACGAAGGTGCAGCGCGCGAACGCCGTGGCGCACGCGGACGATGCGCCGAGCCTGCACCTGATCAAGCTGTGCGTTGGCGTCAGCGAGATCGCCGAGCTGGCGGAATGGCAAAGGAAGCGCCGGCGGCAGTTCAAGCGGCGCTACAACACCCACGTGACGCGCAATTTCCCGCGTCGCGCCGAGGAGCTGCTTGCCGGCGGCTCGCTCTACTGGGTGATCGCCGGCAAGGTGCGCGTGCGCCAGCGCCTGATCGGCATCGTCGCGCGCCAGGACAAGGACGGCGAGCCGTGCTGCGAGCTGCGCCTCGATCCCAAGCTGGTCGAGACCTCGCCGCGGCCGCGCCGGCCGTTCCAGGGCTGGCGCTACCTTGAATGCAAGGATGCGCCACCCGATATGAGCGCGAGCCGGGGACGAGGGGACAAGCTTCCCCCAGCCCTGGTAGAGGAGCTCCGGGAATTAGGGCTTCTGTAGCGGTGCGACACTAAGCGCGCATCGGGGCAGCGGGGCGGCGCGCGAACGGCGCCAAACGCGTGATTTATCCACGTTTTCCCCGTTGCTTGGCCAGAATCAGGGCGTTATGATGCGCCCCCTTGTCCGCACGGCATCGCGCGGGCAGGCAATCTACGCCGAAGGTCAGTCGCCGGCGGTCGACCCAGAAAGGTCGGGCGTCAGGTTGCGGTTTCGGCATCGATGTTTGAAAACCGCATCAGGTTATTTAGGAAGGGATACGTGGACGGCGGGCCCTGGGGTTATGAGCCTTAAGGGTGCCTG
>CAZLBB010000112.1:0-18617 GCA_964557415.1 uncultured Rhodospirillaceae bacterium
TCGAAGTTGCGCGCCTCGACCTTCTGCTGCGCCTTCTCCAGCGCCTTGTTGATCCAGGGATGGACGATCGCCTCGCCTTCCTTGAGGCCGAGGCGGCGCAGCATCGTGTCCATGCGCTCGGACCCGAAGATGCGCATGAGGTCGTCCTCGAGCGAGACGAAGAACTTGGACGCGCCCGGGTCGCCCTGGCGGCCGGAGCGGCCGCGCAGCTGGTTGTCGATGCGTCGGCTCTCGTGCCGCTCGGTGCCGAGCACGAACAGGCCCCCGGCAGCCAGCACTTCCTCGCGCGCCTTCGCCACCTCGGCGCGGATGGGCGCCTCGCGCGCGACCCGCGTGCTCTCGTCCGCATCCGGCGGCAGCTCCAGCTTCAGGCGCATCTCGACATTGCCGCCCAGCTGGATGTCGGTGCCGCGGCCGGCCATGTTGGTGGCGATGGTCACCGCGCCGGGGCGGCCGGCCTGGGCGATGATCAATGCCTCCTGCTCGTGGAAGCGCGCATTCAGCACCTGGTGCGGGATCTTGCGCTTCTTCAGCAGCTCGGCCAGCTCCTCGGATTTCTCGATGCTGACCGTGCCGACCAGCACCGGCTGTTTGCGCTCGTGGCACTCGACGATCTGGTTGATGATCGCATCGTGCTTCTCGCGCCGCGTGCGATAGACCTCGTCGTCGTTGTCGATGCGTATTGCCGGCAGGTTGGTCGGGATCTCGATCACCTCGAGCTTGTAGATGTCCGCGAACTCGCCGGCCTCGGTCATCGCCGTGCCGGTCATGCCGGCGAGCTTGGGATACATGCGGAAGAAGTTCTGGAAGGTGATGGAGGCCAGCGTCTGGTTCTCCATCTGGATCGACACGTCCTCCTTGGCCTCGAGCGCCTGGTGCAGTCCGTCGGAGTAGCGCCGGCCTTCCATCATGCGGCCGGTGAACTCGTCGATGATGACGACCTTGTCGTTCTTGACGATGTAGTCGACGTCGCGCGCGAACAGCTTGTGCGCGCGCAGCGCCTGGTTGGCGTGATGCACCAGCGACACGTTCTCGATGTCGTACAGGTTCTCGCCCTTGAGCAGCCCCGCCTCGCGCAGCATCTGCTCCATCTTCTCGGCGCCGCCCTCGGTCAGCGCGACCGTGCGCAGCTTCTCGTCCTTCTCGAAGTCGCTCGCCTCGAGGCCGGGGATCAGCGCGTTGACGCGCTTGTAGAGCTCCGAGGAGTCCTCGGCGGGGCCCGAGATGATCAGCGGCGTGCGCGCCTCGTCGATCAGGATCGAGTCGACCTCGTCGACGATCGCGTAGTGGAACGGCCGGTGCACCATGTCGGCCAGGCGGAACTTCATGTTGTCGCGCAGGTAGTCGAAGCCCAGCTCGTTGTTGGTGCCGTAGGTGACGTCGCAGGCATAGGCCTGGCGGCGCTGCTCGTCGTCGAGCCCGTGCACGATACAGCCGACGGTCAGACCCAGCCGCGTGTAGATGCGCCCCATCCACTCGGCGTCGCGCCTGGCCAGGTAGTCGTTGACCGTGACGACGTGGACGCCGCCGCCTTCCAGCGCGTTGAGATAGACCGCCAGCGTGGCGACCAGCGTCTTGCCCTCGCCGGTCTTCATCTCCGAGATCATGCCCCGGTGCAGCACGATCCCGCCCATCAGCTGCACGTCGAAGTGGCGCTGCCCGAGCGCGCGCTTGGCCGCCTCGCGCACGGTGGCGAACGCGTCGGGCAGGATGTCGTCGAGCGTCTGGCCCGCGGCCAGGCGGGCCTTCAGTTCGACCGTGCGGTTGGCCAGCGCCTCGTCCGACAGCGGCTCCAGCGACGGCTCCAGCGCGTTGATCTCGTCGACGATCCTGCCAAGGCTCTTGATGTAACGGTCGTTGGCGGAGCCGAAGAGCCGCTTGGCGATGGCGGCGAACATTAAGAAACCTCAAGGATGGGGCGGGGAGGGCGTTTCTGCCCAAGTGCTAGATAAGATGCAGGCTGCCTGCTGTCAACGCACGGGGCCGGGCCACACTTTTCCGTGAAATCCTGATAGTTAGCGCCCGGCCGGGCCGTTTCCAGCCGGGGGTGGCTTATGGCCGGCGGTATGCTATGGATCAGGCCAAGGACACACCGGACCGGGGGCCCCTCGGTACCTCCACCCCGATGGCGAGAAACGGAGCGCCGACGATGCGCATGAACTCCATAGTTGCGGCCGGTCTCGGCCTGGCCGCCGTCGCGTACCTGTTCCCCGGCCCGCCGCCGGCCGAGGCGCAGACCGCGCCGCCGGCCGCCAAGCCCGCGCCCGCCCCGGCCGCAGCGCCGGCGCAGGCAGCCGACAAGGATCCGCTGCTCGCCACCGTCAACGGCTCGGGCATCCACCTCTCCGAGGTGAAGGAGGAGATCGCCGGCCTGCCCGAGCAGTACCGCCAGCTGCCGGCAGAACGCATCATGCCGCTGATGCTCAACCAGATCATCACCAACCGGCTGCTCCTGGCCGAGGGCAACCGCCAGAAGCTCGGCGACAGCGAGGACGTGAAGAAGAAGGTCGAGCGCGCCCGCGACCGCGCCGTGCAGCAGGCGCTGCTGCAGCAGGTCGTCGGCCAGACGGTCACCGACGAGGCGCTGCAGACGCTCTACAAGAAGTACGTCGCCGAGAACCCGCCGAAGGAAGAGGTCAGCGCGCGCCACATCCTGGTCGACAACGAGGCCGAGGCCCAGGGCATCATCAAGCAGCTCAAGGGCGGCGGCGATTTCGCGCAGCTCGCCAAGCAGAAGTCGAAGGACCCGGCGGCGCAGAACGGCGGCGATCTCGGCTTCTTCGGCCGCGACGACATGGTGAAGGAGTTCGCCGACGCGGCCTTCGCCATGAAGACCGGCGAGATCTCCGCCAAGCCCGTGCGTACGCAGTTCGGCTGGCACGTGATCAAGGTGGAGGATCGCCGCACCGCGAACCCGGTGAGCTTCGAGGAGGCGCGCGACGACCTCCATACGCAGCTGTCGCAGCAGGCCGTCAGCCAGTATGTCGAGACGCTGCGCTCCGGCGCCAAGATCGAGCGGTTCGGTCCCGACGGCAAGCCGCTGGAAGAGCCGAAGAAGCAATAGCCCGGGTCGAGGTCCGATACAGCCATGTCGCTTCCCCGTTCGCCGCTGGCGCCCGCGGCCGCGCAATCCCTGCCGGCGCTCGCCGGTGCCCGCCTCGCCACCGCCAACAGCGGCATCCGCTACAAGGGCCGCGACGACCTGCTGCTGCTCGCCCTCGATCCCGGCGCGACGGTGGCCGGCGTGCTGACGCGCTCCCTTGCCTCCTCGGCGCCGGTGGACTGGTGCCGCGCCAAGCTCAAGGGCGGCAAGGCGCGCGCCATCGTGGTCAACGCCGGCAACGCCAATGCCTTCACCGGCAAGGCGGGCATGCAGGCGGTCAGGCGATCGGCCGCAGCGGTGGCCGCGCTCGTCGGCTGCAAGGCGTCGGAGGTGTTCGTCGCCTCGACCGGCGTCATCGGCGTGCCGCTCGATGCCGGCAAGATCGAGGCAGCGCTGCCTGCGCTCGGCCGCGCGCTCGAGGCCGGCGCCTGGGACAAGGCGGCGGCGGCGATCATGACCACCGACACCTTTCCCAAGACCGCGACGCGCACGGCGCGCATCGGCAGCGCGACGGTGACGCTGAACGGCATCGCCAAGGGCTCGGGCATGATCGCGCCCGACATGGCGACGATGCTGGCCTTCGTCGTGACCGACGCGGCCCTGCCGGCGCCGGTGCTGCGCACGCTCTTGAAGCGCGCCAACGAGCAGTCGTTCAACTGCACGACGGTCGACGGCGACACCTCGACCAGCGACACGCTGCTGCTGTGCGCGACGGGCAAGGCCCAGGGCCAGCCGCGCATCGCCGGCGCCTCGGACCGGCGCCTGGCCGGGTTCGCGCGCGCGCTCGACGAGATCACGCGCGACCTTGCGATCCAGGTCGTGCGCGACGGCGAGGGGGCGGAGAAGTTCGTGACCGTCGCCGTCACCGGCGCCGCGTCGGACCCCGCCGCCAGGCGCATCGCGCTCGCGATCGCCAATTCGCCGCTGGTCAAGACCGCGATCGCCGGGGCCGACGCGAACTGGGGCCGCATCGTCATGGCCGTGGGCAAGGCGGGCGAGAAGGCCGACCGCGACCGCCTGCGCATCGCGATCGGCGGCGTGACGGTGGCGCTCAAGGGCGCGGTGGCGCCGGGATACGACGAGACGCCGGTGGCCGAGCACATGAGAGGCCGCGAGATCGACATCGCCGTCGACGTCGGCGTCGGCAAGGGCCGCGCCACCGTCTGGACCTGCGACCTGACGCACGGATACATCCGGATCAACGGTGATTACCGCAGCTAAGCGGGGCGCCGCGGCGTTCGCGCCGCTGGTCTCCGAGCGGCTGGCGCTGCGGCGGCTGGGGCCCGGCGACGCCGACGCGATCGCGCGGCTGGTCGACGACTGGGACATCATCAAGAACCTGTCCGACGCGCCCTATCCCTATCCGCCGGGCCTGGCACAGCGCTGGATCGCCTCGACCCAGCGCGGCATCGACGAGCGCCAGGATTTCGCGCTCGGCATCGTGCCGCACGGCCGCAAGCACCCGATCGGCGCGATCCTGCTGCGGCAGAGCCAGCGCGAGCCCGGCGTGGACGGCGCGCGCGCGCGGCCCGGCGCGATCCGCTCGGCCGAGATCGGCTACTGGATCGGCCGCGACTTCTGGGGCAAGGGCTACGCGACCGAGGCGGTCACGCGCATGCTGCGTTTCGCCTTCGACGAGCTCGGCCTCGACCGCGTCTGGGGCGCGGTGCTGATCGACAATCCCGGCTCGTGCCGCGTGCTCGAGAAGGTCGGCTTCGCACGGCTCGGCGAGTCGGAATACGACTTCCCCGCGCGCGGCGGCATGCGCCGCGTCCATGTCTTCGCGATCGACCGCAAGTCGCTGGCGGCGACGCCGCCGCCGCGCGTGGTGCTGGTCTCGGCCGTGGCGCTGGTCGATGCCGACGGCCGCGTCCTGCTGGCGCGCCGCCCCGCCGGCAAGCCGATGGCGGGCCTGTGGGAATTTCCCGGCGGCAAGGTCGACCCCGGCGAGACGCCGGAGCGCGCGCTGATCCGCGAGCTGAAGGAGGAGCTCGGCGTCGACGTCAGCGAAAGCTGCCTCGCGCCCTTCACCTTCGCCTCGCACCGCTACACCGAGTTCCACCTCCTCATGCCGCTCTATGTCTGCCGCGTCTGGAAGGGCACGGTCGTCCCGCACGAGGGCCAGGAGCTCGCCTGGGTCGAGCCCGCCCGCCTCGCCGACTACCCGACGCCCCCCGCCGACCGCCCGCTGGTCGCGATGATCCGGGACTTTCTCTGACGGCGCTGCGCTGTCGACGGACTCCGCGCCGGCCACGCCCGAAGTGCAACATCAGACGCACCATTCAACCGTGCGGCTCTTGTCTCCTGTCGCGGCCGAGGGGTTCGGGCCAAGGCACGGTGACGGATGGTGACGCGTGCGCCGGACCGCTGGCCGCGGCGAGCGGCGCGTTCCTCTCTCCAGGCGCTGCCCGAACGGCGGCGAAGCGATGACGGATGACGGATCGGCGGACGCGGTCCACGCAGCGCCGTGCGCGCTTCGGTGCACGCGCCCCTGACGTCGATGGGCGCCGCCCGACAACCGAACGATTGGAGAATGACGCGTATCGTCCGTTCGACCGCGCGGCGAGTCAAGCGATCGCACGCGCCGGCGTGAACGAAGCGGAACGCCGAACGGCTACTGTTTCTTCTCCGTGCTCTGGATGAACTCGATCAGGTCCTCGATGTCCTGGCGCGTCAGGCGGAACTGCGGCATCGGCGGGTGCGGCTGGAACAGGTAGGCGCGCAGGGCCTCGGGCGTCATGCGCTTGTTGATCTCGGGGAAGGTCGGCGCGTCCACCAGCGCGGCCTTCTGCTCGTCGCCGACCAGATGGCAGCCGACGCACCACGTGTCGGCGGTGCGCCGTCCGGCGGCGGCGTCGCCGGCCGCGAACGCAGGCGTCGCTGCGCCCAGGGCGGCCAGCGCCAGGAGCAGGGTCGAAATCGGGCGGCTCGGGGACATTCGTGTTCTCCGTCAGGGATTTCGTTCATTCAACCGGTTGCGGCCGGGCGGCGGCATTGATGCATATCAATCCGAACGCGCCTTGTCGCCGGCGGGCTTCTCCGTGGTGCCCAGCGCCGCGGCGAGGCGGCGCTGAGCGCTGCCGGGCTTGAGGGCTTTCGGCTGGTCCGCGTGCGGTGCCCAGCCCGTCAGATACAGCACCTGGAAGCGCGCAGCCACCCGCCCGTCGCTCTCGGCGTGGCGGCGGCCGTAGATCTCCGCCGCGCGCAGCAGCGTCGCGCGTGTCATCGGCCGGCGCGGGCGGGCGAGCACGGCGTTGCTCTCGCCCATGCCGCGCAGGTCGCGCATCAGCGCCAGGGCGTTCTCGTAGGTGACGGTGATCGTGTCGGCGTCGGCGACCGGCAGCGCGAACCCGGCGCGCTGCAGCAGGCCCGCCGCGTCGCGCAGATCGGTGAACGGCGAGACGCGCGGGCCGGCGCCGCCGCTGGTCTCGCTCTCCGCCTCCAGCATCGCCTGGCGCAGCTCCCTCAGCGTACCCAGGCCGAACAGCGCACCCAGGAACAGCCCGTCCGGCCTCAAGGCGCGGCGGATCTGCACCAGCGCGCCGGGCAGGTCGTTGACCCAGTGCAGGGAAAGGCAGCTCAGGATCGCGTCGAACGTCGCAGGTCCGAACGGGATCGCCTCCTCGTCGGCCACCACCACGGGGCCGTGCGCGGCGGCGCGCCGCGCCAGCCGCTCCGACAACTCGGCCTGCACCAGCGCGGCGATGCCGCCGCGGCCGCGCAGCACCGAGGCGAGGATGCCGCCGCGGGCGCCAAGGTCGAGCGCCAGAGGAAACCGCCGCGTCGTGTCGTCCAGCCGGTCGGCCAGGCGGTCCGCCACCTCGCGGAACAGGAAGTCGTGCCGCTCGGCCGAAGCGGCCCAGCGGTCGCGCCGCGCCCGCACCAGGCGCCGGTCGAACACGCGCAGGCCCTCGGGCAGGCTGGACGGGATCGCGTCGCTCATCGCGCCCGACTCTAGGCCGCTCCGCCGCCGTTTGCGAACCCCATCCTCGCAGGCCATGATCGCCACCCATGGCGGGGGACATGGGCGAGCGTCGCTTCCGGCCGCGGCATCTGGGGACCGGCGCGGGCATCGCGCTCGCCGCGATCGCGCCTGTCTGGACCGCCGGGTTTCGCGGCTTCATGCCGCTCGACCAGTCCATCGTCTGGGACGCCGCGTGGCGGCTTTTGGGCGGCCAGGCGCCGTTCGCCGATTTCCTGATGCCCAACGGCCTGGTCCCGGCCATGGTCCAGGCCGCGCTGTTCGCCGCCTTCGGCGTATCATGGTCGAGCTACGTGCTGCATGCCGCGTTGGCGAACGCGCTGTTCGCCGTGCTGGTCTTTGTTTTCCTCGCGCGCGTCTTCGGCCGCGCCGGGCCCGCCGTCCTCTACGCGCTTGCTGCGGCGGCCGTGTTCTATCCGCCGATGGGTACGCCGTTCATGGATCAGCACGCCGTGCTGTTCTCGGCGCTGCTGCTCCTGCTGGTCGCTTGGGACGGGCTGCGGCCGCGTCCTGCCGCGTGGGTCTGGCTCGTGCTGCCGATGGTCGCCGCGCTGGCGCTGCTGTCCAAGCAGACGCCGTCGGTCTGGGCCGTGCCGTGGGCCGGCGCGATGCTGGCGCTGCCGGCGTGGCGCCGCGGGCGTGCGACGCCGGTCTGCGCGGCGGCGTTGGCGCTCGGAGCGCTGGCGGCGTGCGCCGCGTTCTGGGCGCTGCTGGCCCGGTTCGATGCCGGTCCGGGCGATGCCTGGCTCTCGCTGGTCGCCCTGCCCGGCGAGATCGGGCACGAGCGCTTGTCCTGGTCCTGGATCGCGCCGCGGTTCGGCGATCTGGCGAAGCCGGCGCTGCTGGCGACCGTCGCCGCGCTGGCGCTGTGCTGGCGGGCGCTGCGGCGCTGCGATGCGGACGGCGTCCTGCACGCAGCGGCGACGGGCCTGGTCGTCATCGCCGCGCTCTATGTCCTGCTGACCGACAACAGCCCGTGGTTCGGCCTGGGCGCGCTGCCGCTCGCCGCGGGTCTCGCCCATGCGCTGGTCGAGCGGCACGCGGCGGGGCAGGCGGGGCTTCGCCGGCATGCCGGTTGGGCGATCGGCGTGGTGGTCGCGGTGCAGGCGGCGGCCCTGCTTGTCGATACCGTGCGGACACGCGCGGCCAACGAGCTGCGCCGCGCCGACTGGGCGGCCTCGGCGCCGGGCGAAACCATCGACGCCCGACTTGCCGGGCTCGCCTGGGTGCTGCCGCCGGCCGCAGCGCGCGACGCCGGGGCCGAGACGAAGGCCGACGCCTATCATGCGCTGCGGCAGCATCTGCGCGCGCGGCACGGCGGCTTCGTGCTGATCGGCGACGCGACGATCCTCTATTCGCTGGCCGGACGGCCTTCCGCGTTTCCGGCGCTGTGGTTCCATCCCGGCCTGACCTATCCGCGCGTGGATCATCCCGCCCGACCGGCATTCGACGTGAAGCTGGCGCGTGCGCTGGAACGGCACGACGTGCGCATGATCGTGATCGACGGCCATCGCACCTGGACCGGAGCGCGAGCCGAGGACTTCGGGCCGATCGCCGCGTGCCTGGCGCGCGCCGAGGGGACCACGGCGATCGGCCGGTTTCGCGTCGCCGCGGTTCCGGCAGGCTGCCGCGGGGGCTAGAGTCGCGGCGATGCATGGGCAGGCGACCGGCTGGATCTCCCGCGTCCGCACCGTCGGGCGCTGGGCGCTCGACACGCTGCTGCCGCCGCGCTGCCTCGCCTGCGGGACGGTGGTCGACGATCCAGGCGCGCTGTGCGCCGCGTGTTGGGACAAGGCCGGCTTCATTACGCCGCCGCATTGCCGGCGCTGCGGCCTGCCGTTCGAGCTGGCCGATGCGGCGGCGGCGCTCGAATGCGCGTCCTGCGTGGCGGACGCGCCGGAGTTCGACCGCGCCCGCGCCGCGATGCGCTACGGCGACGGCGCGCGCGCCCTGGTGCTGCGCTTCAAGCACGCCGACGCCACGCATGCCGCGCCGGGCCTCGCGCGCTGGATGGCGCGTGCCGGCGCCGAGCTGCTGGCCGATTGCGACCTGATCGTGCCGGTGCCGCTGCATCGCTGGCGCCTCTTGTGGCGGCGCTACAACCAGTCCGCCCTCCTGGCCCTGGAGCTTGGCCGCATCGCGGATCGCCCGGTGATCGCCGACCTGCTGCTGCGCCGCCGCGCCACGCCGTCGCAAGGCCGGCTCGACCGCGCGCGCCGCCGCGCCAACGTGGCCGCGGCCTTCGCGGTGCGGCCGCGCCATCTGCCGGACCTCAAGGACCGGCGCGTCCTGCTGGTCGACGACGTGATGACCACCGGCGCCACGGTCGACGAATGCGCGCGCGCCCTGCGACGCGCCGGTGCCGCCGCCGTCGACGTACTGACATTGGCGCGCGTGGCGCGCCAATTGTAGTGCGGGGCGAGAATTGTATGCGCAGGCATGCAATCGCCGCACTGGCCGAATCGCGTGACTTGCGACAAGATCACGACATTTACGGCAACGAAGCAGGCAATTCATGGCCAAGGTCGAGATCTACAGCTCCTGGATGTGCGGCTATTGCGCGCGCGCCAAGGCGCTGCTGCAGCGCAAGGGCGCGACGTTCGAGGAAATCGACGTGCTCGAGCATCCCGAGCGCCGCGCCGAGATGCGCCAGCGTGCGGGCGGGCGCAACACCGTGCCGCAGATCTTCATCGACGGCGTGCACGTGGGCGGCAGCGACGACCTGCACGCGCTCGACGCCGCCGGCAAGCTCGACCCGATGCTGAAAGGCGCCGCCGCCTGACCGCTCAGGCGCGTCGCCGCCTGACGCCCCGCAGAAACGCCTCCATGTGAAACCGCGCCTGATCCGGCGCCGGCGCCCGTTCCGGCGCCACCGGACAGGCGAGGCGAGCGCGGCAGCCGCGTCCCAGGCAATCCGCCCCGGCCGGACTTTCCACATGCGCCGCGCAACCCGCGGCGTCGTAGCCCTCCAACCCGAACGCGCCGACCGGGCAGGCGCTCATACAGGGTTTGCCCGAGCATGTCGCACAGGGCGACGGCGCGCGATCGCGCCGCGGCAGGTCCAGGCGCTCGGCAAAGGCCAGCGCCGCCCGATAGCCGTGCCACAACCCGTATTCGCGATGAACGAGGATGCCGAGCGGCGAGGGGAATGCGTCCTCGGCGCGCATGGCCCAGCGCTGGAACGGCAGATGCGGCGGCCCGCCGAAGGGATAGAGCGCCGCGGCACCGAGGCGGTGTGCCAGCGGGTCGATCACGGAGCGGGTCCAGTCGTCGAGCGGGTTCGCGCCGGCGAAGCGATGGCGCTGGGCGGCGAAGGCGCGCCACATCGGATCGCCGTCACTTCTGCCGACATTGCCGATCATCAGTACCGTCGATGCGGCGGCACCGTCGGCCAGCGCCGGCACGCCGTCCGCGGCGGCGGCATGAAACCCGCCGCGCAGGACGAGGCCCGAGGATGCGACAAGATCGGCGATCGCCGGCACGGTCTGCACGGCGTCAGCATATCACCGGTCGTGCGCTGCGGCCGAGGCTCCCGCGCGCACGAGAACGCGAACGGATCGTCCGGCGCAGGGCCTGCGGCGGCGTGTGGCTCCGGCGCCTCGGCCTCGGCCGTGCTTCTTTGACTCGGCCGTTCTCGCTGCGCTAGAGTTTTCAACCGAGACGGGAAGACCGCCGGGAAGCGGCGAACAGGTGCGCAGGCGGACGTCCGAGCGCATAGAAGTTAAAGACAACAAGAATACGAAAGCAGATTCGCAAGCAAAGCGCCAGGCATCGGCGGTCGTTCACATCCCGACCGCGTCGTCCGCCATAGCAACGCCCACCTGCTCGTCCGATCTTTGGCTTCGCGGCAGACCTCCCGCGCTTGGGCACAGGCTCGCGTCCATCAATCGGACCTAGGGAGGACAGATCATGGGAGACCAGAAGAACAAGTCGCCGGTCAGCCGCCGCGATTTCCTGAGCACGGTTGGCGTCGCCGCGGGAGCGGGGATCGCGGCCACTTCCGGCACAGCGGCCTATTTCGCCGGCCCGCGGCCGGCGTCGGCAGCGCCGAAGGTCAAGGGCAACATCAAGGACACACCGTACAAGACCGGCCACATCACCTTCCTGACCGGGCCGGCGAACCTCCTGGGCGAGCCCGGGCGCAAGGGCCATCTGCTCGCGGCCGAGGAGATCAACGCCGAGGGCGGCCTCTTGGGCAAGCGCAAGATCGAGACCATCGTCGCCGACGAATCCGCCGGCACCGACGCCAACGTCAAGGAACTCCGTCGCATGAAGCTGTCGGAGAAGATCGACCTGTTCACCGGCGTCATCTCCAGCGGCAATACGCCGGCGCTCGGGCCCGTGGCCGAGGAGCTGGGTGTGCTCACGCTGTTCAACGACGGCTGCACCGACTTCCTGTTCGACAAGGCGGTGCCCAACCCGAAATACGTGTTCCGCGTCACCAACATCCAGTCGGCCGACGGCATCACCTCGGCGATCGGCGCGGCCAGGGCGTGGCCGCATGCCAAGAAGGTGGCGTCGATCCAGCCGGACTACAGCTACGGCCGCAACGTGCACGAGCACTTCATGCTGGCCTACAAGGCGATGGTCCCCGGCGCCGAGTCCGTCGCCGAGGCGTGGCCGAAGCTGTTCTCGACCGACTTCACGCCGCACATCACCAAGCTGCTGTCGGCAGGGCCGGACCTCTTGATCTGCGGCCTGTGGGGCGGCGACTACGTGGCCTTCTACAAGCAGGCGCTGCGCTACGGCCTGTTCGACAAGATGAAGGTCGCCACCACGCTCGCCTTCGGCGGTCAGCCGCACGCGATCGGCAAGGACCATCCCGAAGGCGTGCTGGCCGGCGTGCACGCCAACTACTTCTTCCTGCATCCGGGCAGCAAGCGCTGGCCGATCAACGACAGCTTCGTGCAGCGCTACTACAAGCGCTGGAACGAGTATCCGAGCTTCGAGTCGGACGGCGCCTACACGGCGCTGTACCTGCTCAAGTCGGCGATCGAGCGCGCCAACCACCTGGTCGGCGGCTGGCCGGACGACGAGGCCATCATCAGCCAGCTCGAGGGACTCGGCATCGATTCGCCGGCCGGCTATGTCTACATCCGCGCCGACAATCACCAGGGCTACAAGGATTCCGCGATTGGGATGACCAAGAACGTGCCCGAATACCAGTTCCCGGTCTGGGATCCGAAGTCGGTGATCACGATCTCGATCCGCGACATCACGGCCCCGCCCAACTGGCCGAAGCCGGGCCAGGGCCACGAGGAATCGACGGCGGCGGCCAACTGGCTGAAGACGACCTGGCTCAAGGCCTGACGCCGCTCTCGCTCTGACGGGGCGGCCGTGCTGCGTCCGCACGGCCGCCGCGTCCGTTCCGGCGCGCTGGCCGGGGTCGTGGCGTGCCTTGCCGCGGCGCCGGCCTTCGCCGGGCATACGCTGGCGCACTATCCGTCGTATTACCCGGACGAGATCCGGGTCGAGCGCCTGGATGCGGCCGCCGCCGCCAAGGGCCTCGGCGACGAGACCCTGCATGCCTATGTCGGCGCCGCGCCCGCGTTCGCCGCGGCCCTTCCCGACCACGTGCGGTCGGTCGCCTCGCTGGAGTCGCTGCTGGTGCTCGACCTCGATCCGGCCGTGCCGGGCCTAGCGTCGGCGAAGGCGCGCTGCGCCGCCGCGCGCGCCGTGCTCGCGGCGCTTGGCGACGTGCAGCCGGCCGGCTTCGTCTATCATCCCTATCCGGTCACTCCCTTCCATGCCGACTATCTGCATCACCTCGACCGCGTCGAGGCAATGCGGGCGGTGGTAAAGGCGGCGGCAGGGAGCGCATCGGTCGCGGCGGTTGCCGCCAAAGGGCCGGTCGCGCGGGCGATCGTCGGCACGCTCCGGCCGCGGGACGATGCAGCCGGTTCCGGCATTGCGCTGGCGGAGGTGCGCATCGAGGACCTGGAGACGGACGCCGCGCCATCCGCGCTTCCCGGCGGGACGAGCTGGAGCAAGACCGGCTGGCACCAGGCGCATCGCCTGCTGGCGCCGCATGTCGAGTCGCAGCGGCGCGAGGCGGTCGACGGCCTGCTGCAGCGGCTGAGCCGCGGCGAGGCGGTCGACCTGACGCAGCAGGTCGCGCTCGAGCGCGATCTCGTCGCCGCCCTGACCGAGGACTGCCGCCGCGTCGTCGCCGGCTACCGGCTGCGGCGGGAGCATGTCAACGCGGCATCGTCCGGCGGCATCGAAAACGTCGCCTACGATTCCCTGCGCGGGCTGAATGCGCCGATCTTCCTGCGCACGGCCAAGCTCAAGGACTATCCGTGGAACGGCAGCCTGCGCGTGGCTTTGGACGAGCGCCCGCGGTCGGCGTGGAATCCGGTGGCAGGCTTCACCGACCCGGCGGGCCGGCTGATATGGGCGGCGCTCGGCGACGGCGCCATGATGCAGAACCCATTCGACGCGGACTGGACGGCGAACCGCGTGCGGCCGGCGGTCACGCGAATGCGCGGCCAGTCCGGCGGGCTGAAGGTGCCGGACGACGCGCTCCGCCCCCGTGCCGACGGCCTGAGGCTCGACCCGGTGGGCGCGCGGATGCTCGCCGCCGTCAAGATCGAGTACGAGGTCCTCGCCTCGCCGTTTCTCGACGGCAGCGAGACGGACATCGCGGACCTGATCTATCCCTATGCGTTCATCCAGCGCTGGGGCGGCGCCACGCCCGACGGCCAAGCGCGCGAGCCGGCGCTCGCCGCGCCCGCGGACATGCTCCGGGACCGCCTGGCGGGGGTGCGCCCGGTGCGCGTCGAGCGCAAGTCCTTCAACATCGCCGAAGGCGTCGACATCGTGCAGACGACGCCGGTGCTGGAGGTCTACCTGCGCGATGCGCCGGCCGGCGACGGCCAGGCGGCGGCGCTGGCGCCGCCTTGGAGCACCGTGCCCTGGCACCTCCTGGCGCTGATGGAGGAAGCGGTCGGCCGCGGCTATGCGACCTTCTCCGGAGCCGAGGCGCGGCGCCGCGGCGTGCCCTGGCTCGACCTGGCGCGGGACGCGGCGCTGCGCGCCCGGCTGATCGCGCTGTGTGCGGAGTTCGCGCGCGAGGGGTTCCGTCCGCCGGCGCTGGCCGAACGGGTCGCGCGCGAGGACGCCCGAGCGCGCTGGCGCGCGCTCGGGCGCTTCGCCGAGGAGCACGGCCATTTGCTCGTGACCAACGGGCCGTACAGGCTCGCCGCATGGAGCACCGACGGCGCCGTGCTCAGCGCGGTGCGCGAAGCCACATACCCGCTCGGCTTCGGCACCTTCGATCCGCAGGTCGATCCGCCGCGCGCGGTGATCCGTCAGGTGACGCGGGAAGCCGACGACATCCTGGTCCGCGCCGACGCCGACGTGATCGTCAAGGTCGAACGCAACACCGAGATCAGGCGCGAGCCCCTGACGCGAAGCACGGCGCACGGCACGCGCGGCGTGCAAGTCCTCGCGCGCTATGTGCTGGTCGGGCCCGACGGCGCGGTCGTGCGCGCGGGACGCATGAGCTGGGAACCCGACGACCGCTTCAAGGTCGTGCTACCTCGGCGCCTGGCGGCCGGCCGCTATGCGGCGCTGATCGCGATCTTCCTCGACGGCAACGCGCTGGCGCCGTCGACCGCGATCTTCCGCTTCGAGGCGGACGGCAGGGAGTGAACACAAGCAATACGGCGCCTCATGGTTGCAGCATCGGGGTGTATGCCCTAATCTCGCCATGCCGCGCGAAGCAAACAACGATACGCGGGCGGAATGGATGACGCGATCGGCCGCGATCGCCGCTCGTCCAAAGGGGGGACACTTGGGGGCATGGATATCCTCGCCGTTCAGTTTCTGAACTCGGTCTTCTACGCATCCATTCTTTTCCTGATCGCCGCGGGACTGAGCCTCATCTACGGCGTCATGCGCATCGTCAACCTGGCGCACGGCGCCTTTTATGCGCTGGGCGCCTACGTCACGGCGTGGACCATCGGCCATGCCGTGGCCAGCGTGCATTTCAGCGTCCTGTTCCTGCTCCTGCCGGTGGGCGCCGTGGCCGTGGCCGCCGTCGGCGCGCTGATCGAGCCGGTGCTGCTGCGGCCGCTCTACGGCCGCCCGGAGGAGTATCTGCTGCTCGTGACCTTCGGGCTGCTGCTGATCCTCGAGGACGCCATGCACTTCCTGTTCGGCGGCATGCCGCTGACGGCCGGCGTCATCATGGACAGCCTGGGCAGCTTCCCCGTGCTGGGCCTGCGCTATCCCGTGTACAACGTGCTCGTGATCGCGATCGGCGCCGTCGCCGCGGCGCTGCTGTGGGCCTTCATCTACCGCACCCGCTTCGGCGTCATGCTGCGCGCCACGTCGCAGGACCGCCGCATGGCGTCGGCGCTGGGCCTCGACGTGCGCCGCGTCTACATCCAGGCCTTCGCGCTCGGCTGCTTCATCGCCGGCCTGGGCGGCGCCATCGTCGTGCCCAGCCAGGCGGCCGTGCTCGGCATGGGCATCGACGCGCTGATCCTGGCCTTCGTCGTGGTCGTGATCGGCGGCCTCGGCAGCCTCGAGGGTGCGCTGATCGGCGCGTTGCTCGTCAGCTTCGTGCGCACGGCGGGGATCCAGTTCTTCCCCGAGATCGAGCTGGCGGTGCTCTACCTGATCGCCGCCGCGGTGCTGCTCATCCGCCCCACCGGCATGTTCGGGAAGGCGTGATGAACTTTCTCCGCTCCAGCGGCGACGGACTTTCGGTCAAGCGCACGCTGGCGCTGGCGGCGCCGCTCGCGGTCTTGCTGGCGGTCATTCCCCAGCTGGTCGACGCCTACATGACGCAGCTCCTGACCTATGGGCTCATCTTCGGCATCGCCGCGCTCGGCTTCAACCTGCTGCTCGGCTACACCGGCCTGCTGTCGTTCGGTCACTCCGCCTATTTCGGCCTCGGCGCCTACACCGCGGCGTTCATGGTCAAGTATCTCGGCATCGGCTCGATGGAGCTCTACATCCTCGGCGGGCTCGCGGTCACGGCGCTGATCACCGCCGCGTTCGGCTATGTCTGCGTCGGCTACACGCGCATCTTCTTCGGCATCCTGACGCTGGCGCTGTCGCAGGTGCTGTGGACGCTCGCCTACAAGTTCTTCTGGGTGACCGGCGGCACCGACGGCATCCGCGTCGCCTATGGCAAGATGACGCTGCTGGCGGGCCTGATCGACTTCACCGGGCCGGGCAGCTACCAGCGCTTCATCGGCGCCTACTACTACTACACGCTCGTGCTGTTCGCGTTCTGCGTCGTGCTGATGTGGGTGATCGTCCACTCGCCGTTCGGCAAGGCGCTGCAGGCGATCCGCGACAACGAGACCCGGGCCCGCTTCCTCGGCATTGGCGTCCGCAAGTACCGCCTGATCGCCTTCCTGATCTCCGGCCTGTTCGCCGGGCTGGCGGGCACGCTGTGGGTCCCGCTCAACGGCCTGGTGACGCCGGACATCGTCTACTGGCCGTTCTCCGGCGAGATCGTGTTCATGACGGTGCTGGGCGGGTTCCGCACTTTCAGCGGGCCGGTCATCGGCGCGATCGTGTTCAACTTCCTCAAGAGCTACGCCGTGGCGTCCACCGCCTACTGGCAGGCGGCGCTCGGCATCGTCCTCGTCATCCTGGTGATGGCGCTGCCCGCCGGCATCGTCGGCGGGCTCAAGCAGCTTGCCGGCGCATGGCGCGCGCGCGGGCGGCGGGACGATGTGCCATGACCCTGCTCAAGACCGTCAAGCTGCGCAAGTACTTCGGCGACACGCGCGCGGTGGACGACGTCGATTTCGTCGTCACGAAGGGCGAGTTCCTGTCGCTGGTCGGCTCCAACGGCGCCGGCAAGACCACGCTCGTCAATCTCATCAGCGCCTTCATGCGCCCCGACAGCGGGCAGATCCTGCTCGAGGACAAGGACATCACCCATGCCTCGGTCGACGAACGGCTCAAGGCCGGCATCGCGCGCAGCTTCCAGCTGGTGAACCTGTTCGACGACCTGACGGCCTTCGACAACGTTGCGCTGTCGGTCTTCTCGCGCGAGGGCAAGACGCTCAACCTGATGCGGCTTGCCGACCACGACCTGGACGTCCGGCGCGAGGCCGAGGACGTGCTCGCCCAGTTCGGCCTCGCCGGCAAGCGCAACGTGCCGGCCAAGGGCCTGGCGCAGGGCGAGCGCAAGCTGCTCGACGTCGCGGTCGCTTACGCGCTCAAGCCCCGCCTGCTGTTCCTGGACGAGCCGACCAGCGGCGTCAGCACCAGGGACAAGGGGCAGATCATGGACAGGATCTCGTCGGTCGTGCGCGCCGGCAACGTCACCGCGGTCGTGATCGAGCACGACATGGACGTCGTCTTCAAGTATTCCGACCGCATCGTCGCCATGCACCAGGGTGCCATCCTGGCCGACGGCCCGCCCGACGAGATCAAGCGCAATCCCGCCGTGGCGGCCAACGTGCTGGGCCTGCCGGCGACGGGCTGACGGGGAAGGGCGCATGGAGACGATGCTCGAGGTCGAAGGCATCGACACCTACCGGTCCACGGCGCACATCCTGCACGGGGTTTCGCTCTCGGTCGGCGCGGGCGAGCTGGTGTGCCTGGTCGGCCGCAACGGCGCGGGCAAGACCACGACGATCGAGAGCATCATGGGGCTGCTGCCGGTGCGCAACGGCAAGGTCCGGTTCCAGGGCCAGGAGATCACGTCCCTGCCGGCGCACCAGCGCGCGCGCCGCGGCCTCGGCTACTCGCCCGAGAACTGCGGCATCTTCCCCGACCTTTCCGTCGCCGAGAACCTGTCGATCAGCCGCTGGCTGTCGGAGGACCGCAGCGACGTCGACGCCGCCGCGGTCGAGGAGCGCGTGTACTCGGTGTTTCCCGAAGTCCGCGAGCTGACCGGCCGGCGCGGCCTCAACCTGAGCGGCGGCCAGCGCAAGATGGTGGCGATCGCGCGGGCGATGTTCCTGTCGCCCAGCCTGCTGCTGCTCGACGAGGCGTTCGAGGGCCTGTCGCCGATGGTGGTCGCGCGCTTCCGCGAGGCGGTCGTCAAGATCAAGGCGCTGGGCATCTCGCTGCTGATGGCGGAATCGCACCTGCCGGCGGCGGCCTCGGTCGCCGACCGCCTCTACGCGATCGACCGCGGCGAGATCATCTTCCACGGCAAGCCCGCGGACGCGCTCGCCAACGAGGACGTGATGAACACCCTGCGCGGGTGACGGTATCGACGCCGCCGCCCGCCGCCCGCGCCGCCGGCATCGAGAGGTGCGATGAGGATTCCCGCCCTGGCCGTCGCGTCCCTCGCCGCCGCAGCCGCGTTCTGGCCGGCGCGGGCGGGGCACGAGGCGCCGCTCTATCCGTCCTACTACCCGCAGGAGATCCGCATCGAGGCCATGGCGCCGCCGGTCGCGGCCGCGCGGCTCGCCGCCGCCAGGATCCAGGCCTATGTCGGGCGCGCCGCCGATTTCGGCGCATCGATGCCGAAATCGCTCCGTTCCGTCGAATCGCTGGCGTCCGTTGTCGGCGTGCGCGGCGGTGCGGACGCGGTCGCCGGCAAGGACGCGG
>CAZLBB010000113.1:0-18515 GCA_964557415.1 uncultured Rhodospirillaceae bacterium
ATCCGCGCCGGCCTCGACCAGATGGAGCGGGTCGGCATGATGCCGGCGATCCTGATCCACGAGCTCTTCCACATGGCCATGAGCACGGTCTACGCGATCGAGTACCTGGAGCTGCAGGCCCAGGCCAACCCCTTCGCCCGCCACGACTCGCCGGTCCCTGGGCCTGGGACGCGGCGACGCGCGCGGGCAGCGCGGCGCAGGCGCGCGAGCGCGCGCACCGGGCCGGCGCGCTGATGCGCGGTGCGGCGATCGCATTTCGCAAGATCGACTCCATGCTGCGGGGCCACGCGGCGGCGGAGATCGCCGCCACGGCCGCAGGCGGCAGTTTCGCGAGCGTCGTCGTCGCCCCCGCCTTTCCCGCCCAAGGTCGCGTCACGCGCCAAGGCCGGCAATACGCGCGGGCCGATGGCGGCTGGACACCGGTCGCACTCGACCTGCCGGCGGCGCTCAGGGCCGAGCTGCCCGCGTCCCTGGCGCTGTGGCTGGCCGCCGCGGCCGGTTCCATTGCCGACAGCGGCTGCTTTCTCTGCGATGCCGAGAGCGACGCCGATCTCGCGGCGGTCGTGGCGGCGGGGCGGCGGCTCGCGCCGCCCGTGCTGTGGGTCGGCAGCGCCGGCCTGGCGCGGGCGCTCGCCGGCGACGCAACACGGCGCTGTGCGCCGCCACCCGGGCCGCTGCTCGCCGTCGTCGGCAGCCGGCACACGGTCGCCATCGGCGAAATCGACCGGCTCCGTGCGCGCGGCGAAGCGGCCATCGCGCCGATCGCGGCCGCGGAGGAAATCGCCGGGGCGGTCGAACGTGCCGATCGCGCGTTGCGCGGCGGGAATTCCGCGGTCCTGGCCTTGCGGCTGCCCGACCTGCCGTCGCCGCAGGCCGCGACCAAGCTGCGCGCCCTGGCGTCCGCGTGCGCATCCCTGCACCCCGCCGCCCTGTTCGCGAGCGGCGGCGACACGCTGGCGGCCCTGATGGATGCGACACGGGCCGGGCGCCTGGATTGCCGGGGCGAGATCGCGCCGGGCGTGCCCCTTTCGCAGATCGTCGGCGGGTGCTGGAATGGCCTCGCCGTCGTCTCCAAGTCCGGCGGCTTCGCCGCCGGCAATGTGCTCGCGCAACTGCTCGATCCAGAAAGGGAGAGGAAGCGTGCCCAGGCATAAGCCGATCATCGCGTTGACCATGGGCGACCCCGCCGGCGTCGGCCCGGAACTGTGCCTGAAGGCGACCGCCCGGCTGGCGCCGCGCGTGCGCGCCGGCGAGCTCGAGCTGGTCACCATCGGCACTGCCGAGGCGATCGAGCAGGCGCGCGAGCGCCTGATCGCCAATGGCCTGCGCCGCTACGCACCGAGGATCGACCTGATCGAGGCGACGCCGGCCGAAGGCAAGGTCAAGTTCGGCGAGACCGGCGCCGAGGCGGGACGCCAGGCCTTCCGCGCGATCGAGCGCGGCATCGCCATGGCGATGAAGGGCGAGATCGCCGCCATCGCCACGGCGCCGATCAGCAAGGAGGCGATCAATGCCGCCGGGTTCCGCTACGCCGGCCATACCGAGATCCTTGCCGATCTCACCGGCAGCAAGGGCTCGGTCCTGATGCTGGTGCACGACCGGCTGCGCGTGAGCCATGTCTCCGCCCACGTGGCGCTGGCGAAGGCGTCGTCGCTGGTGACGCCGGAGCGCCTGACCTACGTGATCGAGCTCACATCGGACGCGCTGCGCCGGCTCGGCTTCAAGAAGCCGCGCCTCGGCGTCGCCGCACTCAACCCGCACGCGGGCGAAGGCGGCATGTTCGGGCGCGAGGACATCGACATCGTGGCGCCGGTGATCGCGCGCTTCCGCAAGCGGGGCCTCGACATCACCGGGCCGGTGCCCGGCGACACGGTGTTCGTCAAGGCGCTGGGCGGCCAGTTCGACGGCGTGGTCGCGATGTTCCACGACCAGGGCCATGTCGCGGTCAAGCTGCTGGGATTCAAGATCGACCGCCGCACCGGCAAGTGGGTCGGCCTGAGCGGCGTCAACATCACGCTCGGCCTGCCGATCGTGCGCACCTCGGTCGACCATGGCACCGCCTTCGACATCGCCGGCAAGGGCATCGCCAATCCGCAGAGCATGATGGAGGCGATCGACCTCGGCATGAGGCTCGCCGCCGCGCGCGGCCGGGCAAAGGCGGCATGACATAGGGGATTGCAGTCGCGAGGGGGAATCCGATGCGCGAGAACAACGTCCGCGCCAAGGTGATGAAGGGCGGCGTGTCCTTCGGCCAGATGGCGTTCGAATTCTTCACGCCGGGCTTGAGCCGGATCATGGCCAATGCCGGCGCCGAGTTCGTGATCCTCGACACCGAGCACAGCGGCGTCGGCATCGAGACCGTCAAGAGCCAGGTCGCCTATGCCCGCGGCACCGGCGTGGCGCCGATGGCGCGCGTCCCCGGCTCGCACTACCACCTGATCGCGCCCATGCTCGACGCCGGCGTCCACGGCATCATGGTGCCGATGGTCGAGACGGCGGAGCAGGCGGCCAGAATCGCCGCCTGGTGCCGCTACCGGCCGCAGGGCGTGCGCGGGCTCGCCTTCGGCATGCCGCACGACGACTATCGCGGCGGCGACCACGTAAGCGCGATGAAGGAGGAGAACGAGCGCACCCTCGTGATCGCGCTGGTCGAGACCGCGGCGGGGATCGAGAACGTCGAGGCGATCATGGCCACGCCCGGCATCGATGTCGGCTGGCTCGGCCATTACGACCTCACCAACGCGCTCGGCATCGACGGCCAGTTCGACCATCCGCGCTACAAGGCGGCGGTGAAGAAGCTGGTCAGGGCCTGCGCCCGGTACGGCAAGCCCGCGGGCTTCCTGTGCGGCGACGTCAAGACCGGCCGGCGCTACCTCGACTGGGGCTTCCGCATGCTGTGCTACGGCACCGACACCGCGGTGTTCCAGAACGCGCTCAAGGCCGGCATCGACGGGCTCAAGGCGCACAAGCGCTAGGCATCCGGACGGCCCGTGCCGGCCGGGACCGCTTTGACATCTCCACGGGCCCATGCTCACATCCCCGCGATAACAATAAAAATCGTCTCGAAACAGGGTTGTGCATGAACGACCTTCCGGGGCCGGGCGCCGTGCGGACCGAGGCGGGGCCGAAGGAGCCCTTGGGCGATACGCTGCCGGCGTCCTGGTATGCCGACCCGGCGATTTTCGCCAAGGAGCGGGTGGCGATCTTCCAGCGGCACTGGCAGCTCTTCGCGCACGAAAGCCGCATGCCGAACTCCGGCGACTACGTTGCCGGCACGCTGTGCGGCCTGCCGATCCTGGTCATGCGCGGGCGCGACGGCAAGGTGCGCGGCTTCCACAATGTCTGCCGCCATCGCGCGGCCCAGCTGGTGCCGGACGGCACCGGCCGCGCCGGGGCGCTGGTCTGCCCCTATCACGGCTGGTCCTACGACGGCGAAGGCCGGCTGATCCGCGCGCGAGATTTCGGCGACGATGCGGGTCTCGACCCGCATTCCATCGGGCTGTTCCCGCTCAGGACCGAATGCTGGAAGGGCTTGGTGTTCGTCTGCTTCGATCTCGACGCGCCGCCGCTCCTGGACTGGCTGGGGCCGATCGCCCGCATGGCGGCCGACTATCCGCTCGAGCGCTACCGCTTCTACCGCGACAAGGTCCGCGACGTGGCGATCGACTGGAAGGCCTATGGCGACAACTATCTCGAGGGCTATCACCTCGAACTCATGCATCCGGGCCTGTGCGCCGCGATCGACATCGACCTGTACGTGATCGACGTCTACGATCGCGAGGAGTTCTTCCACCTCTACGGTCCGCGGCGCGCCGACGGGCTGACGCAGGGGCTCTACTTCTATCGCTTTCCCGTGCTGATGCTGAATCTCTACGACTGGGGCGCGTCGATCGCCACCATCGAGCCGCTCGGCGCGGGCCGCATGCGCCACGTCAACTGGTACCTCTTCGGGGACCTGTCGCCGGCGACCAGGCCAGAGCGCGACCGGATCACGGAATGGGCGATCGAGATCGTCAGCGAGGACATCGCGGTCGTCACCGGGGTGCAACGCAACCTTAACGCCGGCGTCTACGATCGCGGGCGATTGTCGCCCAAGCACGAGCACGCGCTGAAAGGTTTCCAGGACATGGTGCGCCGGTCGCTCGCCGCCTACGACGCGGGCTGGCGGCCCGCGCTGCGCCGCCCCTGACCGGCGCGCTGCGCGTGGCTGAGGCACGGGAATTGCTCTATAGTCCGATCAAAGGCCCCGGCGCGGACCGGGGTCGTGGAGGCGATCGTCAAACCCGGAACAGAGGAGACATCGGATGCTGATCTTCGACAAGAAAACCGTGACCCGCCGGTCGGTGCTGAAGCGTGCCGCGGCGGCGGGCGCCGTGGCCTCGGTCGGCCCCTGGTTCGTGCGCGACGCGCTGTCGTCCTCGGGCGAGCTCAACTGGTTCACCTGGGAGGACTATGCACCCAAGAAGCTGATCGACAAGTTCACCAAGGACACGGGCATCAAGGTGAACGTCACGCTGTTCGATTCGAACGAGACGCAGCTCAACAAGCTGCGCGCCGCGCGCGGCGAGGGCTTCGACATGTGCACGCCCTCGGTCGCCTGGGTCGGCGCCCACATCTCCGCCGGCAATCTGCAGCCCGTCGACTGGAAGAAGGTCAAGGGCATCGAAAACATGAGCAAGGTCTTCACCAAGCTGCCCGAGGAGCAGGGCGCGGTGAAGGACGGCAAGGTGTACTGCATGCCCTATGACTGGGGCACCGAGGCGCTGGCCTTCAACACCAAGGCGATGAAGCTGGAATACGGAAAGGCCAGCTTCGGCGACCTGTGGGACGCAAAGTGGAAGGGCAAGATGATGTGCCGACCGCGCTCGATCATGCTCGGCACGGGCCTGTGGATGGAAGGGAAGGGCGAGTTGGCGCCCGGCTCGATGAAGAAGGCCTATCACGACGAGGCCACGATGGTGAAGGCCTACGGCCAAGCCCTGGAATACTCGATCAAGAACAAGGCCCACATCGCCAAGTTCTGGACCGGCACCAACGACACGGTGCTCGCCTTCCGCCAGGAAGGCTGCGTCATCGGCCAGACCTGGGACGGCCCGATCAACAAGATGCGCGACGAAGGCGACCCGATGCAGTTCCTGGCGCCCAAGGAAGGCGCGCTCGCCTGGTCCGACACGCTGGCGCTGCCGAAGGGCGCGAAGAACATCGAGCAGGCCTATGCCTACATGAGCTGGTCGACGATCGCGGAGAACGGCGGACTCATGTCGGTCGAGACGGGCTACAACAGCATCGCGGCCGGCGCCGAGAAGTTCACCAACGACAAGTTCCGGCGCAACTTCGCCGACGCCTATCCGGGCGACGCCATCGAGAGGCTGTGGTTCCAGGGCGAGGAGCAGCCCTGGTTCATCGCCAAGCGCCAGGAATTCGCCGCCAAGCTGCAGGCGGCCTGAGAGCCTGCGCAAGGAACGGCGCGGCGCCCGGGACGGGATCCCGGCGCCGCGCCGACGGCGTCGCGACGGCGCGTGCGGTCACGGCAATCGGATGGACCGGCCTTCTGAGGGCGGACGGGCATTGCCTGCGCCCGCCCGGGGGACAGGATGGCGAACGATCTCGAACTGATCGACGTAACCAAGAAGTTCGGCGAGTTCGTCGCGGTGGACACCGTCAGCGTGTCCATCCCGCAGGGTGAATTTTTCAGCTTCCTGGGTCCCAGCGGCTGCGGCAAGACCACGATCCTCAGGATGATCTCGGGCTTCATCGACCCGACCTCCGGCGCCATCAAGCTGGCGGGGCGCGATCTCAACGGTATCGGTCCGAACAAGCGACCGACCGCGCTGATCTTCCAGAACCTCGCGCTGTTCCCGCTGATGAGCGTGGCCGAGAACATCGGCTACGGGCTGATGGTGCGCGGCGTCTCGGCGGCCGAGCGGCGCAAGGTGGTCGACCGCATGCTCGAGCTGATCGCGCTCAGAGGCTACGCCGACAAGCGCATCGACGAATTGTCGGGCGGCCAGAAGCAGCGCGTCGCGATCGCGCGCGCGCTCGCGGTCGAGCCCAAGGTGCTGCTGCTGGACGAGCCGCTCTCGGCGCTCGACCTCAAGCTGCGCCAGCACATGCGCCAGGAGCTGCGCGCGATCCAGCGCTCGACCGGCGTCACGTTCATCTACATCACGCACGACCAGGGCGAAGCGCTGGCGATGTCCGACCGCGTGGCGGTCATGTCGCAGGGGCGGATCGAGCAGATCGGCCCGTCGGCCGACGTCTACAACAAGCCGCAGACCGCCTTCGTCGCCGCCTTCGTCGGCGAGAACAACGCGATTGCCGGCAAGGTCGCCGCCGCCGAGAACGGTTATGCCGTGATCGAGACGCCGTTCGGCCGCCTGCGCGCCGCCAATCCGCGCGGCGTCGGCGCCGGGGAGTCGGCGCTGCTGTTCGTGCGACCCGAGCGCGTGCGCCTTGCCGGCGTCGCCGCCGACGAAGGCAACGTGGTGGAAAGCCAGGTGCTGGACGGCGTGTTCGAAGGCCCGGTCGCAAACATCCTGCTGGCAAACATCGGCCAGCAACGGCCGATCACCGTATCCCTCAGCAACGACGGCAACACGCCGCGCGTCGCCCCCGGCGAGCGGCAACGCATCACGTTCTCGCCCGACGACGCTATCCTCCTGCCGTCGGCCCGTGCGGCCGCGGCGCAAGGGGCAGCGGAGGCGCGGGCATGAACGAGGCGCTCAGGCGCTTCGGCTACGCCGGTGTCGGCGCCATCCTCTTCGGCGTGCTGTTCTGGGGCGTGCTGCTGATCGCGGCGCCCATGCTGCTGATGGTGGATCTGGCATTCCGCCCGTATCTGCCGGACCCCAAGGACGTCGGCGGTCCGCTCGACGTCTACACGGTCCAGAACTTCGCCAAGGTCTTCTTCGATCCCCTCAACGTGCGCGTGTTCCTGAAGACCATCTACGCCAGCATCCTGGTCACGGTCATCTCGCTTCTGATCGGATACCCGCTGTCCTACATCCTGGTGCGCGCCGGGCAGTCTGCCTGGATCGGCATCCTGATGATCGGCCTGCTGATCCCGTTCTGGGTGAACGAGATCCTGCGCACCTTCGCCTGGCAGCTGCTGCTCGCGCGCTACGGCTTCTTCAACACGGCGCTGATGGCGGCGGGAATGATCGACACGCCGATCCAGTTCACCAACAGCGACTTCGGCGTCATGGTCGGCCTGGTCTACGCCTACATCCTGTTCATGGTCTTCCCGCTCTACAGCACGATGGAGAGCCTGGACCAGAACCAGGTCGATGCCGGCCGCGACCTGGGCGCGCCGTTCTGGCGCATCCACTGGGACATCGTCATCCCGCATTCCAAGCCCGGCATCGCATCGGGCTGTATCGTGACCTTCATGCTGTCGGCGGGGTCCTATGTCGTGCCCGAGCTGCTCGGCGGCACGCGATCGATCTGGTTCACCAAGCTGATCTACCTGCAGTTCGACGCGATCAACTGGAACCTGGGCTCGGCCTACGGCTTCACGCTGGTGGCGCTGTGCCTGGTGTTCATCCTCCTGGTGATGGCCCTGTTCCGCGTCAGCCTCAAGGACATCGCGCGGTGACCTCGACCGTCCTCGTTTCCGCCGACGCGCCCGGCCGGCCGTGGCTCACCTCCGACCAGGTGATGCGCATCGCCGTCGGCTTCTACTTGGCCGTCTTCTTCCTCTACATGTTCGTGCCGCTGGTCTACATGATGGCGGTCACCTTCAACGACAGCCGCATTCCCGCCCTGACGCCGTGGCGGGGCGGCACGCTGCGCTGGTTCGTCGAGATGTGGAACGACGAGCGCATGTGGAGCTCGTTGATCAAGAGCCTGATCATCGGCTTCTGGGTCATCGTGCTGTCGGTGCCGCTGGGACTCGCCGGCGCGCTGTTCATGACGCGCATGCGCCTGCCCGGCCAGTCCTTCGTCTATGCCGTGCTGGTCTCGCCCGTGCTGATGCCCGGCATCATCATCGGCCTGTCGACGCTGGTATTCTGGGATACCCAGTTCCGCATCGGCGGGCGCTGGCAGTTGTCCGTGCTGGGCCAGACCAGCTTCATCGCCGCCTATTGCATGCTGGTCTTCATGGCGCGGCTGACCCGCTTCGACCGCACGCTCGAGGAGGCCGCGCTCGATCTCGGCGCCACGCCGTTCCAGGCCTTCCGCACCATCATGGTGCCCTACATGCGGCCGGCGATCCTGTCGGCATCGGTGCTGGCCTTCCTGCAGTCCTTCGAGAACTTCAACACGACTCTGTTCACCATCGGCAACGACATCACGCTCACGATGTTCATCGCCGGCAAGATCCGTTCCGGCACGACGCCCGCCTTGAACGCGCTCGCGTTCGTGATGGTCACCTTCACCATCGTGGCCGGGGTGGTATACGAGGTCCTGCGCCGGCGCGAGGTCGCGCGCGCGCAAGCCCGCGCCCGCGCCGCGCGCCAGGCCGAATTGGCCGCCGAGGCGGGAACGGGCTGAGCGGGTTCTAACGCGCCATGATCGGCGTTCCCGTCCGCGTCGCCTCGGCGAGCGCCGACAGCGTGGCGCGCGAGGAGATCGCCTCGGGATCGAGCCTGAGCTCGAGCACCGTGGTCGTCCGCGCCGCCAGCGCGCGCCGGAACGCCGGCAGGAACTGCTCGGTCCGCTCGATCGCCTCGCCCTCGCCGCCGAACAGGCGTCCGTAATCGGCGAAGTCCGGGTTCCACAGCTCGGTGCCCGGGTAGCGCCCGGGGAAGGTGCGCGCCTGGTGCATGCGGATCGTGCCGTAGGCGCCGTTGCTGACGCACAGGACGACGATCGGCGCGCCGTACTGCCGCGCGGTCGCCAGCTCGTGCGCGCTCATCAGGAACCCGCCGTCGCCGACCCAGGCGACCACCGGGCGCTGCGGCTCCGCCAGCTTCGCCGCCAGCGCGGCCGGGATCGCGTAGCCCATCGTGCCGTTGGTGGGGCCCAGGAACCCGCGATAGCGGCGCACGCGGTGGAAGCGCTGCACCCAGCCGCCGAACGTGCCGGAGTCGGTCGTGACCACCGCCTCGACCGGCAGCGCGTCGCGGAACTGGCACACGACCTGGCCGAGGTCGAGCGTGCCGGGGCAGGGGCCGGGCTCCTGGTTGGCCTCGTAGTCGGCGCGCGCCTGGCGCGTCCAGTCATCCCATGGGCGGCGCTCGAGCGGCGGCAGCGCGCGCGCGGCGGCGGCGAAGGCGTCCATGCCCGAGGCGATCAGCACCTCGCCCTGGTAGACGCGGCCCAGCTCGTCGGAGTCGGCGTGGACATGGACCAGCAGCTGGCGCGGCTTGGGCGGCACGACCAGCGTGTAGTTCTGCGTCGGGAACTCGCCCAGCCGCGCGCCGATCGCCAGCAGCACGTCGCAATCCTCGCGGATGCGCTTGCTCAAGGCCGGCGAGGCGCCGCCGGCGCTGCAGTCGCCGGCGTAGTTCGGGTGGTCGTTGTCGAGCAGGTCGAGGCGGCGATAGGACGCCGCGGCCGGCAGGTTGAAGGCCTCGAGGAAGGCGCGGATGTCGGCGACCGCGGCCTCGCTCCAGCCGCCGCCGCCGAGGATCGCCATGGGGCGCCGGGCGGTGCCGAGGATCTGGCGCAGCTGGTGCATCTGTGCCGGCGCCGGCGCCGGGCGCACGACCTGGTATCGCGCCACGTCGTCCACGTCGCTGCGGTCCATGAGCATGTCCTCGGGCAGGCCCAGCACGACCGGGCCCGGGCGGCCGGCGCAGGCGAGGTGGAAGGCGCGGCTGACCAGCTCGGGAATGCGCGACGCGTCGTCGATCTCGGCCGCCCATTTCGCGCTGTGGCCGAACATCGCGCGGATGTCGATCTCCTGCAGCGCCTCGCGCTCGCGCGTGCCGCGCTCGATCTGCCCGACGAACAGGATCAGCGGCGTCGAGTCGTGGAACGCGGTATGCACGCCGACCATCGCATGCGACGCGCCGGGCCCGCGCGTGACGAAGCACACGCCCGGGCGGCCGGTCAGCTTGCCGTGCGCTTCCGCCATCTGGCAGGCCGTCGCCTCGTGCCGGCAGGTCACCAGCTTCAGCCGGCCGCTCACGTCATGCATGGCGTCGAGCGCGGCGAGGAAGCTCTCGCCGGGGACATGGAAGGCCATGTCGGCGCCGTGGATCAGCAGCTGGTCGACCAGGATCCTGCCGCCGTGCCGCAGATTGCTCGCCGGAGAGGTGCTGTGGGCTGCGGTCATGGCATCGATGTCCCTGGGCGCCGTGTGGTTTGCGGGCACCTTATCGCGCCCGGCGCGCGCCGCGCCAGCTTGCGGTCGGCGGATCGGCTGTTCCGTGGACAGCGCCGTGCGCCAGGCGGCCTCGAGGTCCCGGTCCATGTGGCGGAGGGCGCCGCCCTGGTGCTCGGGCCCGCCGCCCTCGGCCAGCGCCAGCGGCGCGCCCAAGCCGGAAGGGCGGCTGCTCCTCGGGCATGGACGGGAACCGGACACGTCGCGCCGCGATTGTCACTATGGACGGAATCATTCGATTCCGGCATGCCGACACCACAGCCCGCGCATGAAATCATAGAGATTAAATCGTCCTATAATGGTTTTTGTGCGCCCAGCCCCGCAACCGCCGGTCGCGCGGGCCGCGGTTGCAGGCGAGCGGCGTCGGCCGCTACTGTAAGAAGGAACATCCCAAGGTACACCTCCGTGCAATACATCAGCACCCGGGGCGCGGCTCCGGCCCTGGCCTTCGACGACGCGCTGCTGGCGGGGCTTGCCCGCGACGGCGGACTCTACGTGCCCCAGTCCTGGCCGCGCTTCGGCGCCGACGACTGGCGCGCCATGCGCGGCCTGCCCTATGCCGAGCTCGCCGTGCAGGTGATCCGGCCCTTCGTCGGCGACGCGATCGACGAGGCCACGCTCGCGCGCCTGGCGCGCGAGGCCTATGCCGGCTTCGACCATCGCGCCGTGGCGCCGCTGAAGCAGCTCGATGCGGAACTGTGGCTGATGGAGCTGTTCCACGGCCCGACGCTCGCGTTCAAGGACTTCGCGCTGCAGCTTCTCGGCCGCCTGTTCGACCATGTGCTGGCGCGGCGCGGCACGCGCGCGACCATCGTCGGCGCCACCTCGGGCGACACCGGCTCGGCCGCAATCGAGGCCTGCCGCGACCGCGACTGCCTCGACATCTTCATGCTGCACCCGCACGGACGCGTGTCGGAGGTGCAGCGCCGGCAGATGACCACGGTCGTCTCGCCCAACGTGCACAACATCGCCATCGACGGCAGCTTCGACGACTGCCAGGACCTGGTGAAGGGCCTGTTCAACGACCTCGAGTTCCGCGACCGCGTCGGCCTGTCGGCAGTGAACTCGATCAACTGGGCGCGCATCGTGGCGCAGATCGCCTATTACGCCCATGCCGCGCTGGCGCTGGGATCGCCCGAGCGTCCGGTCGGCTTCGCGGTGCCGACCGGCAATTTCGGCAACGTCTATTCCGCCTACGCGGCGCGCGCAATCGGTCTGCCGGTCGACCTGCTGATCGTCGGGTCGAACAGCAACGACATCCTGACGCGCTTCTTCCAGTCGGGCGAGATGAAGATCGGCGCCGTGCAGCCGACCTTGAGCCCGAGCATGGACATCCAGGTCTCGAGCAACGCCGAGCGCCTGCTGTTCGACCTCTACGACCGCGACGGCGCCGCGCTGGCGGCGGCGATGCGCGGTTTCCGCGCCGACGGCCGGCTCGACGTCGGCGAGGCGCGGCTGAAGCGGGCGCGCACGCTGTTCGCAGCCGCGCGGCTCGACGACGCCGAGACCAAGGCGGTGATCGCCGAGGAATACCGCGCGACCGGCGAGATCGTCGATCCGCACAGCGCCATCGGTCTGGCCGCCGCGCGCAAGGTGGAGCGCCCGCGCGGGCTGCCGGTCGTCGCGTTGGCGACCGCCCACCCGGCCAAGTTCCCCGACGCGGTCGAGGCCGCGATCGGCCGCCGCCCGGCGCTGCCAGCGCGGCTCGCCGACCTGATGGCGCGCGAGGAACGCTGCATGCACCTGCCGAATGACCTCGCCCTCGTGCGCGAGTTCATCCTGGCGCGCGCCACGGCGCGCGACGGCAGGCGGACCGCGGCATGAGCATCCGCATCACCACGCTGAAGAACGGATTGCGCGTCGCCACCGACCGCATCGCCACCGTCGAATCGGCGACCGTCGGCGTGTGGTGCGACGTCGGCACGCGCGACGAGGAGGCCAAGGTCAACGGCGTGGCGCACCTGCTCGAGCACATGGTGTTCAAGGGCACGCGCCGGCGCAACGCCGCGCGCATCGCCGAGGAGATCGAGGCGGTCGGCGGCCACATGAACGCCTATACCGCGCGTGAGCAGACCGCCTACTACGCCCGCGTGCTGAAGGACGACGTGGCGCTGGCCGTCGACCTGATCGCCGACATCCTGCAGCATTCGGTGTTCGACCCCGGCGAGCTCAAGCGCGAGCGCGCCGTGGTGCTGCAGGAGATCGGCCAGGCCAACGACACGCCCGACGACATCGTGTTCGACCATTTCCAGGCCGCGGCCTATCCCGACCAGGGCGTCGGCCGGCCGGTGCTCGGCCGCGCGGCGGTCGTGCGGCGGATGCAGCGCGCCTCGGTCAAGGAGTTCCTGGCGCAGCACTACGCGCCGCAGCGCCTGGTGCTGGCCGCGGCCGGCAACATCGACCATGACAAGCTGGTGCGCATGGCCGAACGCAAGTTCGACGCGCTGCCGCCGCCGAGCAACCAGGCGCGCGCGCCAGCCTCCTACCAGGGCGGCGAGTACCGCGAGAAGCGCGCGCTCGACCAGATCCACCTGGTTCTCGGTTTCGCCGGGGTCGGCCACCACGACCCGGATTTCTACCCGCTGCAGGTCATGTCGACGCTGCTGGGCGGTGGCATGTCGTCGCGCCTGTTCCAGGAGGTGCGCGAGCGGCGCGGGCTGGCCTACAGCATCTATTCCTTCACCGGGTCGCTGCGCGACGGCGGGCTGTTCGGGGTCTACGCCGGCACCGGCGACAAGCAGGTCGGCGAGCTCATCCCGGTCGTCGCCGCCGAGCTGATCAAGGTCACGGCCAAGGTGGACGAGGACGAGGTGGCGCGCGCCCGCGCCCAGCTCAAGGCGGGGACGCTGATGGCGCTCGAAAGCACCTCATCGCGCTGCGAGCAGCTGGCGCAGCAGATGCTGGTCTTCGGCCGCCAGATCCCGACGGCCGAGATCGTGCGCCGCATCGACAGCGTCAAGGCCGATGCCGTCAGGCGGGTCACGCGCCGCCTGCTGGCCTCGCCGCTTACCTTCGCCGCGATCGGGCCGGTCGCGCGCGTCGAGTCCTACCAGCGGATCGCGGCCCGGCTCAACTGAACGGAGGCGCCTCCTGTCCGGCTCGCTCGCCCTCACTTCGCTCTTCGCACGCGCCTTCGGCCAGTCCCAGGCGCCGGCGGCGATGGTCGGCAAGCGGCTCTACCTCCGGCCGCCGCGGCTGCGCGACTACGCGGCCTGGGCCGACCTCAGGGGCGAGAGCCGCGATTTCCTCAAGCCCTGGGAGCCGAGCTGGCCGCGCGACGCGCTGTCGCGCGACTCCTATCGCCGGCGCATCCGCCGCGCCGCCCAGGAGTGGCGCGACGGCACGGGCTACGGCTTCTTCCTGGTGCGGCGCTCGGACGATGCGCTGCTCGGCGGCATCACCCTCGGCTCGGTCCGGCGCGGCGTGGCGCAGTCGGCCACGCTCGGCTACTGGCTGGGCGCGCCCCATGTGCGCCAGGGCTTGATGACCGAGGCGGTGCACTGCGTGCTCGACTTCGCCTTCGATCGCCTCGGCCTGCACCGGGTCGAGGCCGCCTGCGTGCCCGGGAACCACGCCAGCCGCGGCCTGCTGCTGAAATGCGGCTTCCGCGAGGAGGGGCTCGCCCGCGAGTATCTGCGCATCGACGGCAAGTGGGTCGACCACACGCTGTTCGCCATCCTGTCGACCGACAGCCGGCCCCGAGGGTGACGGCGCGGCGCGGACCATGAGGAGAAGGCCGCGCGAACCGCTGCCGCTGCCGGCGCCGGCGGAGGCGTTCCTCGAGATGATGGCGGCGGAGCGCGGCGCCGCGGCCAACACGCTCGATGCCTATCGCCGCGACCTCGCCGATGCCGCTGCCTTCCTCAAGCGCCGCGGCCGTGCGTTGCCCGATGCGTCGACCGCCGACCTGCGCGCCTTCCTCAAGGCCTTGTCGGGCCAGGGCATGACACCGCGCACGGCGGCCCGCCGCCTCTCCGCGCTGCGACAGTTCTTCCGCTTTCTTCTGACCGACGGACGCCGCAGCGACGATCCGACCGCGGCGCTGGACGGCCCGCGCCTCGGCCGCCCCTTGCCCAAGCCGCTCGGCGAGCGCCAGGTGACGGCGCTGATCGAGGCCGCGCAGCGCCGCGGCGGGCCCGAGGGCGCGCGGCTCGCCTGCCTCCTGGAGCTGCTCTACGCCACCGGCATGCGCGTGTCGGAGTTGGTGGCGCTGCCGCTCGCCGCCGTGGCGCGCGACCAGAAGGCGCTGCTCGTCAGCGGCAAGGGCGGCAAGGAGCGGCTGGTGCCGCTGGGCGCGCCGGCGCGACGCGCGGTCGACGCCTATCGCGCCCAGCGCGCCGCGTTCCTGCCCAAGGCGGAGCGGAGCGCCGGCGTCCGCGAGTCGCCCTACCTGTTCCCCTCGCGCGGCGCCGGCGGGCACCTGACGCGCCACCGCCTCGGGCAGCTGCTGAAGGAACTGGCGCGCGCCGCCGGCATCGATGCCGATGCGGTCAGCCCGCACGTGCTGCGCCACGCCTTCGCCACGCACCTGCTCGACCACGGCGCCGACCTGCGCAGCGTGCAGAAGATGCTGGGTCATGCCGACATCGCCACGACGCAGATCTACACCCATGTCGTGAAGGAGCGCCTGGTGCGGACCGTGGCCGACCACCATCCGCTGGCCCGGCGCCCCCGGCGCTGATGTAAGCGGGCGCCGCCGCCCCGGATTGGTTGACTTCGGCGGTTCCTCGGCTAGTGTCCGCGCAACTTCGCCCCATGCCCCCAGGGTGGTTGATGAGCTTCACCGTCGTCGAGCCGGCGCGCGAGCGCCTGAACCGCAGCGAGCTCGCGGTTCCGGGCAGCCGCAGCGAGCTGTTCGAGAAGGCGGCCCGGTCGGCCGCGGACGTTGTCTTCCTCGACCTCGAGGACGCGGTCGCGCCCGGCGACAAGCCGCAGGCGCGGCGCAACATCGTCGCCGCGCTGAACGAGGTCGACTGGGGCACGAAGACAGTATCGGTCCGCATCAACGGGCTCGACACGCCCTGGATGTACCGCGACGTGGTCGATGTCGTGGAGGGCGGCGGCAATCGCCTCGACCTCGTCATGATCCCCAAGGTCGGCACCGCTGCCGACGTCTATGCGCTCGACATGCTGGTGACGCAGATCGAACAGGCCAAGGGCTGGACGCGGCGCATCGGCTTCGAGCACATCATCGAGACGGCCTTGGGCATGGCCAATGTCGACGCCATCGCCGCCGCGAGCCGGCGCAACGAATCGCTGCATTTCGGCTCGGCCGACTACGCCGCGTCGACCAAGGCGCGCACCACCTCGATCGGCGGCGCCAATCCCGACTACGTCGTGCTGACCGACAAGGACGCCAGGGGCGAGCGCCAGACGCATTGGGGCGACATGTTCCATTACGCGCTCTCGCGCATGATCGTGGCCGCGCGCGCCCATGGCCTCAGGCCCGTGGACGGGCCGTTCGGCGACTTCTCGGATCCCGACGGGTTCCGCGCCCAGGCGCGCCGCGCGGCGGTGCTCGGCTGCGAGGGAAAGTGGGCGATCCATCCGAGCCAGGTGGCGCTCGCCAACGAATGCTTCAGCCCGAGCGACGCCGAGATCGCCAAGGCGCGGCGCATCCTCGCGGCGATGGAGACGGCGCAGAAGGAGGGCAAGGGCGCGGTCGCGCTCGACGGCAAGCTGATCGACATCGCCTCGATCCGCCAGGCCGAAGTGATGGTCAAGAAGGCGGACCTGCTGGCCGCGGGACGCCGCTAGCCCATGGCCGTCGACGCCGACGCCCAGGGCCAGCCGCCGCGCCGCGCGACGCGGCACTACCTCGATTTCGAGAAACCGGTGGCGGAGCTCGAAGGACAGATCGAGGAGCTGCGCCACAAGGCCGGCAGCGGCGACGTGTCGATCGCGGACGAGGTGGCGAAGCTGCAGGCGCGCCTCGAGCGGCAGCTGCGCCAGGTCTACGCCAAGCTCAACGCCTGGCAGAAGGTGCTGGTGGCGCGCCATCCCGAGCGGCCGCACAGCGCGCAGTACATCGCCGGCCTGGTCGAGGAGTTCACCCCGCTCGCCGGCGACCGCGGATTCGCCGAGGACCCGGCCATCCTCGCCGGCATCGGGCGCTTCCGCGGCCGCAGCGTCATGGTGATCGGGCACGAGAAGGGGGCCTCGACCGAGGAGCGCGTGCGGCGCAATTTCGGGATGGCGCGTCCCGAAGGTTATCGCAAGGCGCGCCGCCTGATGCTGCTGGCCGACCATTTCAAGCTGCCGGTCGTCACGCTGGTCGACACGCCCGGCGCTTATCCCGGCGTCGACGCCGAGGCGCGCGGCCAGGCCGAGGCGATCGCGCGCTCGATCGAGGCCTGCCTCGAGTTGCGGGTGCCGCTGGTCAGCGTCGTGATCGGCGAGGGCGGCTCGGGCGGCGCCATCGCGCTCGCCGTCGGCGACCGCGTGCTGATGCTGGAGCATGCCGTCTACTCGGTGATCTCGCCCGAGGGCTGCGCCTCGATCCTGTGGCGCAGCGTCGACCAGGCCAAGGAGGCCGCCGAGGCGCTCAGGCTGACCGCCCAGGATCTGCTGCGCCTCGGCGTCGTCGACGAGGTCGTGCGCGAGCCGCTCGGCGGCGCGCACCGCGACGCCCCCGCCATGGTCGAAGCGGTCGGCGACGCGCTCGACAGGGCGCTGCGCGAGCTCGCCCCGATGGAGGGCGGCAAGCTGCGCACGCGCCGGCGCGAGCGCTTCCTCGCCATGGGACGCAAGGGGATCGCGTGATGGAACGCGTCATCGAGTGGCTGATCTTCGCCAGCCGCTGGCTGCTGGTGCCGATGTATCTGGGCCTGGCGCTGCTGCTGCCGGTCTTTGCCGTCAAGTTCTACGAGGAGATGTGGCACCTGGTGCGCGTCGTGCTGCGCGCCGAGGAGGCCGACTTCATCCTCGCCACGCTGGCGCTGATCGACATGGTGCTCGTCGCCAACCTGCTGGTGATGATCGTCATCAGCGGCTACGAGACCTTCGTGTCGCGCATCGACCTGGACGCCGTGGAGGAGAAGGACAAGCCGAGCTGGCTCGGCAAGCTCGACGCCGGCACGCTCAAGATCAAGGTCGCCGCCTCGATCGTCGCCATCTCGTCGATCCATCTGCTGAAGGCGTTCATGAACGTGCAGCATTTCGCCAACGACAAGCTTATGTGGCTCGTCATCATCCACGTCGCCTTCGTCTTCTCGGCGCTGCTGCTCGCCTATGTCGACAGGGTGGCGTTCCGGCACGAGAAGAAGATGAACATCTGACGGGGCGCGGCGCGAAATGCGCCGCTTCGCGCCGCCCTACCGTCCGCCGACCGCCTGGGCGACGTTGCCGTGGCAGTGCTTGAACTTCTTGCCCGAGCCGCACGGGCAGGGGGCGTTGCGCGACACGCGGCCCCAGGTGCCGGGGTCGCTCGGGTCGACGCCGTTGCCCGAGGCGGCGCGCCGGCTCGTGGTCGGGCGCTGGCGCGGGCGGGCCTCGGCCGCCTCGGCCGCCTCCGCCTCCTGGCCGTCGGCGAAGCCGCCGAGCGCCGCCGCGTCGGGATGGACCTCCTGCATGCGCTGCGAGGGATGCGGCTGCATCGCCTCCTCGGGCATGTTGACGCGCAGCTCGACATGCATCAGCACGCCGGTCACCGTCTCGCGCAGGTGCGCCAGCATGTCCTCGAACAGCGTGAAGGCCTCGCGCTTGTACTCGTTCAAGGGGTCGCGCTGGCCGTAGGCGCGCAGGTTGATGCCCTGGCGCAGATGGTCGAGATGCAGCAGGTGCTCCTTCCACTGCTGGTCCAGGATCTGCAGCAACAGACTCTTCTCGGCCATGCGCATGATCTCTGGCCCGTAGTTGGCGGCCTTCTCGGCCATCTTGCGGTCGCCCGCCTCGGTGATGCGCTGGCGGATCTCGGCGTCGGCGATGCCCTCCTCCTTGGCCCATTCCTTGACCGGCAGGTCGAGGTTGAGGACGCGCAGGCACTCCTCGTGCAGCTGGTCGACGTTCCACTGCTCGGCATAGGCGTTCTCGGGAATCGCCTTGGCGACGACGTTGGCGATGGTCTCGTGCCGCATGTCGGCGATCGTCTGCGACAGGTCGGTCGCGTCCATGATCTCGCGCCGCTGCTCGTAGATCACCTTGCGCTGGTCGTTCATGACGTCGTCGAACTTGAGCAGCTGCTTGCGGATCTCGAAGTTGCGCGCCTCGACCTTCTGCTGCGCCTTCTCCAGCGCCTTGTTGATCC
>CAZLBB010000114.1:0-3419 GCA_964557415.1 uncultured Rhodospirillaceae bacterium
CACCATCCACCCAAACCTGTGTCCAATTCTAACCACCGTGACATACATGCAACGCCCACAGGCCCGGCGGAATGCCTGCAGCATCTAATGGAGTAATTCTCGCTCGCAAACAGGCGGGTGGAGCGGCCAGATCGCGTAGAGTTGTACGCGCCAGACCCGGGCCGCCGCCCCGGTGGTAAGGAATTAGAAACCAAAACTCCCATAGGCTCTGACCCGGCGCCGTCCGATGATCGACCGGCGCCGTGGCCAGAATCATCGGCGGCGGACACATGGCGCTCGAGCGATCCCGGGCTCAAGGCCGGGCCGAGGTTGCATCGGCCGCGGGCGCCGCGCTGCCGCCGACCAGGCCGCTCGAGGGCGACCGTCTATACCGCGCCCTCTTCGAGCATGCCGAGGTCGGCATGTTCCAGTCGACGCCCGCCGGCAAGTACCAACAGGTCAACCCGGCCATGGCACGTCTGCTGGGGTATGCGAGCCCCGCCGCGCTGATCCAGGCGACCGAGCATATCGGCCAGCACTACGTCGATCCCGCTGAGCGCGAGGAAATGGCGCGCCGCCTCGCCGAGATCGGGCACGTCGAGAGCTTCGTGGTGCAGTACCGGCGCTGCGACGGCAGCACCGGCTGGGCGTCGGTTTCGGCGACCGCCGTGCGGGGTCCGGACGGGTCGGCCGTCAGCTTCATCGGCACCGTGGTCGACGTCGGCGAGCTTGTGGCCGCCCAGGACGCCCTGCGGGAGTCCGCCATGCACCTACGGCGCATCTTCGACAATGCCAGCGAGGGCATGTACCGATCGACACCCGATGGCAGGCAATTGCGCGCGAACCGCGCGCTGGTCCGGCTGAACGGCTACGACAGCGAGGCGGAGCTGCTGGCGGCAGTCAACGACATCGCCGCGGAATGGTACGTCGAGCCGGGCCGGCGCGACGAGTTCAAGCGGCTTCTCGACCGCGACGGCAAGGTCACCGACTTCGAGTCGGAAGTCCATCGCCACAAGACGCGTGAGCGCATCTGGGTGCGCGAGAACGCCTGGCTGGTGCGCGATGCCGCCGGCCGACCGCTGTTCTATGAGGGCACCGTCGTCGACATCACGGAGCGCAAGCGGGCAAGGCTGGCCTTGCAGGAGAGCGAGCGCCGTTTCCGCGACCTGGCGGAGACCGCCTCGGACTGGTTCTGGGAAACCGGTCCCGACCATCGCTTTACCAATGTGCCCGACCTGACCGACATCTACGGCGTCTCCGCCGCCGATCGCGTCGGCAAAACGCGCCAGGAGATCGCAATCGATGTCGAGGACGAGCCGGAGCACTGGGCGCGGCACCAGGAGAGCCTCGACCGCCGCGTGACCTTCCGCGACTTCGTCTATCGCACGCGGCTCGCCGACGGCCGCGTGATCCATGTCTCGGTCAGCGGCAAGCCCGTGTACGGCGACGATGACCGCTTCCTCGGCTATCGCGGCTCGGCGCGCGAAGTGACGGAGGCCGTGTTGTCCGAACAACGGCTGCGCAAGGCGATGAACGACGCCGAAGCCGCGAGCCAGGCAAAGGTCGCCTTCCTCGCCAATGTCAGCCACGAACTGCGCACGCCCCTCAACGCGGTCCTTGGCTTCGCCGAGGCGATCCGCGACCGCGTTCTGGGGCCGGATGATCCCCGCTACGGGCAGTACGCGGGCTTCATCTGCGAGTCGGGCCAGCATCTGCTGAACGTGATCAGCGACATCCTGGACCTGGCCAAGGTCGAGGCCGGCGGACTGCAGCTGTTCGAATCCGACGTCGATCTGGGCCAGATGCTGCTGCGCCAGACGGCGCTGATGCAGCAGCGCGCGCAAGATCGCGGCCTCGCGCTGGAAACCGCCGTCGAGCGGGCGCTGCCGCCCGTGCGCGCGGACGAGGTTCGCCTGCGCCAGATCGTGCTGAACCTGCTGTCCAACGCCATCAAGTTCACGCGACCGGGCGGCAAGGTGACGCTCCGCGCCGCATTCGCCGCCGATGGACGGCCGGCGATCGTCGTGGCGGATACGGGATGCGGCATGACCGAGGACGAAGTGGCGCTCGCGCTCGAGCCGTTCCGCCAGATCGACGCGGACGTCGCGCGGCGCCACGAAGGCACGGGCCTCGGGCTGCCGATCACGAAGAACCTGGTCGAGCTGCATGGCGGCGAGCTGCGCATCGACAGCGTCAAGGACCAGGGGACCGCGATCACCGTGCTGCTGCCGACCGATCGCGTGGTCACGCAGACGCGCCTGACCCTGTAGCCCCGCGCTTGTAGCCGGCGACCCGCGCCGCTACGGTCCCTCGCGGCGGGACGTTGCGGGCTGGAGGCGCGAAGCCGGTGATCGGGGGATTGCCGCCAAAGGCGTTGCGCCTGATCGATGCCGCCGCCCTAGCGGCGGTGGCACTGTGGGCGGTCGCCGTCCTCGTCGGCATGCCGCCCGCGCCGCTGCCCAGCGACAGCATGGCGATGGTCGACTACGGCCTCAACACGCGGCAGGCGCAGATCATCGAGGCGATGGTCGCCGGCGCCGCCGAAGGCCGCGCCCTGGTCGTCTATCCCAACCACTATGCCTATCCGCCGGCCTTCGTCGTGCTGATGCTGATCTGGCTCAAGCTCGGCGCCGCTGCCTACCCGGCGTGGCTTGCAATGATGGTGGCCGCGCTGCTTGTCATCCTGGTCGCGGGCGCCCGCTTGTCGGAGTTGGGCCGGGAGCCGGGGCGGCTGGCATTGGCCGCGCTGGCCGTGCCGGTCGTGCTCTACGCGCTCGGCTGGGATCTGCGCACGCGCAACGTCAACCTGATCTATCTCGCAGCCGCCGTGCTCGCCCTGGCCGCGGCCGAGCGGCGCCCGGCGCTGGGCGGCTTGCTGCTGTCGCTCAGCGCCGCGCTCAAGCTCTACAGCGTCCTGTTCGTGCCCTGGCTGGCGTGGCGGCGCCAGTGGCGCTTCCTCGCCTGGACGCTGGCCGGCCTGGCGCTGTGGTTCGGCGTCCTGCCGGTGCTGTGGTTCGGCGCCGGCGGCGCCTGGACGCTGACGCTTGCGTGGATCGAGGCGCTCGGCGTGATCGGCGCGCCCGCGTACCAGGACATCTTTCCCGGATACCTGGTCACCTTGGCCCGCGCCATCGCCTGGCTGCGGCCGGGTCCAGCCGACGATCCGACGACGATGCTGATCGTCAACGGCATACAGGCGGCCTGGACCGGGTTCGTGCTGTGGCGGCTCTGGCGGCGCGACATGCCGCCGGCGGCGGAGATGGCGCTGCTGCTGCTGCTGCCGCTGCCGCTCGCGCCGTTGCTGCAGCCGCACCATACCGTCGTGTTCCTGCTGCCGGTGCTCGTGCTGCTGGCTTCCGCCGCGCGCGCGGGGCGGGAGCCCCGCCCCCGGCGGGGTGCAGCCGCGATCCGGCGTGGGGCGGCGAGGCGGGAGCAAACGG
>CAZLBB010000114.1:3429-18392 GCA_964557415.1 uncultured Rhodospirillaceae bacterium
GGTGCGGGGGGGGGGGGCGGGGGGGGGGGCCCCCCGCGGGGGGGGGGGGGCGGCCCCCCCCCCCGCGGCTGGTTCCTGCCGCGATCCTGCTTGGCGCGGCGATCCTGACGCAATCGGGCCCCGCCGGCGGCGGACGCGCGGCCATGACGATGCTGGCGACGCTGGGACTGGCCCTGGCGGTCGCTCAGCGCGGCGCGAGGTTGTAGCGCAGGATCGCGTAGATCATCCGTACGCCGTCGCGCCAGCCGATCTTCTTGCCCTCGGCATAGGTGCGGCCGTGATAGGAAATGCCGACCTCGTAGAAGGTCAGCCGCTTGGCCGCCATCTTGGCCGTGAATTCGGCCTCGAAGCCGAAGCGATCCTCGACCAGGACGATGCCTTCCAGCGCGCTGCGCCGGAACGCCTTGTAGCAGGTCGCCATGTCCGTCAGGTTCAAATCGGTCAGCATGTTCGACAACAGCGTCAGAACGCGGTTCACGACCGAGTGCCAGAAATAGAGCACGCGATGCGAACGTCCGCTGATGAAGCGCGAGCCGTAGACCACGTCCGCGCCGTGCTTCAAGAGCGGCTCGATCAGCAGCGGATAGTCGGCGGGATCGTATTCGAGATCGGCGTCCTGGATGACCACGATGTCGCCGTCGGCCGCGGCGAAACCGGTGCGCAGCGCCGCGCCCTTGCCGCGGTTGTGCTGATGCAGCATCACGCGGTCGACCAGCGGCTTGAGCTCGCGTTCCAGGATCTCGCGCGTGCCGTCGGTCGAGCCGTCGTCGACGACGATGATTTCGCGCGCCGGAAGCGGCACGGCGCGCACGCGCTCGACGATGGCGCGGATAGTGGCGCGCTCGTTGTAGCACGGGATCACGATGGAGATCTTCGGAGGATCCTGCACGAAGGCGCCGCCCCTTGCCGCCCCGCCCGCCGCGGGCGGCGGAGACTACCTCAGCGCGCAGTGGGCCGGAATAGCGCGCGGCGCCGGGCCCGACCGCCGGCATGCGCAAGTGCATGCGCCGCGGCGGCGGCGCGATTGGCGGCGGGCCATTGACAGGCCCGGCGCGCCTCTCCGATGGTCGCGCTCCGCCACGCCGGGGAAACGCCATGAACGATGCCGCGACCGACCGATCGACCAAAGGACCGCTGGACGGGCTTGTCGTCCTCGATCTGTCGCGCGTGCTGGCGGGGCCGTTCTGCACGTTCGTCCTGCGCGATCTCGGCGCCGACGTCATCAAGATCGAGACGCCCGACGGCGGCGACGATGCCCGCCAATACGGGCCGTTCGTCAACGGCAAGTCGGCCTATTTCATGTCGCTGAACCGCGGCAAGCGGTCGATCGCGCTCGACCTCAAGGCGCCTGCCGACCGCGCCGTGTTCGAGCGCATGGTCAAGCGCGCCGACGTGCTGGTCGAGAACTTCCGCCCGGGCACGATGGAGAAGCTGAACTACGGCTGGCCGGCGCTCGAGGCGCTGAACCCGCGCCTGATCTACGCCGCCGTGTCGGGCTTCGGGCAGACCGGCCCGTACCGCAACCGCGCGGCCTACGACATGGTCGTGCAGGCGATGGGCGGCGTGATGAGCCTGACCGGTCATGGCGACGGACGCCCCACCCGCGTCGGCACGTCGATCGGCGACATTCCGGCCGGGCTGTTCACGGCCATCGGCATCCTCGCCGCGCTGGAGAACCGCCACCGTACCGGGCGGGGCCTGGCGGTCGACGTGTCGATGCTGGACTGCCAGATCGCCATCCTGGAGAACGCGGTCGCGCGCTATGTCGCGACCGGCCGGGTCCCCGGGCCGATGGGCGCGCGCCATCCGTCGGTCACGCCTTTCGAGGCCTTCCGCGCGGCTGACGGCCACCTTGTCATCGCCGCGGGCAACGACGCGCTGTTCGCAAAGCTGGCGCAGGCGCTGGGCATGCCGGCCCTCGCGCGCGATGCGCGCTTCGCGACGAACACCGCGCGGACGGAGAACCACGACGCGCTGAAAGTCGCGCTCGAGGCGCTTCTCGCGGCGCGCGAGGTCAAGGCATGGCTGGGAGTCCTGGATGCCGCCGGCGTGCCGTGCGGACCGATCAACACCGTAGCCGACGCGCTGGCCGATCCGCAGGTCGCGGCGCGCAACATGATGGTCGTGAGCGAGGATCCCGTCGCCGGCCGGCTCGCCATGGTCGGCAACCCGATCAAGCTGTCGGGCTTCGCCGACCCGCCGACGCGCGGCCCGGCGCCGGAGCTGGACGGAGACCGGGCCGCGATTCTCGCGCGGTTCGGTCCTTGAGGCGCCGCGGCGCCTATGCCGCCCGGACCCTCTGGATGAACTTGTCGACCTGAGAGCTCAGCATCGTCGCCTGTTTCGCCAGTTCCGAGGCGGTACCGTTCATCTGCGTCGCCGCGGCGCCGACCTCGCCCGAGGCCTGGGTCACGCTGGCGATGTTCTTGTTCACCTCCTGGGTGCCGGAAGCGGCCTGCTGCACGTTGCGGCTGATCTCCTTGGTCGCCGCGCCCTGCTCCTCGACCGCCGAGGCGATCGAGGCCGCGATGTCGTTGACCTGCTCGATCGAGCGGCTGATCGACTGGATCGCCTGCACGGCCTCGGACGTGGCCGGCAGGGGGATGGTGCCGGCCCCGGACTTGTGGTCGAAATCGGCCGTCATGCCGGCGTTGAGCGACTTGCCGACCACGTTCGCGGTGTAATAGGCGCGGACCTGCTGGAACTGGCGCACGGTGCGCGTGGCCGCGGCCACCGCGTCGGCCTCGACGCCGTCGCGGATCGTGCGCGGCACGATCTGCCACGTCGCGAAGCCGACCGCGACGATCGCGATCCCGAAGACCGGCATCAGCTTCCAGCTGACGCTTCGCCGCGCCCTCGCGCGCTGGGATTCTTCTGCGATGATGTTTTCGGACATTGTCGCGGCTCCCAATTGCGGAAGCCATTCACCGTTCGGGGGCCGCCTATTACGAAAGTCGGCCTAATAATGCGCCAAATCCGGCTTGACAAATGTCATGTTGCAGGCGTGCCCGCGGCTACTATTCCGTGCGCTTTTTCCTCCGTCGCCGGGGCATCGACACGGATCCCGCGCGGAAACTCCAACGTCACCAGCAGGCCGGGGTTGTTGTCGGCAAGCTGCAGGCGCGCGGCGTGCAGCTTCGCGACCGCGGCAACGAGGCTGAGACCAAGGCCGCTACCGGGTGTTGTACGCGCATGGTCGAGCCGCACATAGCGCTGCAATACCTTATCGCGCATTTCGGCGGGAATGCCGGTCCCGTTGTCGGCGACCGAGACCGCCGCGGCCCCGCCGGCGCCGGTCGCGGCGGTCGAAATGGTCACACGCCCGCCCGGGGGCGTGTACTTCATCGCGTTTTCCAGCAGATTGGCGAGGGCCTGGAACAGCAATTGCCGGCTGCCGAGGACGCGCGGACAGTCCGCGATGCGCGTGCTGAGAGTCAGCCCCTTCTCCTCGAGCGCCGGCGCGTAGAGCTCGGCCACGTCCTCGGCCAGCTGCATCAGGTCCACCGGCTGCATCGACTGGCGCAGCGCGCCGCTCTCGGCCTCGGCGATGCTGAGCAGCGCGTTGAAGGTCGCGAGCAGCCGGTCGGTCTCGGCGATGGCGGTCTCGATCGCGGCGCGGTATTGGGCGGCGTCCTCGGGACCTTCCTTGGCGAGGAGCGCCAGCTCCAGCCGCGCCTTCATGCGGGTCAGCGGGCCGCGCAGGTCGTGCGCAATGTTGTCCGAGACCTCGCGCATCGCCAGCATCAGCCGTTCGATCTGGTCGAGCATGGTATTGAGGTTTTCCGCCAGCCGGTCGAACTCGTCCCCGGCGCCCTTGACCGCCACGCGCTCGTGCAGGTCGCCGCGCATGATGCGCTGGCCGGTGCGATTGATCGCCTCGACCCGCGACAGCAGGTTGCGCCCGACCAGCAAGGCGCCGACAAGCCCGAGGCCAATCGTGATGGTGAGGCCCCAGGCAAGGGTTTCGGCCAGGAGCTCGCGCAGCATGGCGCGCTGGCGCAGATCGCGCCCGACCAGGAGCCGGTACCCGCCCTCGAGCAGGAAGGTTTGCGCGCGCGCGTTGACGGCCTCGCTGTCTCCGGTGATGTTGAACACGATGCCGGCCGGGGTCTGTCGCGCTTCCTTGGGCCAGCGTTCGATGTTGCCGGCTAGCGGCGTCAGGTCAGGCCGGGTCAGGAGATAGACGTTCGGGCCCTCGCGTTGCGCCGCCGCGCGCTCGGCCACGATGCGGACCAGGCCGCCCAGGCCCTGCTGACGGTACTGCGCCGCAAGCCCGGCGATCTCGGATTCGATGGCCGCGTCGGTTTCGCTGTCGATCAGCGTCAGGGTGCGCCAGTACAGGAACGCGAACAGGCACACGACGCCGACGCCGAAGAGCACGACATACATGACCGACAGGCGGAAGCCCGTCGTGCGGAACAGCCGGCCGCTGGTTATCGCCACGCGGGCCGGCCGGCTTCACGCCGGCTCGGCGCTGAGGCGATAGCCGGCGCCGCGCACGGTGTGAAGCATCGCAGGCGAGAATCCCCGGTCGATCTTCTGCCGCAGGCGGCTGACATGTACGTCGATGACGTTCGTCTGCGGGTCGAAATGGTAGTCCCAGACCCGCTCGAGCAGCATGGTGCGCGTCACCACCTGGCCGGCGTGGCGCATCAGGAACTCGAGCAGGCGGAACTCGCGCGGCAGCAGCTCGATCGGCTTGCCGGCTCGCTTGGCGGTGCGCGACAGCAGGTCGAGCTCGAGATCGCCGACCTTGAGCGTCGTCTCGCTGCCGACCGGCTTGTGCCGGCGCAGCAGCGCCTGCAGCCGCGCGAGCAGCTCGGAGAAGGCGTAGGGCTTGGTGAGGTAGTCGTCGCCGCCTGCCTGCAGCCCGCGCACCCGGTCGTCGACCTGGCCGAGGGCGGACAGGATCAGCACTGGGGTCGCGTTGCCTTGCGCGCGCAGCGACTGCACGATCGTGAGCCCGTCCATGCCGGGCAGCATGCGATCGACGATCATCGCGTCGTACTTCTCGGACGTGGCGAGGAACAGCCCTTCGCGCCCGTCGGCGGCGCGGTCGACCGTGTAGCCCGTCTCCTTCAGGCCCTTGGCCAGATAGGCCGCAGTCTCGTCGTCGTCTTCGATGATGAGGATGCGCATGGCACGGCCCTCGGGCGCCGCGCGGCGGGCGGGCCAGCCGCCGCAGCCCGCCTGGGCCACGGGCGGCCGGCCGATCCGGTCGCGCTAGAGGCCGCCGGTCCTCAAGTCTGGGACAGCGGCACCGGAATGTAGCGCTCGTTGCCCTTGCGGTCGATCAGCAGCAGCACCGCCTTCTGCTTGTTGTCGCTGGCGCGCTTCACCTTCGCGACCACCTCGTTGACCGAGTTCACCCGCTCCTGGCCGACGCCGACAATGACGTCGCCGACATTGATGCCGCGATCGGCGGCCGGCGCGTCCTGCTTGACGCCAACCACCACCGCGCCCTTCACGTCGTCCTTGAGCCCGAACCGGGCACGCGTCTCCGCTGTCGCCGGTGCCAGGCGCAGACCGAGCTGGTCGAGCCCGGTCTCGGCGCCGCGGCCGGCCGTCCGCTCCTTGTCCGGCGCGGCCGGCGCGGCTGCCAGCTGCTCGCCCTCGCTCGGCATGCCGCCGATCGTGACGGACAGGGTCTGGTTCCTGCCGCCGCGCACCACCTCGACCGGCACCTTCGTGCCCTTCGGCACGACGGCCACGGCCCGCGTCAGGTCGCGCAGCTCGCCGATCCTGGTACCGTTGAAGCCGACGATCACGTCGCCCTGCTTGATGCCGGCCTTGCCGGCGGGGCTGTCGTCCGTCAAGCCGGCCACCAGCGCGCCCTTGTGCTCCTTGAGGCCGAGCGATTCGGCGATTTCCGGCGTCACCGGCTGGATCTGCACGCCCAGCCAGCCGCGGTCGACCCGGCCGGTCTTGCGCAGGTCCTCGATGATGTTCTTGGCGATGTTGGACGGCACGGCGAAGCCGATGCCGACGCTGCCGCCGGTGGGCGAGAAGATCGCCGTGTTCACGCCGATCACCTGGCCGTCCATGTTGAAGGTCGGCCCGCCGGAATTGCCGCGGTTGATCGGCGCGTCGATCTGCAGGTAGTCGTCGTATGGGCCGGAAGCGAGATCGCGGCCGCGCGCCGAGATGATGCCGGCGGTCACCGTGCCACCCAGACCGAACGGGTTGCCGACCGCGAGAATCCAGTCGCCCTCGCGCGCCTTGTCGGAATCGCCCCAGGTCAGGTAGGGCAGGGGCTTGCTCGGCTCCACCTTCACCAGCGCCAGGTCGGTCTTGGGATCGCGCCCGACCAGCTTGGCCTTGAGCTCGGTGCCGTCGGTCAGCGTCACCTTGATGTCGGTGGCCTTCTCGATGACGTGGTTGTTGGTCACGACGTAGCCGGCCGGATCGATGATGAAGCCGGAGCCCAGCGCGTTGACCTTGCGCTCGGGCGCCTGGCTGCCGGGGCTGCCGGGCAGCCCGCGGTTGTTGAAGAAGCGCTCAAGGAACTCGCGGAACGGCGAGTCCTCGGGCAGGTCGGGCATCTGCGGCACGCCGCGCGCGATACTCGGCCCCTCGGTCTTCTGCGTCGTCGAGATGTTGACGACGGCCGGCTTCACCTTGACCACGAGGTCGGCGAAGCCGTCGGGGGCAGGGCGCGCGAAGGCCGGCCCGACGAGGGTGAAGCTCAACAGCGCCGCGGTGACGGCCAAGCCGGCGCGCGCCTTGCCGCAGCGGCGCGGCTCAAGCGGCCTGTTCGGCACAATGGCTGACGTCATGGTGTTTATCTCCTTGTTTTCGTGTCCTTTTTGCCGAACCGGGGCAGAATCGGCGCGACCGCGCCGGTAACCCCGACCGGCAACTGCATGCAACCAATTTAGTCGAGCGCGACTATCCGCCAAATGGCCGGGCCATTAAATCAGTGTAATGCGCCGCGAGCCTGCCTAGCTCCGTCCGGGCGAGCCGCGCGGACGACGGCCGGCGCGCGCTCGCTGCCCGTTCGCCGCGCTAAAGGCGCCGCAGATACTGGCCGACGAAGTCGCAGTCAACCAGCTTGATATAGGCATTGGTCAGGTGCTTGGTCACCGGGCCCGGGACACCGTTCTCGACAAAGGAGCTGCCGTTGATGCTCTGCACCGGGCCGATGCACAGGCTGGTCGAGGTGAGGAAGCATTCGTCGGCGGTGTAGGCGTCGTAGAGGTCGATGTCGGTCTCGTGCACCGAGATGCCGTGCGATTCCGCCAGCTCGATCACCGTCTGCCGGCTGATGCCCGGCAGCACATTGCGCACGCGCGGCGTCAGGAGCTGGCCGTCGCGCACCAGGAAGATGTTGCTGCCCATGCCTTCGGCCAGGTTGCCCTGCATGTCGAGCAGCACGGCCCAGGCGAGCGGGTCCTGCGACATCACCTCGTTGTTGGCGACGATCATGTTCAGGTAGTTGTGCGTCTTGGCCCGCGGGCTCATCACCTCGGGCGGCGCGCGGCGCACAGCCGGCGTGATCACCTTGATGCCGTCGCGATAGAGCACGGCGCGCTCCTTCAGCGGCAGCGGCAGGCATTCGACGATCACGTTCGGGGTCGACGGCAGGTAGTCGACGCCTTCGGCGCCGCGCGTGATGCGCTGCGAGACCCAGTAGTCGTCGTCCTTGTCGAGCAGATGCAGGTTGCGCGCCAGCACATCTTCCGTGATGCGCGCAAGCTCGGCGGGCGAAACGCCGGGATCGAGGCGCAGGTAGCGCAGCGTCTTGTAGAACCGGTCGAGATGCTCCTTGAGCCGGAATATGCGGTGGCCAAAGGTGCGCGTCGTATCGAACGCCCCGTCGCCGTATTTCACGCCGCGGTCGCGGAAGCTGATCTTGACTTCGCTCTCCGGCATGATCTGGCCGTTGAACCAGGCGACGCGCTGGTTGGCCCGTTGCGGGCTGGTCGGCACGGAAGCGGTTTTCGTGTCAGGCATGGCCTTCTCCCCGGGAATTGATCAAGCGTAGCGCAAACGCTGGCCGACGCCCAGCCGCGCGGCCTTCTCGAGCATGGCATGGCCGAGCGCGATGTCGCTGAGGCTCAAGCCGCGATGCCAGAACAGGATGGTCTCGTCGTCGCGTTCGCGCCCCTTCTTCCTGCCGGCGGCGATCTGGCACAATTCGCCGTAGAGGTTCCTCTCCGACAGCTTGCCCGACTCGACATGGCGGCGCAGGCAGCCGAACTTGCCGGTGCCCGGCTTGCACTGGCCCCAGTCGTCCACCACGACCTTGTTCATCACTTCCAGGATGTCGTCCTCGACCGCGCTCATCGTGCCGTAGGGCACGACGAAGGCCGACTTCTGGATCCATTCGGTCTTGAGCAGCGGCTCGGGCTTCTCCAGGCGCGAGGCCTCGACCACGATATCGGCGCCGACGATGCAGCTCTCCCAGTCCGCGGTCGCGATCACCTTCTTGCCCAGGTCGCGCGTCAGGCGCTGGGCGAACGCGTCGCGGCTTTCCCGGCGCCGCGAATGCACGCGGATTTCCTCGAAGTCGAACAGCCGATCGAGCAGCCGCACGTTCCAATAGGCCGAGCCGCGCGCGCCGATGTGGCCGAGCACCCTCGAGTTCCTGCGCGCCAGATACTTGGCGCCGAGCGCGGTCATTGCACCGGTGCGCATGTCGGTGATCCCGGCGGCATCGATCACGGCCTTCGGCATGCCGGTCCGCGGATCGAACAGGTTGAGCAGCGCCATCTCGGACGGCAGGCCGCTCTTGTAGTTGTCGATGTAGTCGCCGACGATCTTGACCCCGGCCAGGGCCAGCGGCGCGATGTAGCCGCGCAGCACGTTGAAGTGCCCGCGAAAAGCCGGGTCCGGAACAAGATGCATGCGCGGCTCGATGACCGCCTGGCCATTGCCCTGCGCCAGCAGCCCGCCTTCAACCGCGGCGAGAATTTCGTCGCCGGTCAGGGCGAGTCGCTGCACGTCCGGCCCGTTCAGATAGGTGAAATGGATTTCCGCCGCGCTGCCGGACATCGCCGTTTCCGCCCCCGCCATCGACGTGGATTTCTAGCGCGGCCGCCGCATCGCTGTCACCCGGCCGCGCGGGCTTGAAAGCCATGCGCCTGACGCGCTTGGCACGGCGGGGCAACGGGCGTAAAAGGCGCTGCCTTTCCAATCGGGAGTCCGCTGCACCGTGTCCAACGCCTTCGACGGCCCGCATTCCCCGCCGCGCAAACTGTCGATCGGCGTCATCGTCGACCTGGTCTGGGGACCCTGGGCCGGCGGCCACGTGAAATGCTGGGAGCGCCTGGCGGAAGCCGCGGCCGGCCGGCCCGACGAGGTCGACCTCACGGTGCACTATCTCGGCGAGCACAGCGGCACGGTCGCGGTCGCTGACAACGCGCGCTTCCAGCTGCACCGGCCGGTGCTCAACACGAAGTGGTTCGGGTTCACGCAGAATCGGCAGAACCATACCTGTCTGGCGCCGTTCCACGCCGGCTTGGCGAAGTCGATGGCCGGGCACGACATCGTGCACGCGACCGGCGCTTTCTTCAGCCTGGCGAAGACCGCGTTGCGCCATGCGCGGCGGCATGACGTGCCGCTGGTCTATTCCTTCCACACCGACACCGTCGCCTATACGCGCCACTTCTCGAAGGAAATCCTTCGCCGCTGGTTCGGCGACGGTGCGCTGCTGCGCTTCCTCGTCGACAAGGTCCGCTACAACGATCTGTCCGGCGATCGCATGCAGCGCGTCCTCGACCGCTATCTTGCGCAATGCGACTGGGTGCTGGCGTCGAAGCCCGCGGACAGGGAAACCGCCGTGCGCGTGACCCGGCCCGAGCGCGTGTCCTACCTGCGCCGCGGCCTCGACCGCGGCGTGTTCGCGCCGGCCCGGCGCGACCGCGATCGGCTGCTGTCGTCCTACGGCATTCCGCGCGACCGGTTCGTCGTGATGTTCGCCGGCCGCGTGGACGACGCGAAGAACGTGATGACGCTTGTCAATTCGATCCGGCGGCTGGGCGATGCCGGCGCGCCGATCCACCTCCTGATCGCGGGCTCGGGCGAGCGCGCCGGCGACATCCGCGCGCTGCTCGGCAGCAACGTCACCTGCGTCGGCCAGGTCGAGCCGGACACGCTGGGCTGGCTTTACGCCAGCGCCGACCTGTTCGCGTTCCCGTCGGAGTTCGAGGTGACGCCGAACGTGGTGAACGAGGCACGGGCCAGCGGCCTTCCAGCCCTGGTCGCCGACAAGGGCGGCAGCGCCGAGATGATCCACGAGCCGGGCGTCGACGGCGTGTGCCTGCCGGGCAGCGACGAGGCGGCATGGACCGCCGCGATCGACGCTCTCCGGCAGAACGACGGCCGCCGCCGCGCGTTGGCCGAAGGCGGCATGCGCCGCGTCGCCGCCATGGCGCCGAGCTGGGACGACGTCCTGCGCCAGGACCTGCTGCCGGTGTGGCGGCGCGTGATCGAGGAACGGGCCGGTGTACGCCAGGCAAATCCTGCTGCTGGCACCGCATCCGGATGACGAGATCGTCGGCGCCGGCGCGGCGATCGGCCGCGCGCGCGCCGCGGGCCATCGCGTCTTCGTCGCATTCCTCACCACGGGCGTCCCCGACCCCTCGTTGCTCTGGCCCTGGCAGCGCGGCGGCCACGCGGCGCGCGTGGCGCGGCGCTGCGCCGAAGCGGAAGCCGCCGCCGCGCTGCTCGGCTTCGAGATCGCGTGGCATCGGGACATCCCGACCCGCACGCTGAAATCGCATCTCGGCGAGATGCGCCGGCTGGTGCTTGAGACGATCGAGCGCGAGAGCATCGGGATGCTGTGGGTGCCGGCCTATGAAGGCGGCCACCAGGACCACGACAGCGCCAACTTCCTTGCATCGACGCTTGCCGAGCGCGTCCCGGTCTGGGAGTTCGCCGAATACAACAACATCGGCGGCAAGGTCCGCAGCCAGGAATTTCCTTGTCCGTCCGGCAAGGAAGTCGCGATCGCGCTGGATGCGGCGGAAGTGGCGAAAAAGCGCGCGGCCCTGGCGCTCTATCCGTCGGAGCGCGGCAATCTCGCGCATATCGAGGCCGGCCGCGAATGCTTCCGCCCGCTGGCCGGCTACGACTACGCCCGCGCGCCGCATGCGGGCGTCCTGTTCTACCAGCGCTTCCAGTGGGTCTGGCCGCGCCACCCGCGCGTCGACTACACGAAACCGGAAGAGGTCTGCGCGGCCCTCGTCAGATTCCAGATGTCAGATGTCAGAGGTCAAAAACCCTCTTCTGACATCTGACGTGTGTCCTCCGACCTCTGGCTACGCCGGCTGCAGCTCGAGCGGGCTGATCGCCTCGGGGATGCGGTCGCGCGCGGCCATGCTCTGCTCCAGCGTATCGGCGATCACGATCGCGCGGCGGTAGCCGTTCGGCGGGTTGCCGAGCTCGGGCAGGCCGTCGTTGATCGTGGGAAACACGCGGCGGATACCGGGCATCGCCTCGATCGCGGCGAGGGCTTCGCGTTCGACCCGGTGCGGGCAGTACACGGTGAAGGACGGCACCATGAAGCGCGGGAAGTAGCCTTCGGCGAAGTCCCAGCTTCCGTGCTGGTAGAGCCGCACCACGGCGTCGAGCCAGCCCTTGCCGTAGAGCGGGATGAACTCGACGCTCATGCGCAGGTGGCATTCGATGATGCGGCCGCCGATGGTTTCGAAATTGAGGATGCCGGTGTAGCCGTCGAGATGCTCGGCGATCCAGCGCGTGAGGAACGCGGCCAAGTCATCGTTGTCGCCGACGAGCCGCTCCCAGTGGCTGAAGCGGCCGTTGTCGATCGGGTGGCCGAGCGTATGGGCGAACCAGCACGCGCGGCCGGCGGCCACCGCCACATCGGTGCTGACATGTGGCCCGTTCAGCAACTCCATCCAGAAGTAGCCGGCCCTGTAGGTCGCCAGGTCGTCCGGGCCGTACGCGCGGAAGCTGCCGATGCCCATGCCCAGCAGGTTGGTGATCGGCTTGACGAACACCGGGTAGGACGGCGGCGCGATCGGCACCGGCGCATGCGCGATGGCTTGCGTGCGGCAGATCCAGAGCTTGTTGTAGACGTGATTGTGCCGGGGGAACATGCCCCAGGCGGTCGCGTCGCCGACGGGAATGCGGACGTAAGCGGGGCAGTCGGCGCCGGCGAAGAACGGCGCCATGTACGGCTCGGCATAGAGAAAGGGCATCGCGCCTCAGCGAGGCCCGGCGGACGCTCGGCGGACTGCTTCCGCCAGCCGGGAAGCGGCGATCGGCCTAGACCTTCTCTTCCTTCCGCTGCGCCTCGGCCGGCTTCGCTGCCTGCGCGGCGCCCGGCGTCGCGTCGGCCGGCTTGCCCTGATCCTCGACCTTGTCCGCCTCGTCCTTCATGCCGGCCCGGAACGCCTTGATCCCCTTGGCGAAGTCGCCCATGACCCGGGGCAGTTTGCCGGCGCCGAAGACGATCAGGATGATGGCCAGCACCAGTAGCCAGTGCCAAAGACTGAACGTGCCCATGAACGGCGGTCTCCCTGTCGGTTCCTCGGCTTAACGGTCGTTTGACGCCCCATTATATAGGCGCGCTCGCCCGGCCTTGTATAGACCAGCGCAAGGCATGCCCGGGAGCGCCCGCCCTTCCCGGCGCGTTTTCACGCGGTCTTGACCCAAGTCAATGTGGTGCGCCCGGAGCATGCCTAGGCTCGCGCCACGATTTGGCGCTGGCTCAAGGAGGAAACCCATGTTGGCCAAGGATGTCATGACGAGCGAGGTCTGTACGGTCGGCCCCGATACGGGTGTCGGCGAGATCGCACGGCTGCTGCTGCAACGCCGGATCAGCGCGGTGCCGGTGGTCGATGCCGCCGGCAAGCTGTGCGGGATCGTCAGCGAGGGCGACCTGATGCGCCGAAGCGAGACGGGCACGGAGCGCCGACGCTCGTGGTGGCTGGAGCTTTTGAGCGAGAACCGCGATCTGGCGCACGACTACGTGAAGAGCCACGGACTGACCGCGAAGGACGTGATGACCCCGACCGTGGTCACGGTCAGCGAAGACACCACGCTGTCGGATATCGCCAGCACGCTGGAGCGCAACCGCATCAAACGCGTGCCCGTGCTGCGCGAAGGCAGGCTGGTCGGCATCGTCAGCCGCTCCAACCTCCTGCAGGCGCTGGCGACGGCCGGCACCAAGAAGGCCAAGGCGCCGGCGGGCGACCGGGCGCTGCGCGAGGCCATACTGCAGTCATTCAAGTCGCAGGCCTGGACGCCGGACCTCACCGTCAACGTGACGGTCAAGGACGGCCAGGTCAGCCTCTACGGCCTGGTTTCCTCGGAGGACGAGCGCCGCGCGCTGCGCGTCGCGGCCGAGCAGCAGGCCGGCGTCGGCAAGGTCAACGACCAGCTGAGCGTTTCGTCCGTGCTGCGCACCATGGTGTGACGCCGGCAGCGATTCCGCCTCTGCTTTCCTGCCGTTAGTTCGAGCCATCTGCCGCGCGCGGCCATGCGCGCGGCAGCGCCCCTTGCCCAACTTCCCTTGCCGGCTATATTCGGGGCGGGAGGCTGGCGATGGACGGTGCCCTCGCCAACCCGGTCAGGTCCGGAAGGAAGCAGCCGTAACGAGTTTCGCGCCGGGTCGTTGTCCAGTCTCCCGCCTTTGCACTTGCTGGATCCATGGGTCTCGAGCCCCGGGTCTGCCGCCCGGCTCTCCCGGGCAAGAACGCGTCGGGCTGATGAACCGCGATTCCGCTTCGACTGGGTTGTTTCCCGCGCCGGCCGGCGCCGCCGCTTCCGGCGGCGACGCCGTCTATCGCGTGCTGGCGCGCAAGTACCGCCCGTCCAACTTCGCCGAGCTGATCGGGCAGGATGCGATGGTGCGCATCCTGAAGAACGCGATCGCCACGGGCCGCATCGCGCATGCCTTCATGCTGACCGGCGTGCGCGGCGTCGGCAAGACCACGACCGCGCGCATCATCGCGCGCGCGCTGAACTGCGTCGGTCCCGACGGCAGGGGAGGCCCGACCATCGATCCCTGCGGCACCTGCGCCAACTGCACCGCGATCGCCGAGGACCGCCATGTCGACGTGATAGAGATGGACGCGGCTTCGCGCACCGGCGTCGACAACATCCGCGACCTGACCGACGGCGTGCGCTACAAGCCCGTTTCGGCGCGCTACAGAGTCTACATCGTCGACGAGGTGCACATGCTGTCGACGCCGGCGTTCAACGCGCTGCTGAAGACGCTGGAAGAGCCGCCGCCGCACGTGAAGTTCGTTTTCGCCACGACCGAGATCCGCAAGGTGCCGGTGACGGTGCTGTCGCGCTGCCAGCGCTTCGACCTGCGCCGCGTCGACCACGAGACCCTGAGCGCGCACTTCGCCGCCATCGCGGCCAAGGAGGGCATCGCGATCGAGCCGGCCGCCATCGCCCTGGTCGCGCGCGCCGCCGACGGTTCGGTGCGCGACGGCCTGTCGCTGCTCGACCAGGCGATCGCGCTGGGCGGCGACAGGATCGACGAGGCGCGCGTGCGCGACATGCTGGGCCTGGCGGACCGCGTGGTCGTGTTCGACCTGTTCGAGCAGGTGCTGCGCGGCAGCCTGGCCGAGGCGCTCGACCGCCTCGGCGAGCTCTATCGCGCGGGCGCCGATCCGGCCGTGGTGATCGAGGACCTGCTCGGCCTGACTCACTGGCTGACGCGGGTGAAGCTGGCGCCGGAGGCGGCCGACCGGCCCGACGTCCCCGAGGCCGAGCGCACGCGCGGCAAGGCGATGGCCGAGACGCTGCCGATGGCGCTGCTGACGCGCGCCTGGCAGCTTCTGCTGAAGGGCCTGCGCGAGACGCAGAACGCACCGTCGCCGATCCAGGCGGCCGAGATGGTGCTGGTGCGCCTGGCCTATGCCGCCGACCTGCCGAGCCCGGCCGATCTGGTGCGCGAGCTGAGCGGCGCGGCGCAGGTCCCGGCCGCACCGCCGGCGCCCGGCCCGGGCGCCTCTCGCGGCGCGCCGGCACCGGGCGGCGGG
>CAZLBB010000115.1:0-10184 GCA_964557415.1 uncultured Rhodospirillaceae bacterium
CGAGCCCTTGTCCTGGCGGCCCATGACCTCGCGGGCGAGGTCGAGCGCCGTCATGAGCCCGACGGCGAGCTGCACGCGGTCGCCGCGCGCCGCCAGCGCGAAGCGCGCGAAGCCGTCGCCGCCCTGGCACGGGCGCACCGCGCCCTTCAGTCCCGCGGGCATGGTGATCGGGCGGATCGGCCCGGTGCATGCGACACGCCCGAATCCGCGCAACAGGGCTTCGTCGCCCAGCAGCTCCTGCGGGTCCTTCGCCTGCGTCAGCACGGCGATGTCGGCGGCCGCGCTGGCCACGCCGGCGCAGAAGATGCCGTGGCGATTGCCGGCGCCCGCCGTCAGCACGCAGTCCTCGCCGTTCAGGTTGCGGCCGAGCGCTTCGGGCTGCGGCGCCGGGGACTGCGCCTGGACGGATGCGGACAGCAGCGGTCCGGCGATCAGCACCGCCATGCCGGCCGCTCGGCGCAGGGCGCTCCGAGGCGACCTCACTTGCCGCCCTCTTGATCGCGCAGACGCAGCATCTCGTAGTCTACGTAGTTGAGTTCCATATGGATTTGGCCCCCGCGCACGCATCGCAGGAAAGCGGCGCGGTTTCCCTGGTCAACCTGCACCAGAACCTCGCTCTCTGTCTGTGACGTCGGTCGCACCGCGCCATAGCGCGCCAGGAAATCCTGCACGGCGTTCAAGTGCGTCACGCATTCCGACATGGAGGCGAACACCACCGAGCGTGCGACGATCCCCGCCACCATCCGCGTGCGCGGCGTGACGACCGCATAATAGTCGCGAAACAGGTAGAGCGGGTAGGACGGCTGGAACCGCTCGGCCGTCACGTTCCCGGGCAGCAGCGTGGCGCCCAGCGCCATGCGCTGGTCGAACTCCTGGCCCAGCATGACGCCGAAATCGCCGCGGATCGGCTCTTGCGCGGCCGCGACGCCGCCAGGCGAGGCGGCCAGCAGCATGAGCACCGCGAGCCAGGCGCCGGGATGGATCAATTGCGCGAGCCGGTCCATGCCAGCATCGTCTCCAAGATGCGCCGCAGCACCGGGCGGACACGCTGGGCGCGGTCCTCGCGAAAGATCCAGGGCGGCGTCTCGTCCATGTAGACGCATTGCGCCATCTCGAGCTGGACCGCGTGCAGGCCGTCGCCGGGGCGGCCGAAATGCCGTGTGATGTAGCCGCCCTTGAAGCGGCCGTCGACCGCGGCGGTGAAGCCCTCGGACCCGCGCACGATGTCGCCGAGGCGCCGGATCAGCGCCGGATCGGCGCTGACGCCGCCGCCGGTGCCGAGATTGAGGTCGGGCAGCCGTCCCTCGAAGAAGCGCGGCACATGACTCAGGATCGAATGCGCGTCGAACAGCAGCGCGATGCGGTGACGGGCCTTGAGCCGCCGGAGCTCGGCGTCCAGCACGTCGTGATACGGTTGCCAGTAGCGCTCGACCCGGCGTGCCGTCTCGGCCGCGTCGGGTGCCTTGCCGTCGCGATAGACCGGCTGCTTGTCGAAGCGCGAGGTCGGGCAGACCTCGGTGTTGTCGGCACCGGGATAGAGCGACCGGTTCTCGGGGTCGCGGTTCAGGTCAACGACGTAGCGCGAATGCGTCGCCACCAGCATGCCGGCGCCGAGCTCGCGCGCGAAATCGTAGAGCCGGTCGATATGCCAGTCCGTGTCCGGCACCTCGAGCGCCGCCGGCGTCATGCGTTCGGCCAGGTGCTCCGGGATGTGCGTGCCGACATGCGGGGCGCTCAACAGCAGCGGCGTCGTGCCCGGCTCGAAGCGGAAGATCGGCGTCATGCCGCCTGCCTCGCCTCCACCTTCGTGCCGGCGCGCACCACGCCGGAACAGGGGTTGCCGCCGAGCCAGTAGGCGAGCTCGGCCGGCCGGCCGACGCGCCACAGCGCCAGGTCGGCGCGCTTGCCGACCTCGAGCGTGCCGCGATCGGCGAGCCCGAGCGCACGCGCCGCGTTGCGCGTCACGCCGGCGAGCGCCTCGGCCGGCGTCAGGCGGAACAGGCTGCAGGCCAGGTTGAGCATCAAGAGCAGCGACAACGCCGGCGACGAACCGGGATTGCAGTCGCTGGCGATGGCGATCGGCACGCCGTGCCGGCGCAGCGACTCGACCGGCGGCAGCCTGGTCTCGCGCAGCACGAAGAAGGCGCCGGGCAGCAGCACGGCTACCGTGCCCGCCGCCGCCATCGCCGCCACGCCGGCCTCGCTGGTGTATTCGAGATGGTCGGCCGAGAGCGCCCTGTGCTTCGCCGCGAGCGCCGCGCCGCCCAGGTCGCTCAGCTGGTCGGCGTGCAGCTTGACGGGGATGCCGGCCCGCGCCGCCGCGTCGAAGACGCGCGCGGTCTCGGCCGGCGTGAAGGCGATCTTTTCGCAGAACACGTCGACCGCGTCGGCCAGCTTCTCGGACGCGACGCGCGGCATCATCTCGTCGCAGACCAGGTCGACATAGGCGCCCTGGCGGCCGCCGAACTCGGGCGGCAGCGCATGCGCGCCGAGGAACGTCGTCACGACGTCGACCGGCAGCACGCGGCCGAGCCGCCGGGCGACGCGCAGCATCTTGACCTCGTTCTCGGTGTCGAGGCCGTAGCCCGACTTGATCTCGACGGTGGTGACGCCTTCCTCCATCAGCCGGCCGAGGCGCGCAGCCGCGGCGTCGTAGAGCGCGTCGTCGCCCGCGGCGCGCGTGGCGGTCACGGTCGAGCGGATGCCGCCGCCGCGCCGCGCGATCTCCTCGTAGCTCTCCCCCTTGAGCCGGCGCTCGAACTCCTCGGCCCGGTCACCGCCGAACACGAGATGCGTGTGGCAGTCGATCAGGCCGGGCGTGACCCAGGCGCCGGCACCGTCATAGATCGCGCGGGTCGCGCGCTCGCCGCCCGGCGGCAGGTCGGCGCGCCGGCCGATCCAGGCGATGCGCCCGCCATGCCCCACGGCGATCGCGGCGTCGCGGATCGTGCCGTAGCCGTCGGCCGCGGCGCCCGGCGGGGCGGCGCCGGCCGCGACGGCGCCGTCGCCGACCATGGTCGCGACCGACACGTTGACCCACAGCGAATCCCAACGCACCATCGATCCCGTCCCGTCCCTCCACCGCTCCGAACGCGGCGGATTGTTCCATTCCACGGACCCGGCCGCAAATGAATACGCTGTTCGCCCCGAGCGCCCTGTTGCCCAGCGGTTGGGCGGACGACGTGCGCCTGACCGTCGATGCGCGGGGCAACATCGCGGCGGTCGAGCCGGGCGCGAGGCCGGACGGCGCGGAACGCCTCGCCGGCGCCGTGCTGCCGGGCATGCCGAACCTGCACAGCCATGCCTTCCAGCGCGCCATGGCGGGGCTGACCGAGCAGGCGGGCGATAGCGAGGACAGCTTCTGGACCTGGCGCGAGGTGATGTACCGCTTCGTCGGCCTGCTGGAGCCGGACGACCTGCTGGCGATCGCGCGCCAGCTCTATGCCGAGATGCTGGCCGCCGGCTTCACCGCCGTGGCCGAGTTCCACTATCTGCACCACGACCCCGCGGGCAAACCCTATGCCGACCGCGCCCTGATGGCGCGCGCCGTCATCCAGGCGGCCCGCGAGACCGGCATCGGCCTGACCCTGCTGCCGGTGCTCTATCTCGCCGGCGGTTTCGGCGGCAAGCCGGCCGGCGCGGGGCAGCGGCGGTTCCTGAACCCCGTCGACCGGTTTCTCCGAATGATCGACACGCTGGCGCAGGAGGCGCGGCACGACGGGCAGGTGCGCGTCGGCATCGCGCCGCACTCGCTGCGCGCGGTGCCGCCGGAGGCGCTGCGCGATGCCGTCGCCGGTCTCGATCGGATCGACCGGACGGCGCCGATCCACATCCATATCGCCGAGCAGATGAAGGAGGTGGAAGACTGCCTGCTCTGGTCGGCGCGGCGGCCGGTCGAGTGGCTGCTGGAGCATGCGCCGGTCGACAAGCGCTGGTGCCTGGTGCACGCCACGCACATGAGCGAAATGGAAACCGCGACCCTGGCCGGGAGCGGCGCCGTGGCCGGACTGTGTCCCACCACCGAGGCCAATCTCGGCGACGGGCTGTTCCCGCTCCTCCCCTACGTCGCCGCCGGAGGCGCATTCGGCATCGGCTCGGACAGCCACATCTCCGTCAGCCCGGTCGAGGAGCTGCGCTGGCTCGAATACGGCCAGCGCCTGGCGACGCGCCGGCGCAACGTCGCCGTGCACACTGCCGGCGCATCGACCGGCGCCGCCCTATTCACCCACGCGCTCGCCGGCGGCGCCCAGGCCTGCGCGCGCCCGATCGGCGCCATCGCCCCGGGCAAGCGGGCGGATCTCGTCGTCGTGGACGCCGATCACCCGCTGCTGGTCGGCCGGGAACGCGAGCGGCTGATCGATTCCTGGGTCTTCGCCGGCAACGCGCCGGTCGTGCGCGACGTCATGGCCGGCGGGCAGTGGGTCGCACGTGACGGCCGCCACCGCGATGCGGAGCGGATCGCGGCAGACTATCGGCGGGTCGTGAAGCGGCTCGCGGCGGCGTAGCGCCGCTTCCACCCTACTCCGCCGCCCTCTTCTCCTCCGCCGGCGGATCGAGCACGCGGTCGAGCACCCAGTTGGCGAGCTTGTGCACGTGGTGCTCCTTCCAGGACAGGCGGCCGGGCGGGCGGTCCGCGGCCCGAAGCCCTTTCTGCTGCACCTCGCCGATGCCGTTGTCCTCGCCGATCGAGGTCTCCCAGCGGGCGTAGTAGCGCTGGACGACGGCGGCGAAATCGGGCCGCGCCGCGGTCGTGCGCGGGAAGCAGAAGCCGACCAAGACCCTGGTTCGCTCGGGCCCGGCCGGCTGGAAATCGAGATACCACATGCAGTCCTGCGTGCAGGCGAACTGCAGCGACGGATAGATCATGGTGAAGAACGTGCCGGAGCGATGCCTGTCCGGCAGGCCCTGGATGAAGGGGAAGGGCGAGGGCGAGGTGTCGCCCGTCATCAGCGCGATCGTCGTCTCCTGCTTGATGAACAGCGCATCCCAGTCGCCCCGCGTTTCGATCGCCTCGCCCTGCTGCTGTCCGAGGCTCACGCGATGCACGGTGCCGGTGTGGTACTCCTCCATCGCGTTCTCGGTCAGCAGCTTCCAGTTGCAGGCGACGTCGAACTCGATGCGGCGAACCGCGACCATCTCGTCGAAGCGGTAAGGGCCGAGGACCTCGGGCAGGTCGCCCCAGCCATCCAGGAGCGGCTTGGCGTCGCGGTTCGGGTTGACGAAGACGAAACCGCCCCAGGTCTCGAGCCGTGCCGGCATCAGCCCGTTGGCGCGCTTGTCGAAGCCGAGGCTCTTGTCCATCGCCGGCGCGCCGAGCAGGGCGCCGTCGAGATCGTACTTCCAGGCATGGTACGGGCAGACGATGGCGCCGCATCGCCCCTGCCCCTCCAAGAGCAGCGCGCCGCGATGGCGGCAGGAATTGACGAAGCCGCGCAGCCTGCCGTCGTCGCCGCGGACCACCAGCACCGGCCCGGCGAACGTGTCCAATGTGCGATAGGCGCCGGCGCCGACGAACTCGTCCTCGCGTCCGACCAGGCGCCAGGCCGGCCTGAAGATGCGCTCCACCTCACGCCGGTAGAACTCCGGCGAGGTGTAGCACCAGGTCGGCAGCGTCTCCGCCTCGCTGAGCGGCTTGCGCACGTTGGCGTAGGCGGCGGGGGAGAAGCGGTGCTGCTCTTCGCTCATGACCGGAAGGACCGAGACGCCCCATCCTTCGACAAGCTCAGGATGAGGTCAAAAAAAGAGCTCCCTGTTTCCTCGTCCCGAGCTTGTCGAAGGACGAGGTGGGCACGCCGGAACATCCAACCGCAAACCTGGCGACGAAGCAATGTCAGGGCGCCATTTGCGCCGCGCGGATCGACTCTTCGCGGATCTCCTCGGTGAGTCGCGCCTTGTAGGCGGCAAACTCGAGCGTGGTCTTCATCCGGTAGTGGCGCGGGTGCGGCAGGTCGATCCTGAGCTCGGTCTTGATCCGGCCGGGACGCGCCGACATCACGGCGACGCGGTTGGCCATGAAGATCGCCTCGTCGATGTCGTGCGTGACGAACAGCACGGTCTTGCGATCGGCCTCCCAGATGCCGAGCAGCAGCTCCTGCATCAGCGCGCGGGTCTGGTTGTCGAGCGCGCCGAACGGCTCGTCGAGCAGCAGGATCGCCGGGTCGTTGGCGAGCGCGCGGGCCAGCGCCGTGCGCTGCTGCATGCCGCCCGACAGCATGCGGGGATAGTGGTTCTCGAAGCCCTGGAGCCCGGTGCGCTCGACGTAGCGGCGCACGGTCGCGTCCTGGTCGGCCTTGGGCACTCGGCGCTCCCTGAGGCCGAAGGCGATGTTGTCGCTGACGCTGAGCCAGGGGAACAGCGTGTAGGACTGGAACACCATGCCGCGGTCGGGCCCCGGCCCGGCGATCGGCTGGCCGTCGAGCAGCACCCGGCCGGCGCTCGGCTGGTCGAGCCCAGCGACGATCCGCAACAGGGTCGACTTGCCGCAGCCCGAGGGCCCGAGGATGGCGATGAAGTCGTTGTCGGCGACCTCGAGGTCGGTCGGCTGCAGCGCCTGCGTCGGCGGCCCCCTGCGCACGCCCGGGAAGACGCGCGCGACGCCCTCGATCTTGAGGCGGCTCATCGCGCGAGGTTCCAGGGAAACAGGCGCTCGTTCAGGCTCTTGAACAGGAAGTCCGACACCAAGCCGATCAGTCCGATCACCACGATGCCGAAGATCATCTGTCCGGTGTCGAGCAGGCGCTGCGAGTCCATGATCATGTGGCCGATGCCGCTCGACGCGCCGATCAGCTCGGCGACGATCACGTAGGTCCAGGCCCAGCCGAGCACGAGGCGCAGCGTCTCGGCGATCTGCGGCGCAGCCGCCGGCAGGATCACGCGCCGGACGATGCTGACGCGGTCGGCGCCGAGCGTGTAGGCGGCCTCGACCAGGTCCATGCGCGTGCCGCCCACGGTCACCGCCACCATCAGCACGATCTGGAAGAAGCTGCCGATGAAGATCAGCGCCAGCTTCTGCGACTCGCCGATGCCGGCCCACAGGATCAGCAGCGGGATGAAGGCCGAGGCCGGCAGGTAGCGCGCGAAGGAGATGAACGGCTCGAAGAAGGCCTCGACCGGCTTGAACGCGCCCATCGCGATGCCGAGCGGCACGCCGATCACGGCGGCGATGACGAATCCGCCGACCACGCGCCAGATCGTCATCACGATGTCCTTGGCGAAGCCGAACTCGGCGAACAGCGTGACGCCGGCGTTGAGCGTCTTGACCGGATCGGCCAGGAACAGCGGCTTCACGAGCCCGCCGAACGTGGCGCCGGCCCAGGCGGCGAAGAACAGCACGAAGAACAGCACCCCCAGGGCGGCGCGCCGCCCCGGGGGTATCGGTTTCAGCGGTTCGAACACGGATCGGCTGCGGCAGCCACGATCAGTTCAAGAACCCGCCATCCGCCAGCACGGCGAGGTCCGGCATCTTCTTGATCACGCCGGCCTCGAGCAGGATGTCGGCGGTCTCCTTCATGAAGCCGGGCAGCGTGTAGGTGAAGTAGTTCGCGTTCATCACCTTGTCGTACCAGGTGACCAGCGCCGCCGACTTGGCGAAATCCTCGGCCGACTGCTTCACGTCGGCGCCCATGATCTTGTTCGCTTCGGCCGGCTGCTGCTTGATCAGCTCGAGCGCCATGAACCACGACTTGGCAATGGCGCGCACGACCTGCGGGTTCTTCTTGATGTAGTCGGGCTGCATCGCCAGCGTATCGATGATCACGCCCGGCGTCTCGCGCGACGAGATCAGGATCTTGCCGCCCGGCGTCTGCTTCAACGCGCCGCCCATGTAGGGCTCGTAGGTCACGGCCGCGTCGACCTGGCCCGCGGCGAAGGCGTTGGCCGCCGGCTGCGGCCCGAGATTGGTGACCTTCATGTCCGCCATCTTCATGCCGTTCTTCTTCAGGAGATAGGCGAACCAGAAATAGGACACCGCGCCCGGGTTATCGACGCCGACCGTCTTGCCCTTGAGGTCGGCGAAGGTCTTGATCGCGTCCTTCACGATCACGCCGTCGCCGCCGGTCGAGCTGTCGATGATCAGCACCTGCGTGACCGGCACATTGGCGGCGACATAGGTGATGTGCGTGTCGACCGTGGTGGCGATCGCCTGCACCTCGCCCGCCGCCATGGCGACGTGGCGCGCCTGCGCCGGCATCTTCTTGATCTCCACGTCGACGCCGTTCGCCTTGAAGATGCCTTTCTCCTTGGCGAGCGTGAGCGGCGCGAAGCCGGTCCAGCCGCTCATGCCGATCACGACCTTGGGCGCGGACTGCGCCAGCGCGCTGCCGCCGCCCAGGGCGACCGCCAGCGCCATGCCAGCAGCCGCGATACAACCTGACCTCAACATCGACCCCTCCTTCGACTGCGAGGCAACGCGCCGCGGCAGCGGCGCGCCCCTGGCGAGTGACCCTAGCCAGGACGCTACCGCGGTGCAACAGACGTGCCGCAGCCATGTTGCCGCGGCATTGCGGCCCGGCCATGCCGGTCGTTGCCAGCGCGCGCCGTCTTGCGCCACAGTCGCCGCCCATCCGGGAGGGGAGATGCAATGGCAGCAGCAGCAAGTAGAACGCCGGTCGCGCTGGTGACCGGCGGACGGCGCGGCATCGGCGCCGGCATCGCGACGGCGCTGGCCGCGCGCGGCTTCGACGTCGCGCTCGCCGACCTCGAACGCGACCGCGACGCCGAGGCGACCATGGCGGCGGTCAGGCAGGCAGGACGGCGCGTGTCGTTCCTTGAGGCGGACATCGGCGCGATCGGCACGCATGGCGCGCTGGTCGACCGCGTGTGGTCGGAATTCGGCACGCTCGACTGCCTGGTCAACAACGCCGGCGTGCAGGTGGCGACGCGCGGCGACCTGCTGGAGGTGACGCCGGAAAGCTTCGACCGCCTGCTCTCGGTCAACCTGCGCGGCACGTTCTTTCTCACCCAGGCCGTGGCGCGGCGCATGGCAGGCGAGACGCGCGCTCCCGGCGATCCGCACCGTTCGATCGTGACCATCTCCTCGATCAACGCGGTCAGCGCCGCGATCAACCGCGGCGAGTACTGCCTGTCGAAGTCGGCGCTGGCCATGCTCAACAAGCTGTTTGCGCTGCGCCTAGCCGAGCACCGCATCCACTGCTACGAGATCCGCCCGGGCGTGATCCGCACCGGCATGACCGCGCCGGCCAAGGAGGATTACGATCGCCGCATCCCGGGCGGGCTGGTGCCGATGGCGCGCTGGGGCGAGCCGGAGGACATCGGCGGCGCGGTCGCCGCGCTGGCCGCGGGCGCGATCCCGTTCAACACCGGCCAGGCCTTCGCCATCGACGGGGGCCTGCATATAGAGAGGATGTAGGTCGGCCGCGGCAAGTCCGACCGGCCGACGCCGGTGTCGGACCCCGGCGCCGCGATCGTGGCCGCCGCGCCCTGCGGTATGGGACGTTCCGGCACTCTTTCAATCCGCTCCTCAGGCCTGTCATTCCTTGGCGCGAACGACCAGCACGGGACACGGAGCGCGCCGCATCACGCCTTCGGCCACGCTGCCGAGCAGGGCGCGCTGCACGCCGCCGCGCCCGTGGCTGCCGATCACGATGAGGTCCGCCGGCCACGCCTTGGCCGCTCTCGCGATCTCGGCGTCGGGTGCGCCCGCCTGGATGAATTCGAGCACGGACGGTTGCAGCGACAGACGGAGCCGGAAGCCTTCCAGCAGCCGCTCGCCCTCCCGCTCGGCCGCAGCGGTCAGCTCGCCGGGCGAGAGCCCCGTTTCGGCACCGTAACCAGGCGATGCGTCGACGACGTGGACGAACGCCACGTCGGCGCCAAGAGAACGGGCCAGCGCGATGCCGATATCCGCGGCGTGCGCGGCCACCGGCTCGCTATCGACGGCAATCAGGACTCGCTTGAAGCTCAACGTCGTCTCCCGGTTGCGGCCCGGCATCGTCGGCCGGATCGGCTGGTATCGCACAGGATTGCTGTTGGATGATCGGCCCGCGAGCTCCAGCAGAGCCATGACCCAGATCGAGGCGATCGCGCCGCCGCCGTGCCCGCCCCCCGCCGGCGATACGGCCCCCTCCCTCCGGACGTCCACTATGCGCGCGTGCTCCCTGCTCGGGCGGCGGGGCCGGGCCGCGCGCGCACCTGGATGGGGCCGACGGGCTCGCCGTCGACGATCT
>CAZLBB010000115.1:10194-18253 GCA_964557415.1 uncultured Rhodospirillaceae bacterium
CGGCACGGCGAACTTTGCACGCGGCTCCGCACATCGGATAGCCTGTATTGCACCCAGCAGCCACGGAACCCGAGCATGCCCCTCCGCCTCGCTCTCGTCCCCGGCCGGCTGACGCTGCTTCAGCTGCGCCAAGCCTGCGAGCAGCCGGTCCGCGTCGCGCTCGACCGGCGCGCATGGCCGCGGGTCGCCGCCGCCGCGGAGACGGTGCGCCGGCTGGCGGCCAGGGACGAGGCGGTCTACGGGCTCAACACCGGCTTCGGCATCCTGGCGCGCAAGCGCATCCCGCGCGGCGAGCTGGCCGAGCTGCAGCGCCGGCTGGTGCTGTCGCACGCGGTCGGCACCGGGCTGCTGCTGCCCGATGCGGTCGTGCGCCTGATCCTGGTCCTGAAGATCGCGAGCCTGGCGCGCGGCCATTCCGGCGTGCGTCGGGCGGTGATCGAGGCGTTGATCCGGCTGGTCAACGCCGAGGTCTATCCCTGCATCCCGTCCAAGGGCTCGGTCGGCGCCTCGGGCGACCTGGCGCCGCTGGCGCATCTCGCGGCCGTGCTGCTCGGGGTCGGCGAGGCGCGCCTGCGCGGCCGCATGCTTCCGGCCGAGGCGGCGCTGAGACGCGCCGGGCTGAAGCCGCTGACGCTCGCCGCCAAGGAAGGCCTGGCCCTGCTCAACGGCAGCCAGGTTTCCACCGCGCTCGCGCTGGCCGGGCTGTTCGCGGCCGAGGACGCGTTCGCGGCCGCGATCACCGCCGGCGCGCTGTCGGGCGATGCGATGCTGGCGAGCGACGTGCCGTTCGACCCGCGCATCCAGGACGTGCGCGGCCAGCCCGGCCAGATCCGGGCCGCGCGCCTGCTCGGCAGGCTCGTGCGCGGCAGCGCGATCCGCCGCTCGCATGTCGATTGCGACCGCGTGCAGGACCCCTACAGCCTGCGCTGCCAGCCGCAGGTCATGGGCGCCTGCCTCGATCTGATGGGATTTGCCGCCGGCGTGTTCCTGCGCGAGGCGAACGCCGTGTCCGACAACCCGCTGGTGTTCCCGCGCGCCAATGGGAAACCTGGGGGAGAGATCCTGAGCGGCGGCAACTTCCATGCGCAGCCGGTGGCGATGGCGGCCGATGCGCTGGCGCTGGCCATCGCCGAGATCGGCGCGCTGTCGGAGCGACGCATCGCGCTCCTGGTCGACGCGAACCTGAGCACCCTGCCCGCCTTCCTCGTTGCCGAGCCCGGCCTGAACTCGGGCTTCATGATCGCGCAGGTGACCGCCGCGGCGCTGGCCTCGGAGAACAAGTCGCTCGCCCATCCGGCGTCGGTCGACAGCCTGCCGACCTCGGCCAATCAGGAGGACCATGTCAGCATGGCCGCCTTCGCCGCGCGCCGCCTCGCCGACATGGCCGACAACACCGCCGGCGTGGTCGCGATCGAGCTGATGGCGGCGGCGCAGGGAGTCGAGTTCCGCAGGCCGCTCGAGACCAGCCGCAAGCTGCAGGAAGCGATGGCGGCGATCCGCAGAAAGGTCCGCTTCCTCGGCCGCGACCGGTTCCTGGCGCCCGACCTCGCGGCGACCAAGGCGCTGGTGCGGTCGGGCTGGTTCCGGTCGTTCCTCGGCTTCGCGGCGGAACCCTGGGCGGGACCGGCGCGCTGACGCGGTCGCCGCTCGTCGACCCCTTTCCGCTGGCTTTGCGCGGCCTCGGCCCAGGCCGCCGATCGGGTACCAGCGAGAGGGAGCGGCCAGAATTGCCCGTATTACGACGCGTGAGATTCCATATTGTGGAAATTTTGCCCCGAAAGCGCGGGAAACCGCCCCGGCTTGGGAGAAACCGTTAACCGGACACGACGCATCATCCCCGGATCATGGCGACCTCGGCCCTCTTCGCCAATCAGCCGACCCCCACCGCCGTGCGCATGGCGCAGCTGGGCGCTGTCGTTCTGTTCGTGCTTGCGGCGGCGATCCTGCCCTTCGCCGGCACCCGCTTGCCGAACCTGCCATTCTTCCTGCCCGGGGTGCTGACCACCGCGGTGATGATCGACCTGTTCATCGCCTATCTCCTCTACGGCCAGTTCATCGTTTCGGGCGCCCCGGCCATGCCCGTGCTCGCCGCGGCCTTCGTCCTGCGCAGCATGTTCGCCTTCGGCTACACCGTCGCGTCGCCGGGCGTGATCCTGGGTGCCGGCCATCTGCCGTTCGGGCAGCAGGCCGCCCCCTGGATGCTGGCGATCTGGCACGTCGCCTTCCCGCTGCTCGTGGCCGCCTATGCGGCGATGGAGCGACGCCGCACGCCGCCCGTGCCGCAGGACCGCGTTTCGTCGGTGCTGGGGCTGTTCCTCGCCGCGACGCTGGCATCCGGCGGCGCGGCGTCCGCCGCGATCCTGGTCGGCCACGACGCGCTGCCGCAGCTGATCGAAGGAAACGACTACCGCAAGGCTATCGGCACCGGCGTCGCCCCCGCGATTCTTGTCCTGAACGTCGCCGTGCTGGCCGCCGTGATCCGGCTGTTGCGCGCACAGAGCGTCATCCAGCTGTGGCTGTCGGTGGCGATGTTCGCGCTGCTGCTGGATGCCGCGCTCATCGTCGTGGCTGCCGAGCGGTTCACGCTCGGCTGGTATGCGGCCCACCTGATCGGGCTCTGCGGCTCGGCGATCATGCTCGCCGCGCTGCTGCACGCGATGACGCTGCTTTATGCAGAGCTGGCCCGCACGAAGGACAAGATGGCGGCGATGGCCGAGACCGATGCCATGACCGGCCTGCCCAACCGTCGTCTCTTCGATGCGACGCTCAATCGCGAATGGCTGCGCGGGGCGCGCAACAGGACAGGCGTGGCGCTGCTGATGATCGATATCGACCGGTTCAAGGCCTACAACGACACCCACGGGCACCTGGCCGGCGACGACTGTCTGCGCCGCGTGGCCCGGGCCATCGCCGCCGCGGCCCGCAGGCCGGCGGACCTGCCGGCGCGCTACGGCGGCGAGGAGTTCGCCATGATCCTGCCGGACACCGACCGGACGGGCGCACGCCACATCGCCGACGAGCTGCGCCGTGGCATCCATGCACTGGCGATCGAGCATCCGCAGGGCGTCGACGGCAAGCTATCGGTGAGCATCGGGATCGCCGTCCGGCAGCCCGTGCGCGGCGAGGCGGAAGCGAGCCTGATCGCCGCCGCCGACGCCGCGCTCTATCGCGCCAAGAGCGAAGGCCGCAACCGCGTGGTGGCGGAAGGCGATCCCCGTATCGTCGCGGCCGCCTGACTCACGGCAGCTCGCGCAGCACCCGGAAGCCCGTGTCGCGGTCGCGGAAGGTCGGCGAATCCGACGTGCGATAGGCGGCGCGCACGCCGGAGCGCGACTTGTCCCAGGAGCCGCCGCGGCGCACGCGCCTGCCCTCGTCGCCGCCGCGTTCCCAGGCCGAGCCGTTCTCGGGCGCGCCGGCATAGTCCGGATGCCAGCGATCCTCGACCCATTCGAACACGTTGCCGAGCATGTCGTGCAGGCCGAACGCGTTGGGCGGAAACTTGCCGACCGGCGCCGGCCCGGCATAGCCGTCGTCGCACTCGGCCGCGTCGAAGGCGAGCCAGCGCTTGCGGCGGAACGCCTTGTCGAGCAGGTTGGCGTGCTTGCAGATCTCCTGCAGGTCGTCGCCCCAATGGCGCGTCGTCGTCGTGCCGGCGCGCGCGGCATATTCCCATTCCGCCTCGCTCGGCAACCGGTAGCGCTTGCCGGTGCGGCGCGCGAGCCAGGCGACATAGTCCTGCGCGTCCTCCCAGGAAAGGCCGGCGGCCGGCCGCTTGTCGTCCTGGATCGCAGCACCCCAGCCGTCGTCGCTCATCGCCTTGCAGCGCGTACCGCCCAGGCAGCACGCGCGCTCGTCGATGCAGACCTGGAACTGCGCCCAGGTCACCTCGAACCGGCCGAGCGCGAACGGCCTGGCGATCGTCACCAGGCGCGGCGGCATCTCGCTCGATTCCTTGGTCTCGATCCGGTCGGCCAGGCTCGCGCCCATGGTGAAGCTGCCCGCCGGCACCATGACCAGCTCCGGACAGGCCTCGCAATCGCGGAACGGCGCACCCGAGTCGGGCTGCGTTGGCGCCAGCATGGCGACCTCCGCCCGCGCCGGCGCCGCCGGCTCGTCCCTGCGCTCGTCCTCCTTGCGCCTGCGGTAGCTCGCGGGATCTTCCAGCAGCGACACGGCGACGAATCCCGACACCTGGTCCTTCAGCGCGACCTGGTACCAGTTCTCGCCCTTGACCCGCGCCAGCACGCGCGCGATCTCGCCCTCGCGCAGCGTGGCGATCTGGCGCGCCTTGAGATCGGGCGCCTCGCGCACGCGGGCCGGCGCGCGGGCGACGAGCTCCTTGTCGACCGGCTCGAGCGCACGCTCGCCGCGCGACGGCGCGCGCCCGGCATCGGCCTGGCCGGAGGACAGCGCCGCCAGCCGGTTCTGCGCCAGCTGGGCGAACTCGCCCTGCGGGTAGCGCTTGAGATAGGCGGCGAAATCCGAGGCGTTGGCGCTCGCCTGGATCGAATGCCAGAACAGCGCCTCGCGGTCGGCCTGGGCGGCCGGCGCCGGCGGCGCCGACACGCCACCCAGGTTGAAGACGAAGTCGCCGACGAGCGAGGACTGCTCCCATGGCGTCTGCTGCTCGCGCGTCGCCTCGATCACCTGCTCGCGCGCGCGCTTGAACACTTCCTCCGCCTTCAAGCCCGGCACCGACAGCGCGTCGAGCAGCGCCTCGGTATAGACGCCGTGCTCGCCCTCGCCGTCGGCTGCGACGCTGCCGGGCGCCGTGGCGAAGGCGATCATCGAGCCGCGCGCCGCATCCATCTTGGCAAGGCCGCGGCCCGTGCCGCCGCGCAGCCGGCGCTCGAACGGGTTGTTGCGGCAGGCGTCGAGGATGACGAACTTCACGCGCGCCCCGGCCCGGTCCATCTGCTCGGCCAGCTGCGCCGCGTCGATGCCGACGAAGGGCAGCGCCGCCTCGGACGGCACCTCGGCGTCGGTCGGGATCAGGTAGTTGCGCAGGTTCGACTGCATGCCGTGGCCGGCGTAGTAGAACAACGCCGCGCTGTCGGGCTTGATCTTGGCGACGAACTCGGCGACCGCGGCGCCGATCTGCGCGCGCGTCAGGTCCTCCTGGTGCACGACATCGAAGCCCAGGGCGCGCAGCTTCGCCGCCATCGCGCGGGCGTCGTTGGCGGAGTTGCGCAGCGGCATGTCGCGGTAGGCCGAGTTGCCGACCACCAGCGCGACACGCCTGTCGGGCGTCGAGGACGCCCCGAGTTTGATGCCCTGCGCCGCCGCCGCAGCGGCGGCCAAGCACATGAGCGCGGACAGCGCGCCCATATATAAGCGCTGGGCCAACCTGGCCCGCAAGTGCCCTGCTCCGATTGGTGTTGTTCCCGGCAGGCTAGCCCGCGCCCGCCGCCGTGGCAACGCGCCCGTTGAATTGCCGCTGGCGAGTTATCCACACCTGTTCTCGTCGCCCCCTCCCGTTCTGGGGGGACGGAACGGAGTCTCACCGCATCTGGCGTTCCAGCGCGCGGCAGAGCAGCGCGTAGAGCTTGCCGATATCGGCGCTGATGAAGGCGGAGGAAATCAGGTTGTCGTAGTCCCACTTGCGGGTCTGGTCGATCAGCGCCTCGAACTCGTTGATATAGCGCGACACGTAGCTGCGGAAGTCCGTGTCGGTCTCGAACTTGCGCTTGATCTCGGCCAGCTCCTTGATCTGCGGGCTGCCGAGCAGGCGGCGCGTGAAGGCGGTCTTGTCGCCGTCGTAGAACGCCTTCCACACGCTGCGCGGGATGTCGGCGTCGAGCACGCGGTTGAGGTCGATCGCGAGCGAGTTGAGCTTGTCGACCACGTAGGTGGCCGAACGCAGGAACGCGTCGCGCCGCGCCTCGGCCTTCTTGTCCTCGATCGCGTTGATCTGGGCGAGCGCCAGCTCGCTCGACTTCTTCAGGGTCTCGGCCTGGCTGCGGAACGCGTCGGTCGCGCGGCTGGCGCGGTCGACCGCCTGCTCGGCGGCCTGGATCATGGCCGTGGCCTGCTCGCGCACCGCCTTGTCGATCTCGCCGACGCGCGCCGCGGTGCGCTCGGTCGATTCGGCGAGCGATACCGCCTGGCCCGAGAAACCGTCGGAGAGCTGGCGCAGCCGTGCGGCCGCCTGGCCGTAGGCGTCGGCCAGGTCGCGCCCGCGCGCGCGCAAGGCCTCGCCCGCCTCGGCCATGCGACCGGCGGCGGCATCGGCTGCCGTACCCATTGCTTCGGCCTCAAGATGCAGCGTCTCGCCCAGCTGCTGCACGCGCACGAGCGTCGTTTCGGTGCGCTGCGCGAGCTCGCCGGTGCGCCGGTCGAGGTCCTCGACCGCCGCACGCACCTGGCCGGTGGCGAGGTCGGTCGCGGAGACGAGCTGGCTCGACTGCCGCCCGAGCGCCTCGCCGGCGCCCTCGATGCGGCTCAAGAGCTCGTCCGACCGGTCGAACAGCGCATGCGCGTGTTCGCGATAGGTCTCGAAGATCTCGCGTCCCTTGGCGGCGACGCGGTCGGTCGTGACCGCGATCTCCTCGCCGAAGCGCTGGAAGTCCTGGCGCAGGTCGGTGGCGCGGCCAGACGCGCGTTCGCTGACATTGAGGATCGTCTCGGTCTCGAGCCTGAGGTTGTCGCGCGTCTCGGCCGAGCGCTGCGCCGCCTGGTCCGCCGCCAGGTTCAGCGCGGCGGCCTGACGCTCCAGCGCGTCGGCGATGGCGCGGGCCTGGGCCGTCGCGCGCGCCGCGGTCTCGTCGAGCTGATGGCGGTTGTCGACGAAGGTCTCCTTCAGCTCGCGCACGCTGGCCGAGGCGCGGTCGGTGGCCGAGGTCATGTCGCGCGCGTAGTCGCGCATGGCCTCGCCGATCGCGGTGGCGCGCGCGCCGGCGAGGTCGGCGGCCTCGATCAGGATGTTGGACTGCGCGCGCAGCCCCTCGCCCGCGCTCGCCACCTTGGCGGTGGCGCGCTCCGACGCCGCGGCGAGCACCGCGACGTGGCGGCCGAGCGCCGCGCCCAGGTCGCCGATCTCGGCCGCGGCCTTGGTCGAGAGCCCTACCAGCGCATCGGACTCGGCGCGGATGCGGCCCGACTGCTCGGTGAAGCTGGTGGCAATGCGCGCGGCGGCGGCGGTCGATTCCTCGGCCAATAGCTGCGTATTCTGCGACAGGAGCGCACCGACGCGGCTGAGCTCGGCGTGCAGCTTCTGTCCCGCCGTCGCCACGCCGGCGGCGATGTCGTCGGCCTTCTGCCGCAGTTCCTCGCCGGCGCGCTCGAAATTGGCAGTGATCATCTGGGCCGAGCCCGAGACGTCGGTCACCATGCGCTCGCCCTGCTGCCTGAGACCATCGAGCGCCGTCGCAAACTCGGCGGCGATGCGTTCGGCCGTGCCCGCGGTCTCGCCGGCCAGGCGATCGGCGTGGAAGCGAATCTCCTCGACGCCGCCGGCCAGCGCCTTGCGCCAGCGCGACACGGCGGCCTCGCCCTCGGCGACGGCCTGCTCGTTCTCGCGCCGGAGCTCGTCGTTGCCGACGGCGAAGGCCTCGGCGATGCGGTGCGACGCGGCGGCGGACTCGGTCGCGAGCGCCTCGATGCGCCGGCGCATCTCCTCGCCGCTGCCGGCGACGGCGGCGGCCATGCGCGCGATCTGCGCCTCGGCGGCGGCGGCAGCGTCCTCGCCCTGGCGCCGGATCTCGTCGCCGCTCTGGGCGAAGCGCTGGGCGATGCGCGCGGCCGCGGCGTCCGCCTGCTCGGTCATGCCGTCGGAGGCGCGGCGGATCTCGCCGCCGCTCTCGACGAACCGCACGGCGATGCGCGTGGCTGCGTCCTCGATGCGCTGCTCGAGCTTCTGCGCCTCCTCGGCGACGCCCGACGCGGTAACGGCGAAGCGCTCGCCGACGCCGCGCGCCGCGGCCTCGCCCGTCTCGGCGATCGCCTGCGCGTGGCGGCGCGCGGCTTCCTCGCCCTCGGCCAGCGACGCCGCCAGGCGTCGGGCCGCGTCGGCGCCGGCCGCTGCGACCTCCTCGGCGCGCTGGCGCGCGGCCTCGACGCC
>CAZLBB010000116.1:0-18182 GCA_964557415.1 uncultured Rhodospirillaceae bacterium
TCTTTCGTCACGACGGATATGCCAGCGACCCCACATGAGCGTCCGACGCTCTAGCGCGACCAGAAGCATCGCTGCCGTCCCGCCGCGCCGATAGCCGATCTTGCGCAGTCCTTGCATGTCACCGCTCCCCCGGGCCGGCTCGCTTTTCAAGAGCCGACGCCGCGCAAATCAGCCGATCAGGTGGTAGCCGCCGTCGATATAGAGGCGGTCGCCGGTGATCAGCTTGGCGCCGTCGGTGGCCAAGCCGGCGCAGGCGATGCCGACCTCCTCGATCGTGACCAAGCGGCCCGCCGGCGCCTGGGCGGCCACGCGCTCCAGCAGCTCGTCGAACTCGGCGATGCCGGAGGCCGCACGGGTGGCGATCGGGCCGGGCGAGATCGCGTGCACGCGGATCCCCTTCTTGCCGAGTTCGGCCGCGGCATAGCGTACCGTCGCCTCCAGCGCCGCCTTGACCGGCCCCATGACGTTGTAGTTCTCGACCACGCGCTCGGCGCCGTAGTAGCTCATCGTGAAGAGCGTGCCGCCCTCCTTCATCAGCGGCTCGGCCAGCCGCGCCATCTGCAGGAACGAGTAGCACGACACGTCCATCGCCTTGAGGAAACCGGCGCGCGAGCAGTCGACGACGCGGCCGTGCAGGTCGGCCTTCGGCGCGAAGGCGATCGAATGCAGCGCGAAGTCGAGACGCCCCCATTTCTGGCGGATCGCGTCGAACACCGCCTCCATCTGCCCCTCGACCTCGACGTTCAAGGGCATGAAGATCGGGCATTCGAGCTCGCGCGCGAGCGGCTCGACATGCGGCCTGGCCTTGTCGTTGAGGTAGGTCGTCGCCAGCTCGGCGCCGTACAGCCGGAACGCCTTGGCGCAGCCATAGGCGATCGACTTGTCGTTGGCGATGCCGATCACCAGCCCCTTCTTGCCTTCCAGCGTGCGCAGCTTCAGCTTGTCGAACATCGGTCTCTCCATGCGGTGTCCCGCTTCAGGACGCGGCCCGGGTCGGCCGGCCGACCAGCGCGAGCGTGTGGGCGGCGATCATGCCTTCCTCGTCGGTCGGTATGACCCAGGCGGACACGGCCGAGCCGTCCGCCGTGATGCGCGGGCCGCCCGCGCGGTTTCGAGTTTCATCCAGCGCAATGCCGAGCCATGCCGCCGCGCGGCACACGCGGGCGCGGATCTCGGCCGAGTTCTCGCCGATGCCGGCCGTGAAGACGATCCCGTCGAGTCCGCCGAGAACCGCCGCCAGCGCGCCCAGTTCGCGGTTGATGCGGTAGACGAAATAGTCGAGCGCCAGCCTTGCGCCCGGCTTGTCGCTCGCCAGCAGGTCGCGCACGTCGTTGCTGACGCCGGACAGGCCGACGAGGCCGCTTTCCTTGTAGAGCAGGCGCTCGACCGCCTTGGCGCTCATGCCCTTCTCGGCAATCAGGTACAGCAGGACGCCGGGATCGATCGCGCCGCAGCGCGTTCCCATCGGCAAGCCGTCCAGCGCGGTGAAGCCGAGCGTGCTGTCGACGCTCTTGCCGGCCTTGAGCGCGCACATGCTGGCGCCGCTGCCGAGATGCGCGACCACCACGCGGCCGCCGGCGATGTCGGGCGCCACGCGCGGCAATGCCTGGGCGATGTACTCGTACGACAGGCCGTGGAAGCCGTAGCGACGCACGCCTTCGGCATAGAGCGCCTCGGGCAGCGCGAAGCGGTCGGCCAGCTCGGGATGGCCGCGATGGAACGAGGTGTCGAAGCAGGCGACCTGCGGCACGCCGGCCAGCCGCGCCTGCACCGCGCGGATCGCGGCCAGGTTGTGCGGCTGGTGCAGCGGCGCGAGCGGCACCAGGCGCTCGAGGTCCGCCAGGACGGCGTCGCTCACCGCGACCGACGCGGCGTACTTCACGCCGCCATGCACGACGCGATGGCCGACCGCGAGCAGCCGGCTGCCGCCGTAGCGCGACCGCAGCCAGGTCGCAAGCTGCGCCAGCGCGTCGGCGTGGCCGGTCAGCTTGTCCTTCGACAGCGTCTCGTCCGCGAGCGTCGCGCCGCTGGCGTCCTTGGCGGCGAACCGCGGACGCACACCGAGCCCCTCGACCTGCCCCTTCGCCATCAGGTTCGGCTTGCCCACGGCGTCGACCGCGTAGACGCGGAACTTCAGGCTCGAGGAGCCCGCGTTCAGCACGAGGATCGCGTCGGCCATGGCGATCTCAGGCCGCCGGCACGGGCCGCGATGCGCGGCGCGCCCGGGCGTAGAGCGCCGCGACCGCGCAGGACGCCATGCGCGTGCGCACGCTGTCGGCGCGGCTGGTCAGGATGATCGGCACGCGCGCGCCCAGCACGATTCCCGCGGCATCGGCGCCGGCCAGGAAGGTCAGGTTCTTCGCCAGCATGTTGCCGGCCTCGAGGTCGGGCACCAGCAGGATGTCGGCTTTGCCGGCGACCGCCGACTCGATCTTCTTGATGCGCGCCGCTTCCTCGCTGATGGCGTTGTCGAGGGCGAGCGGCCCGTCGAGCAGGCCGCCGGTGATCTGGCCGCGCTCGGCCATCTTGCACAACGCCGCCGCCTCGATCGTCGAGGGGATCTTCGGATTGACGGTCTCGACCGCCGACAGGACCGCGACCAGCGGCCGCTCCTTGCCGAGCGCCTGGGCGAAGTCGATCGCGTTCTGGACGATGTCGACCTTCTCTTCCAGCGTCGGCGCGATGTTGATCGCGGCGTCCGTGATGATGAGCGGCTTCGGATAGGTTGGCACGTCCATGACGAAGCAATGGCTGAGGCGCCGGCCGGTGCGCAGGCCCGTGTCGCGCCTGACCACGGCGCCCATCAGCTCGTCGGTGTGCAGGCTGCCCTTCATCAGCACCTCGGCCTCGCCGGCGCGCACCAGCGCGACGGCCTTCTCGGCGGCCTCGTGACTGTGGGCGGCATCGACCAGGCGGAAGGCCGAGATGTCCAGCTTCGCCGCCGCGGCCGCCGCCTTGATCTTGGCTACCGGGCCGACCAGGATCGGCGCGATGATCCGCGCCGCCGCGGCGTCGACCACGCCCTCCAACGACGATCGATCGCAGGGATGCGCGACGGCGGTCGCGACCGGCTCCAGTCCCTGGCAGCGCGCGATCAGACGCTCGTAGGCGCCATGCCGGCGGGGCGGCGCCGCGGCAGTCTCTGCGTTCTGCATCTCGACCTCCGGTCGGCGCCTACCAGGCGAGGTAGAAGCCGACATCGCCCGGCATGCCGCCGGGATAGTTGAGGATCTGCGCATGCGCCTTGTAGCCGACCGGACGCAGCTCCTTCTCGTAGTATTCCATCGCCCGCTTGGCGAAACCGGTCAGCGTCCTCGGCCAGTCCGGCTCGTTGTTGTTGATCGCGCGCCCCTTGTCCGAGCACCATTCGCTCGAGAACTGCAGGACCAGCACCTGGCGCTCGCCGCGTTCCGCGGCCCGACGCACCGCGTCGGACACGCGGCGCTTCACGTCGGGGTGGATCTCGCGCTCCATGAAGGCCTTGTACAGGTCTTTCGCCTCGGATTCGGCCTTGCCGCGCGCGGCCAGGATCTCGTTGAGCTTCTCCATCTCGCGCTGATGGGCGATCTCGCGCAGCTGGTCCGGCGTGATCAGGTCGGTCGGCTTGCTCATGTCGCGGTCTCTCCTTGCGGTATCTCTGCGGCGGGCTGCGGCTGCTTCCCGGTCGGAGCGCTGCGGCGCTGCTTGCGACGGGTGCGGGTCGATGGGCCGGCGGGCGGCGCCAGCCGCGGCAACGCGGGCTTGGCGGCCAGGCGCGCCGGCGCCGTTCCCAGGATCTGCTCGATCCGGCGGAGCGTGGCAGCGGCCTCCGGCCGCAGCCGGCCACGGCCCTTGACGATGGAATGCACGAAGGCGAGCGCGTCGCGCCGCTGCTCGCGCGTCGGCAGCAGCTTGGGCAGCGCGTCGAGCGCGCGTTGGCGCTCGTGCGCCAGCATGAAGGCCTGCTCCTTCGCCATCGCCTTCACCTGCTGCTTGGTCAGGCGCCTCAAGACGGGATGGCGCTGCTTGGCCTCGCGGGCGACCGCCACGCCGTCCGCGCCGATCGCGCGCTGGGCGGAGATGCCCGCCATCAGGATGCGCATCACGGCCTCGGGGAAGCCGCCCTTGTCTATGCGCTCGCGGATCGCGGCGATCTTGGCCGCCAAGAGGGCCTCCAGCGCATCGTCGTGCCGGCGCGGCTTGCGCGCGTCGGCATGCGGCGCCGCCAGCCCGGCGATCGCCCGCATCGGCGGCGAATCGTAGATCGCGTAGAACAGGCGCTCGATCGCGCCGTCGCGCATGTCGCGCCACCCGTCGAGCGTCTTCTCGATCTGCGCCGACGCCGCCTCCTGCGCCTGGATCAGCGCATTGTCCGGCGCCGCCTTCTGGCGCTGCTGGCGCACCATGTCGGCCAGCATCTTCACGCCCCACATCGCCGGGTTGAGGTCGGAATACGCCAGGCGCTCGATCCGCGACGGCTGCATGAGGCGCATCAGGTCCGCGGAAAGCGGATTGGCGGCCATGCGCACCCAGGGCGCCACGAAGGTGTCGTAGAGCCCCTCGTTGATCTCGGACACCCGGGCGACGGTCTCGAACGTCTCCTCGTCCTTGCGGCCGTCGTCCAGGACCCGGATGTCGTCGAGCGTGCGCTCCTCGAACCGCACCACGTAGGTATCGTGCTCCCGCGCGGTGCCGGCGTCCTCGGTGCGCCGCTCCTCGATCACCATCTCGTAGAGGCCCGGCGGCAGGATCTCGATCAGGTCGACCGCGTTGACGAACTGGGCATGCTCCTTGAGCGCCACCTTGGCCGACACGAAGATGCCGAGATGGCCGATGGTCTCGTGCAGGGAGTAGACGATCACCTGCTCGTTGGCGCGCATCTCGTCGACGCTGTTGTAGAGGTCGAGGATCCAGTTCAGCGCCTGCTGCGGCGGCGTGATGTTGTCGCCCCAGGAGGCGATCACGACGATCGGCGCGCGGATCTTCTTGAGGTCGAGCCGGCGCCCGTCGGACAGGGCGACGTCGCCGCGCGCCAGCTTGTTGCCGACGAACAGCTCGTCGACGATGAAGCGGATCTCCGGGCCGGTCATGAAGAAGTGGCCGCCCCACCAGCGGTCGAACTCGAGGTAACGCTGCTCCTCGGTGTCGACGTTGGCGTAGAGGTGGTACTGCTTCGACCACAGCGTGTTGGCCGGGTTCAGGTTCTCGAAGTTCGACACCAGGTTCACGCCGTCGAAGCGCCCGGCGCCCAGGTCGCTGGCGAGCGCCGCCGTCCAGCTGCCGCCCAGCATGCCGCCGGCGTAGCGCATCGGATTCTGGCCCTTCGCACCCGCCCAGTAGGACAGCGGCGAGCCGGCGATGCAGATCACGCCGGCGAGATCGGGCGCGGCGGCGCTCATCAGCATGATCGCCCAGCCGGCCTGGCAGTTGCCGATGATCGCCGGCTTGTCCTCCGCCTCGGGATGCAGCGCGATGACCCTGCGCACGAACTGCACCTCGGCGCGGCCGACGTCCTCGATCGTCTGGCCGGGAACCGGATCGGGGAAGAAGCTGACGAAGTAGCAGGGATGCCCCGCCCGCATCGCGACGCCGACCTGGCTCGCTTCCTTGAAGCCGCCGATGCCGGGCCCGTGGCCGGCGCGCGGGTCGAAGATGACGAAGGGCCGCTTGGACGGGTCGACCTTGGTCCCCTCCTTCGGGATGATCTGGAGCAGCGCGTAGTTGACGGGGCGATCGAGCTGGCGCCCGTCCATGATCGTCTTGTAGTCGAACGCCAGGACCGGCGGCTTGCCTTCCTTGAAGTGCTCGACGAACTGGTTGCCGCGCTTGCGCAGGACGTCGAGGTAGAGAATGCCGCGCTGGACCGCGTCGATGGTGTACTCGGCGAGATCGCCGGCGGCTCCGTTGCCCCACGGCATGGGGCCAGGAGCCGGTCTCGTCGCCGCAGGCTTGTTCGCAATCGATCGGGTCATCCGACTGGCTCCCTTTCATCGGGCAGGCTTGGCGGCAAATCTGCGAAGAATGTTAAGGCTATTGGTCGCGCCCGAACAGCGCCTTGACATGGGTCAACATGGCAGACGTCGCGCGCGCCTGGAGCATGACAGTTCACGAGTTGTTGAGCGGTGAGCCGTTGCGGATTTCCGTCCTCAGCGCAATCGGGCATCGGCGAGGACCACGGCGATTTCGCGCGCAAGGCCGGACAGAATCTCGCGATAATCGCGTATCCATGCCGGATCCGCGCGACCCTCGGATGCCAGCAGCCGGCGCAGGGTGGCCGCCGTCAGGGCGTAGTCATCGCAAAGCATCCTGAATTCCTCCGATATCGCGGCGAGCGCTTCGATGCGCGCGCGCTGGCTCGGAAAGTCGCGCATTACTGCCGCCAGCGGCGCTTTGAGGTCGTACACTTCCGCCATGATCGCCAGAAGGCTTCACCGGGACCGCATGGCATCTTCCCGTGAATTGCCATGACGGGGCGAGTACGTTACGGTTAATGGCGACGCGGCGGCACAACCTAAGACACTGTTTTCATTGATGTTTCAGACGACGGAACAAGCCGCGCGGCCAACCCTGCCGGACGCAGGGTCCGTCGCGCCGAAACCGAGCGGGATCAGGGCGCAACTCGAGCGCATTCTCGCCAGCGACGCATTCGACGCATCGGAGCGGAATAGACGGTTTCTGGCGTTCATCGTGGAGGAGACGCTCGCCGGCAGGGCAGAGCGAATAAAGGCCTACCTGATCGCCACCAAGGTCTTCGGCCGCGGCAACGACTTCGATCCGCAGCTCGACCCGATCATCCGCATCGAAGCCGGGCGATTGCGGCGATCGCTCGAACGCTACTACCTGACGGCCGGCCGGCATGACCCGCTGCGGATCCGGGTGCCGAAGGGCGCCTATGTCCCGGCCTTCGAACGGCTCGTCGCTGATCCGCCGGGCGAGGAATCCACGTCGGCCACGCCGCTCGTCATCCCAGCTTCCGAGCCCTCGCCCGGAAAACGTAGATCGGTCGCAATCAGGACCATCGCGCTGCCCGCCGCCGTACTGGCCGTCGCCCTGGCGGCATGGGCCATCGCTGCCTTTCAGTCGGGCCTGGCTCCCTTCGACGGCGACGCGCTTCGGCCAGCCGAGGCAAGGCGCGGCCCCGCGATCTTCGTCATCCCGTTCGAGGACGAGAGCGACGGTGGGCAAGACTCCGCCGTGGCGACCGGCTTTGCGCGCGACATCACGGTCGGCTTGACCCGGTTCCAGGAACTGTTCGTGTTCGCGCCCGGCACGAGCTTCCACTACCCGGCCGGTGCGGACCATCGCGACGTAGCCCGGGAGCTGAAGGTCGACTACCTGCTGAGCGGCGCGGTCGCCCTCGCATCCGGCCGGTTCCGCGCGACCGTAACGCTGATCGACGCGAAACGCGGCCGGGTTCTCTGGTCCGAGCGCTTCGACACGGCGCTCCAGGCATCGGACGTGCTTGGCGTTCGCGAGGCGATCGCCGATCGCGTCGTGCAGGCGATCGCGCAGCCCTACGGCGTGATGTTCACCGCGAAGGCGCGCGAGACGGAAGGCAAGCCGCCGCAGTCGTTCTCCTCCTATGAATGCGTCCTGCATTTCCACCTCTACTGGCGCAAACTGGCGGCCGAACGCTACGAGGCCGTGCGGGAATGCCTCCAGCGCGCCGTGGCGCGCGACCCGGACTACGCGGAGGCCTTCGCCGCGCTCGCGTTCATCCACATCGACGCCTACCGGTTCAAGTTCGACGACGGCGTCCTGGGCGAGAACCCGCTTGCGCGCGCGCTCGAGCTGGCCAATCGCGCGGTCGAGCTCGCGCCCAGGACCGCCGCCGGGTACAAGGCGCGCCACCTGGCGCTGTGGATGATGCAGGACGTGCCGCGCAGCTTCGAGGCCGCGCGCACCGCCCTCGCTCTGAACCCCTACGACACCGACATCATGGGCGATCTCGGGACCAGGCTGTGCCTGACCGGCGATTGGGATGCCGGACTGGCCCTGGTCCGGGAAGCCTTCGCCCGCAACCCGGCCGAGTCGAGCGCCTACCGCGTCCCGCTCGCGCTGCACCACTACATGCACGGCGCCTATCGCGACGCGCTCGTCGAGGCGCAGAAGATCGACATGCCCAGGATCATCTACCCGCACATGCTGCGGGCGATCGCCCATGCGCAGCTCGGCAACCGGCAGGAGGCGTCCGCGGAGGTCGAGCGCATCCGCGAGATCGACCCGGGCTACGGCGATCGCGTCGTCGCCGACCTGGAGCGGCGCAACGTGCACCGGAGCATCATCGCCGCGGTGATCGAGGGCCTGAGAAGGGCCGGAATGACCGGCGCCGACATGACAAGGACCGCGCCGTATCCCGAGGGCTAGGCGCGCGGCGGTCGCTCGGCTCCGCCGTCCGGTTCAGGACCGCGGAGCCGGCGAACAGGGCACGGGCTTGGACTACGGCAGCGCCTCCACGCGCCCGGACCGGGCCCGAACCGCGCCGATTCACACCGGCTCGAGCCAGGTCTCCGAGAAAGCGAGGAACGCGGTGCGGCCCTGGCGGCCGAAGAACGGGCGCGCGTAGACGCCGCCCGGCAGGGTCTTGCTGTCGACTTTCAGCGTGGCCGTCTCGGCATTGACGAACAGGCTGTACATCTGGTGCCGACCGGTGGCGGATTGCACCGGCGGCACGTCGACGCAGACGGGCTGGCCGAGCCTGCTCCACGTCATCTCGACGCTGCGCCCGCCGCCGCTGACGCGCTCGGTCCAGCTCGATCGGATGTCGCCGCTGGTCTCGGCCTTGTCGAGCTTCAGGAAGCCGAGACCCTTCAGCGCCGGCTTGTCCTTGAAGACCCCGAAATGGGACACGAAGTCGCTCACCAGCCAACGCGCCAGAGGCTCATTGTCCGCGATGACGAAGTTGCCCGCGGCAGGACCGCCGGACTGATCGGGCGCGGCGCAGACGACAACGGCCTTTCCCGGCCCGTGCGGCGACAGCACGACGCGGAAGAACGACGCGAGCGCGGTGAACTTTCCGTCGGCGCTGTCCTTCAGATAGATGCCCGGGTTCTCGCCCGACCAGGACACGCGGTTGGGGCTGAAGGGCGAGGTCGCGTCGGCCATGGGATTCCTCCTCGGGTTCGTGGTTCGCGCGCGATCTTGCCGGCGCCGCGGCGCGCCGGCAAGGCGACGCCGGACAGACTGGCTTGCACGCGCTGCTTGCGCCAGGATCGGGCTTTGTCCGGTTCGAAAGACAAGCCATGTGTTTCTCGGCTACGGCCAGCTTCGTCGCAGCGGGTGCAGCCGGCGCCGTCGGCGTCGTCACGCTCAGCCGGGCCGAGGAGCGGCGCGCGCTGCCGCTGGCGGCGACACCTGTCCTGTTCGGCATGCAACAGGCGGTCGAAGGCCTGCTCTGGCTTCGCCTGCCGGTCGCACCGGAAGGAGCGGACGCGAGCGGGCTGACGCTGCTGTTCCTGCTGTTCGCCGAAGTGTTCTGGCCGATCTACGCGCCGACTGCCGTCTTGCTGGTCGAACCCGACCGGCGCCGCCGGCGTCTGATCGCGTTGTGCCTTGCCGCGGGCGTCGGCGTCGGCGCCTGGATGGGCTGGTGGATCCTCGGCCAGCCGGCGAGCGCGCGCATTCTGGACGGACACATCGCCTATGCGACGGGATACAAGGGTTCCGACTTCGCCCTTTTCGTCTATCTCGCGGCGACGGCGCTGCCACTGCTGCTCTCGTCGCACCGCACCGTGATCGTGCTCGGTGCGATCGTGCTCGTCGGCGCCACGGTGTCCTACGGCTTCTATCGCGAGGCCTTCGTGTCGGTGTGGTGCTTCTTCGCGGCGGCGGCCAGCATCGCGATCCTGTGGCACTTCGAACGGTCGCACCGGCATCGATTGCGACTCGCCGGGACCTGACCGCCGGGTCGACCGGCCGCGTCGGCGCTCCTGCCAAGGCTCACCCTTCTGGACGGATTGCAACAAAAACGTCATCATCCAGTCACATGCCTGCGGCGGACCTGCGAATAAGGTCATGACGCTCGATGCCGACAGGCCTTCGGGAGGAGAAAAACACCCATGACGACCACGATCCGTCTTGCCGGCGCCGGCGCGCTGGCCGCGACCCTGTGCGCCGCCGGCGCCCTGCCCGCTGCCGCGCAGATCGAGATCCACTGGTGGCACGCGATGACCGGCGCCAACAACACGGTGATCGAGAAGCTGGCCGCCGACTTCAACGCCGCGCAGAAGGAATACAAGGTCACGCCGACCTTCAAGGGCAGCTACGCCGACACGATGAACGCCGGCATCGCCGCGTTCCGCGCCGGCAACGCGCCGCACATCATGCAGGTGTTCGAGGTCGGCACCGCCACCATGATGGCCGCCAAGGGCGCGATCAAGCCGGTGCAGGAGATGATGAAGGAGGCCGGCGAGAAGTTCGACCCGAATTCCTACCTGCCGGCGATCGTCGGCTACTACTCGACCAGCAAGGGCGAGATGCTGTCCTTCCCGTTCAACAGCTCGTCCGCCGTCCTGTGGTACAACAAGGATGCCTTCAAGAAGGCGGGCCTCGACCCGGCCAAGCCGCCCAAGACCTGGCCCGAGACCATCGACTACGCCAAGAAGCTGAAGGCCGCCGGCTACCAGACCTGCGGCGTGTCGACCGCCTGGGTCACCTGGCTGCTGCTCGAGCAGTTCAGTGCCTGGCACAACGTGCCGCTGGCGACCAAGGCCAACGGCATGGACGGCTTCGACACGGAGCTCAAGTTCAACAGCCCGCTGCACGTGAAGCTGGTCGCGCAGCTGGCCGAGCTGCAGAAGGACAAGACCTTCGACTATTCCGGCCGCACCAACACCGGCGAGGGCCGCTTCACCTCGGGCGAGTGCCCGCTCTTCCTGACCTCCTCGGCCTTCTACGGCAACGTCAAGGCGAACGCGAAGTTCGAGTTCGGCGCCGCGCCGATGCCGTACTTCCCCGACGTCGCCGGCGCGCCGCAGAACTCGATCATCGGCGGCGCCAGCCTGTGGGTCATGGGCGGCAAGAAGGCCGACGAGTACAAGGGCGTGTCGAAATTCTTCACCTTCCTGTCCGACACGGACCGCCAGGTGTGGCTGCACGTCGAGTCGGGCTACCTGCCGATCACCAAGGCGGCCTACGAGAAGGTCAAGGGCCAGGGCTTCTACAAGCAGTTCCCCGACCGCGAGACCCCACTGCTCGAGCTCACCAACAAGACGCCGACCGAGAACTCGCGCGGCCTGCGCCTCGGCAACATGGTGCAGATGCGCGACGTCTGGGCCGAGGAGCTCGAGGCCGCATTCGCCGGCAAGAAGACGGCCAAGGCCGCGCTCGACGACGCCGTCGCCAAGGGCAACCAGATGCTGCGTCAGTTCGAGCGCACCGTCCGCTGACCGCGTTACGCCCGCCCGTCCGTGCCGGCACAGGCGCGGACGGACGGGCGCCGGCGCCATGCGCAAGGTCATCTTCAAGGGCACGGCCCTGCCGCTACTGCTGATCGCGCCGCAGATCGCGGTGACGATGATCTTCTTCTACTGGCCCACGGTCCAGGCCGTGTGGCAGTCCTTTCAGATCCAGGACGCCTTCGGCACGACGACGCAGTTCGTGTGGTTCGAGAACTACCAGTACCTGTTCAAGGATCCGTCCTACTACAACTCGATGGCGGTGACGGCGGTGTTCTCGACCGCGGTGGCCGTGCTGTCGCTCGGTCTGGCGCTGCTGCTCGCGGTCATGGCCGACAAGCAGATCAAGGGCGCGGGCACCTACAAGGTGCTGCTGATGTGGCCGTATGCCGTGGCGCCGGCGATCGCCGGCGTGCTGTGGCTGTTCATGTTCCAGCCCTCGCTCGGGGTGCTGGCCCAGGGCCTGCGCAGGCGCGGGCTGGACTGGAACCCGCTGCTCGACGGCACGCACGCGATGATCCTGGTGGTCATGGCCGCGTCGTGGAAGCAGATTTCCTACAACTTCCTGTTCTTCCTGGCCGGGCTGCAGTCGATCCCGAAATCGCTGATCGAGGCGGCGGCGATCGACGGCGCGGGGCCGCGGCGGCGCTTCTGGACCGTGGTGTTCCCGCTCTTGTCGCCCACGGCCTTCTTCCTGCTGGTGGTCAACATCACCTACGTGTTCTTCGAGACCTTCGGCATCGTCGACGCGGTCACCCATGGCGGCCCGGCCAAGGCGACCGAGACCATGGTCTACAAGGTGTTCCAGGACGGCAGGCTGGGCGGCGACCTCGGCGGCTCGGCCGCGCAGTCGGTGATCCTGATGGCGATCGTCATCAGCCTGACCGCCGTCCAGTTCAAATACATCGAGCGGCGGGTGCACTACTGAGATGGTCGAGAACAGGCCGCTCGCGACACTGATCGCGCACGCCATCCTGTGGATGGGCATCGCCGTCGTCGCGTTCCCGGTCTACCTGACCTTCGTCGCCTCGACGCACGAGCCGATCGACATCGTCAACGGCACCATGGGCCTCCTGCCCGGCGGCGTGCCGTTGCAGAACTACGTCGACGCGCTGTTCAGCGGCACCAAGCAGGTCAAGAGCACGCCGGTGCTGCAGATGATGGGCAACAGCCTGGTCATGGCGCTGGTCATCGCCATCGGCAAGATCGCCATCTCGATCATATCGGCCTATGCCGTGGTGTTCTTCCGCTTCCCCTTCCGCATGTTCTTCTTCTGGACGATCTTCGTGACGCTGATGCTGCCGGTCGAGGTGCGCATCTATCCGACCTACAAGATCGTCTCGGACCTCGGCATGCTCAACTCCTATGCGGGCCTGACCGTCCCGCTGATCGCCTCGGCCACGGCGACGCTGCTGTTCCGCCAGTTCTTCCTCACCATCCCGGACGAGCTGGTCGAGGCGGCGAAGATCGACGGCGCCGGGCCGATGAAGTTCTTCCGCGACGTGGTGCTGCCGCTGTCGCGCACCAACATCGCGGCGCTGTTCGTGATCCTGTTCATCTACGGCTGGAACCAGTATCTGTGGCCGCTGCTGGTCACCACCGACGCCAGCATGGACACGATCGTCTACGGCATCCGCCGCATGATCGTGACCTCGGACGCCAACACCGACTGGCACATCGTCATGGCGACCACGATGCTGGCCATGCTGCCGCCGGTCTTCGTGGTGTTCGCGATGCAGAAGCTGTTCGTGAAGGGCCTCGTCGAGACGGAAAAGTGAGCGGGTGGAACTGACATGGCGACGGTCGAGCTCAAGGGCGTGCGCAAGAGCTACGGCACGACGCGCGTGATCCACGGCATCGACCTCCAGATCGCCGACGGCGAGCTGGTCGTCATCGTCGGGCCGTCGGGCTGCGGCAAGTCGACGCTCTTGCGCATGGTGGCCGGGCTCGAGGCGATCACCGAAGGCACGATCGCGATCGACGGCGCGGTGGTGAACCAGCGCGAGCCCAAGGACCGCGACATCGCCATGGTGTTCCAGAACTACGCGCTCTACCCGCACATGAGCGTATACGACAACATGGCCTACGGACTGCGCAACCGCGGCATGGCGAAGGACGAGATCGACCGGCGCGTGCGCGCGGCGGCCCGGACGCTGGAGCTGGGCCAGCTGCTAGACCGCAAGCCGCGCCAGCTCTCGGGCGGCCAGCGCCAGCGCGTCGCGATGGGCCGCGCCATCGTGCGCGAGCCCAAGGCCTTCCTGTTCGACGAGCCGCTGTCGAACCTCGACGCCAAGCTGCGCGTGCAGATGCGCGTCGAGATCAAGAAGCTGCAGCGCCAGCTCGGCGTCACCAGCCTCTACGTCACGCACGACCAGGTCGAGGCCATGACCATGGCCGACCGGCTGGTCGTGATGAACGCCGGCGTGGCCGAGCAGATCGGCACGCCGATGGAGCTCTACGCAAGGCCCGCGACGGTGTTCGTCGCCGGCTTCATCGGCTCGCCGGCGATGAACTTCCTGCCCGGCCGGCTCGCCGGCGGCGGCGTCGAGCTGGCCGGCGGCGTCCGCATCCCGGTGAACGGCGCGGCACCCGCGGCCGCCGGCGACGTCACCGTCGGCATCCGCCCGGAGCATGTCGAGCCTGGCGCCGCGGGCGCGCCGCTCAGCCTCAAGGTCGAGCTGATCGAGCGCCTTGGCGCCGAGTCGCTGGTCTACGGCCGGCTCCAGGGCGGCGGCGAGCTGACCGCGCGCATCGACGGCGAGCGGGAGATCGCGGCCGGGTCGACGTTGGCGCTCGGCGTCACCACGCGGCACCTGCACCTGTTCGACCGCGCGAGCGGAAAGCGGCTGAACTAGGGCACGCCCGCGCCGGCGCCCCCTCTGCTCCTTCGGCTACTCGACCCGCCGCAGCACCAGCACGGAGATCGAGGCGTGTAGCGCCACGTGCGCGGCATTGGGTCCGATCAGGTAGTCGCGCATTTCCGGCCGGTGCGAGGCCATCAGGATGAGGTCGCACCGCAGCTCGGCCGCCGTCTTGAGGATTTCGTGTCCGATGCTGCCGGCGACGGCCCGCCGCCCGATTGCGACGCCGTCCGCGCGGCAATCGGCCACGATGCGGTCCAGCGCGGCTTCCGCGCGGGCGATCGCCTGGTCGAGCTGATATCCCATCTGCACGCCGGCGAAGATCGACTCGACATCGCGAACCACCGTCATGACCGTGACCGCGCCCGAAGAGCGCTCGGCAAGCTCGATCGCCTGCGGCAGCGCGAATTGCCAGCTGCTGCGATGGACGACATCGACGGGCACCAGGATCGACTTGAACATCGCGACCGACCGTCCCTTCTACGCGACCCGTACTACACGGACGCCTGGCCACTCCACGTCGGCAGCAAGGCCGCGAACATTCCCGTTACCATCCCGCTCGAAACCGCCACAAGCCAGTCGTCCGCGTGTAGCGGTCGAAGATGCAGCAGCACCGCGATCGACGGAATCTGCACCAGCACGACGGCGGACGCGACGGTGAGCGCGACCACCGCGGCCGCGATCACGTTGGCCAAGCGGGTAAGCCCTGCGGTGATCGTCGCGCTCGCCACGATCAGCGCGACCAGCGCCATCGTGCGCGCATGCTCGACGTCGCCGAGCGCCCCCAGGCTGCGCACATAGGCCCAGAGGATCACGAGCGTGACCACGGTCGCGACGGCGGCGATCACGGACCACTCCTGCCACGCGAAGAAACCGGGGGCGGCATCGCGGCCGATCGCGCCCAGCCGGCCCCGTGTGGGCATCTGCTGGAACACGAGCAGCGCGGTCGGATGGATGATCAGCTCGAGCCACACGATATGCACCGGCAGGTAAAGCAGTGGATAGCCGAGCAACGGAATGAGCGCCGCCGTTGCCACGAGCGGCGCGTGGATCATCAGCAGATAGGCGAAGCTGAGTCGGAGGTTCCGGAGCAGCTGGCGCCCCTCGGCGACGGCTTGCACGATCGTGCCGAAATTGTCGTCGAACAGCACGATGGAGGCGACCTCGCGCGCCGTCTGCGTGCCTCGCTCGCCCATGGCGATCCCGACATCGGCGCCCTGCAGGGCCGGTACGTCGTTGATCCCGTCGCCGGTCACCGCCACCAGCTCGCCCGACCGCCGCAACGCGCGCACCAAGTCGAGTTTCTGCGCCGGATAGGCCCGCGCCACGACATCGAGCTTCGCGAGCCCTGAATCGCCTTCAGCGGCGAGATACCGCGCGAGATCTGCGCCCTCGACGACGACAGGCGGACGCGCGCCGATGCCGATCTCGGCCGCGATCGTCGCCGCGGTCGCGCGGTGGTCGCCCGTGACCATGACGACGCGGATGCCGGCGGCCTGCGCCTCGGCAACCGCGTCGACCACGCCTTCGCGCACGGGATCCTCGAACGCCATCAGGCCGAGAAAGGCGTAGCCGCGCTCCGGCTCTACGCCCCGCCACTCGACCAGGGCCTGCTCGGCGCAGGCAATGATCTTGTGCCCCGCCGCGGCCAAGGCTTCGGTCCTGGCGAGCCACGAGACGCGCTCGGCGGCGGTCAGGCCCGTCATGGCAAGGATGACCTCGGGCGCGCCCTTGGCGGCCGCGACCAGGCCGCCCGACGGCAGGCGCAGCACCGCCACTTCGCGCCGACGATCCTCGGTGAAGGGAAAGGTGCCGATGCGCTCGCAGGCATCGGCGACCTCGGCCTCGAGCAGCGCGACGTCGAGCGGATCGGCGCTCTCCCCGCGCGACGCCGCCGCGGCGACGCGAGCGAGGCGGTCGGGCGCGACCCCGTCGACCGGCAGGACATGCGCGAGCTTCAGCCGACCTTGCGTGAGCGTGCCGGTCTTGTCCGAGCAGATGCACGTGACGCGCCCGATGTTCTCGACCGCGACGGCCCGGCGCACCAGGGCCTTGCGTTGGCCGAGGCGAAAGACCCCGACGGCAAGAAAGAACGTCAGCACGACCGGGAACTCCTCCGGCAGGGCCGCGACCGCGAGCGTCACGGCGCTGAGGAAGGCGTCGACCGCGCCGTGGCCCTGGGCATAGCGCACCCCGGCGAGCACCAGGCACATCAAGGCGGCAACGACGATCAGCACGGCGACCAGCGAGCCGATCGCTCGCTGCAGCGGCGTCGCGTCGCGCCGTCCCTGCTGGGCCGAGCGGATGATCTGGCCGTAAGCGGTCTCGCCGCCCGTGTAGACGACCCGCAGCCGGCCCTCGCCGGTCAGCAGCCGCGTGCCGGCCGCGCCCCAGTGACGGTCGTCGACCAGCGCTTCCTCCGCACGCGCCAGCGGAGTCGCGAGCGGCTGCTTGCGCACCGGCAGCGACTCGCCGGTCAGGGCGGATTCGTCGACCTGCAGATTGTCGCCGGCGACGAAGATGCCGTCGGCGGGCGCGGGCCAGCCCTCGGGCACGATGACGAGGTCGCCTGGCACCAACTCGGTCGCGGGCACCTCGGCGATCGCGCCGTCGCGCACGACGCGCGCGCGCGACGCCAGCCGCCCCGACAGCGCCCGCGTCGTGGCCTGAACACGCCGGTGCAGGAAGGCGTCCATGCCGACGATCGGCAGCAAGGCGACGGCCAGCACCGTCGATTCCGTGAAGTTGCCGAGAAGCGCAAACAGCAGCGATGTGGCGGCGAGGAACCACAGCATCGGGTCGCGCGCCGTGTCGCGCACGAGGTCGATCCACGCGGATGACGGGCTTTCGATGATGTCGTTTCGGCCGTATCGCGCCTGGCGCACCGCGGCCTGTTCGGGCGTCAGCCCACGGATGCTCTCGAGGAGTCCTTCGATGCGGGCGGTCGCGACGGGATGGCGCATGGCGCTCTCGGACGGTTTGCCCGATCACGCTAGCATGGGGGATTCCGAAGCGCGAAGCTTGGACGCCGCCAGTCCAGGTCTGCCGCATGCCCGCGCTCGGGAACGGCAGCGCTGGCTGGGCGATGACGGCTCGCGCTTCGGCGGACGCCGCCGCGCCGTCAGATCTTCTCCTGGTCGCCTTCGAAGCTCGACGCGACGTTGTGCAGCACGTGCTTGTCGCCCGCGGTCGCGAACACGTAGGCGTAGCCGTTGCGGCGCCAGTAGATCATGTGCAGGCCGTTGCGCTTGGTCGAGCTCCAGTCGACGTCGGCGCGGCGCGTCTGCGCGATGGTGAGGCTGACGACATCCTCGGCATTGACGGCCTTGTAAAAGAATTGCGCCGCCGGAAGGCTTTCGACGAAGGTCAGGCGGCCGCCCTGGAGCTGGAAGCCCTGCGTCTCGAGGTTGGGCAGGCGCACGTCGCGCTTCAGCCGCTTGCCGAACCAGCTTTCCAGATAGGCCATGTCCTCGGCGCCGACATCGACGAGCAGACGCTCGTCGCGCATCGCCGTGCGGGCGTAGAGCTGGTGGTAGTTCGCGACGCTGTTGAGCCAGTTGCCCTGGCCGCGGGCGACCACGGTATAGGGCAGCTCGTAGCCCGAATGGGCGTAGTACACGCCGCCCGCCACGACCAGCGCGCCGAGCGCCGCCGCCATGGCGGCGTAGCGCGTCGCTGAAACAGCGCGCCAAGGCCGGCCGCGCTGGGCGCCCAGCGGCGCCAGGAGCCGCTCGGGCACGGGCTCGTTGATCGGCGCGTTGAACGCCGCGCGCAACGCGGCGGTGGTGTCGCGCAGGACGCAGACCCGGCGGGCCAGTTCCGCATCGGCTGCGATCGCGCGGTCGACCTCGGCGATGCCGGCCTCGTCCAGCTCGCCGTCCACATACGCCATCAAGGTGGCGTCATCGGGGGATCTCAGCGTCATCATTGCCATGCCGTCGTCATT
>CAZLBB010000117.1:0-17822 GCA_964557415.1 uncultured Rhodospirillaceae bacterium
AACAGGTCGCGCACGCGCGCCGCGCCGACGCCGACGAACATCTCGACGAACTCGGCGCCGCTGATCGAGAAGAACGGAACCCCGGCCTCGCCGGCCACCGCGCGCGCGAGCAGCGTCTTGCCCGTCCCGGGCGGGCCGACCAGCAGCACGCCCTTGGGAATATGCGCGCCGAGCCGGCCGTATTCCTTGGGGTTCTTCAGGAAGGCGACGATCTCCTTGAGCTCGTCCTTCGCCTCGTCGACCCCGGCGACGTCGTCGAACGTGACCTTCGTATCCGTCTCGGCGTAGATCTTGGCCCGGCTCTTGCCGACGGACATCAGTCCCCCGCCGATTCCGGATTCGCCCGCCACGCGCCGGAAGAAGAAGGCCCACAGGCCGAAGAACAGCAGGACCGGCAGCGTCCAGGAGAGAACGTCGCGCAACAGCGAGCCCTCCTCCGCGCCGGTGAAGCGGACGTTGTACTTCGACAGCTCCGATGCGAGGTCGGCCTCGACGCGGTTGGTGACGAAGTTCCGCTTGCCGTCGAGCAGCGGCTCCTTGAGCTGGCCGTAGATGTAGCTCTGCGAGACGCGCAGCTCGGCGACATGGCCGTCGCGCAGGTAGGTCTGGAAGGCGCTGTAGGGGATCGACACGACCTCGGTGCCGGCCATCCACAGGTGCTGCACCAGCAGCGCCGCAGCCACCGCGAGGCCGATGTAGAACAGCCGCAGCGACGGCTTCTCCTGCGGCGTACGACCTTCGCCCTGCGGCATCGGACCCCCGTGCGCGCGCCCGGCGCTACATCGCCATCTCCGGCTCCGCGGCGTGCTCCTTCTTGGTCTCCGGGACTTCCGTCATGGTCGCCTCGGTCAGCAGCAGCACGCTCGCGACCGAGACGGCGTTTTCCAGCGCGATGCGCACGACCTTGACCGGGTCGATGATGCCGGCCTCGACCAGGTCGACATACTCGTTGCGGGCGGCGTCGAAGCCGTAGTTGCCCTGCCCGGCCAGCATGCGCGCCACGACCACGCCGCCGTCGACGGCGGAGTTCTCGGCGATCTGGCGCGCGGGCGCCGCCAGCGCGCGCTTGAGGATCGATACGCCGGTGCGCTCGTCGCCATCGACCTTGGGCTCCTCGCGCGCCACGGCGTCGATGCACTTGAGCAGCGCCAGGCCGCCGCCCGGGACGATGCCTTCGGCCACCGCCGCCTTGGTGGCGCTGATGGCGTCGTCGAGCGCTTCCTTCTTCGACTTCATCTCGGCCTCGGACGGCGCGCCGACGCGGATGACCGCGACGCCGCCGGCGAGCTTGGCGAGCCGCTCTTCAAGCTTCTCGCGGTCGTAGTCGCTCGTCACGTGCTCGATCTCGCGCTTGATTTGCTGGATGCGCCCTTTGATCTGGGCGCGCTCGCCGGCGCCGCCGATGATGGTCGTGTGCTCCTTGTCGACGACCACGCGCGCGGCGCGGCCGAGATGCTCGGGCAGGGCGTTCTCCAGCTTCAGCCCGACGTCCTCGGATATGACCTGGCCGCCGGTCAGGATCGCCATGTCCTCGAGCATGGCCTTGCGGCGGTCGCCGAAGCCGGGCGCCTTGACCGCGCAGCCTTTGAGGACGCCGCGAATCTGGTTGACGATGAGCGTGGCCAGCGCCTCGCCCTCGACGTCCTCGGCGATCACCAGGATCGGGCGTCCCGACTTGGCCACGTGCTCGAGCAGCTGCACCATGTCGCGCAGCACGCTGACCTTGCGGTCGCAGAGGAGCACGAAAGGCTCCTCCAGCACCGCTTCCATGCGCTCGGCGTCGGTGATGAAGTAGGGCGAGACGTAGCCGCGGTCGAATTGCAGCCCTTCGACCACCTCGAGCGCGGTCTCCGTCGTCTTCGACTCCTCGACCGAGATGACACCGTCGCCGCCGACCTTCTCCATGGCGTCGGCGACCATCTCGCCGACCGCCTCGTCGTTGTGCGCCGAGATGGTGCCGACCTGGGCCTTTTCCTTGCGCGTCTGGACCGGCCGCGCCATGGCCTTGAGGGCGTCGACCGCGGCCTTGGCGGCGCGGTCCAGGCCGCGCTTGATGTCGATGGCGCTGGCGCCGGCGACGACGTTGCGCACGCCGTCCGCCAGGATCGCCTGCGCCAGGATGGTCGAGGTGCTGGTGCCGTCGCCGACTGCGTCGCCGGTGCGCTCGGCCGCCTGCTTCAGCACCTGGACGCCAAGATTCTCCTCGGGGTCCTTCAGCTCGAACTCCTTGGCGATGGTCACGCCGTCGTTGCAGACGATGGGCGCGCCCCATTTCTTCTGGATCAGCACGGACTTGGATTTCGGCCCGAGCGTCACGCGCACCGCATCGGCGAGTTGCGAGGCGCCGCGCAGGATCTTCTCGCGGGCGGCGGAACGGAACATGATCTGTTTGTGCGCCATGCGGAGGGACTCCGGGCTGAACGGAAACCGTCGATGCTGAAATTGCTAGGGCCGAAGCCTGCGCTGCTCATTGATCTGCGTCAACCAGCGCCGGCTTCCGGACTGCCGACAAGCGCTTCGCCGGCAGCGCCGGGTGCCGGGCGCGACGCCGAGACGGCTAGGCCCTCGATCCGGACGGGCGGCAGGCGCAACCCAGCGTTTCGCGATTGACGCAGGTCAAGGCCGGCGGCAAGTGTCCATTCTACTCAAGTTGCGATCGAGATGACGCCCTGGCAAGTTCGGAGAGCCCTCAAATGAAGACCGTCCTCGTCCCGGCTACCGGCGCCGAGAGCGACGCCGCGACATTCCAGGCCGCGCTCGCGGTGGCGCGCACGTTCGCGGGCCATATCGACTTCCTGCACGTGCGGATGAGCCCGGGTGACCTGGCGGCCAACCTGGCGATCGACGGCGCCGCCGGGCTATCGGTGGGGATCATCGAGAAGCTGGAGGAAGAGGCGGCGCAGCGGGAAGCCAAGGCGCGCGCCCAGTTCGACCGCTTCGTCAAGTCCGAGAAGCTGACCGGCGGCGGGCCGGTTTCGGCCGCGTGGCACCGCGAAATGGGCCGCGAGGAGGACTGGGTTCCGGAATACGGGCGCGCGTCCGACCTGACCGTCGTCGGGCGGCCGACCAAGGACGACGGCGCCTCGCGCGAGACGCTGGAGGCGGCGCTGCTCGAATCGGGCCGGCCGATCCTGATCCCCGCGGCACGGCCGGTCGCTGCCGAAACCGTCGCCATCGCGTGGAAGTCGACCGCGGAGGCGGCGCGCGCGGTCGGCGCCGCGCGGCCGTTTCTGGCCAGGGCGAAACGCATCGCGGTCCTGACGGCGGGCGAGGGGGGACTCGAGGAGGGCGCCGCCACGGCCCGGCTGCTTGCCACGCTGCGCCGGCACTATCCGGCGGTCGACGCGCGCCCGCTCAAGGCCGACGGCCGTTCCGCCGCGCAAGCCCTGCTCGCCGAGGCGAACGAGCTCGGCGCCGGGCTGGTGGTGATGGGCGGCTACGGGCATGGCCGCCTGCGCGAATGGGTCTTCGGCGGCGTCACCGAATACGTGCTGCGCGCCGCCGCCCTGCCGGTACTGATGGCGCACTGACGCGCGGCGATCCGCGCGCCTCTGTTCCGGCGGCCGGCCCGTTCGGCGGGCCAAAGGGCGGAAGCGCGTCGGGCGGCCCGTGGCCGCCCGGCACCCGGCTCGGTCGACGCCGGCTCAGGCGAGGACCGGCGGCGGCACGTAATAGACGAGGTGGTCCTGGATGCTGCGCACGCCGGGGACGCGCTCGACGGTCACCAGCATGGCGCGGCGCTCGGAGGACGAGAAGACCGTTCCCCACAGGTTGACCACGCCGTTGTGCACGACCACGTTGACCGAACTGGCGGAGGCCCATTTCTGCTTCTTGAGCTCGGCCAGCACCTTGTCGCGGATCGCCGCGTCGTCGGGCTTGGTGTCGGGCACGATGAGATGGGGCAGGCTCGCGATCGCCTGGACGAGATTGGCGCGGCTGACGATGCCGACGATCTTCGCCCCGCGCAGCACCGGCACGCGCTTGATGTGCTTGGATTCCAGGATTTCGGCGATCTCGGACAGCGAGGCGGACTCGCTCACCGTCACGGCATTGGGCGTCATCACGTCGTGCACCTTCGAACCGAAGGACTTCACGTACTCCTTGGCCCGCTGCTCGTAACCGGTGACGAGGTCCAGCCACCACGAGCGGCGCTTCTCGGTATGCGTCTCCTCGCGATGGAGCAGGTCGCCCTCGCTGACCACCCCCAGCAGCCTGCCATCGCTCGCGACGACGGGAAGGGCGCTGATGTGATGGCGCGCCATCAGCTCGGCGGCGTGCCGCACGGTGTCGTCCGGCCCGACCGTCACCACGGTGGTGGTCATGATGTCAGAAGCCTTCATCGCTATCTCCCGTTGTCAGCGCTGCTTTGGCGGACGTTAGGCATGGGAAGGCCGCCCGCATTGATACAGGTCAAACGCCCCGGCCCGCGGCAGTTCATCCTAGCAGCAATTGCGCGACCGCGAGCCCCAGACAAACCGCGGCCGCCAGGGGCGGAACGAAGCCGGGCACGGCGAACCCGGCTCGCCGCGGCTGGGCGTGCTTCAGCCGCCACAGGGCGGCGCTGACCACGGTGAACACGACCAGCGTGATCGCGCTCGTGGTGGCGGCGAGGAACGCCGTGTCGAAGCTGATCGACAGGCCGTACACCGCCGCGCCGGCCAGCAACGTGGCGGGAAGCGGCGCCGCGGTCCGCTTGTGGACCGTGCCGAGCCACGCCGGCAGCCAGCCGCGCCGCGCCATGCCGTAGATGAGGCGGGACAGCATCAGGATCTCGATCAGCACGCCGTTGGAGACGGCGATCAGGGCGACGGCCGCGAACGCGTCGGCCGAGAACCAGGGCGACCGCGCGCCGATGTCGAGCAGCAGCGCCCCATGTTCCGCGGACAGGCTGTCCATGTTCGTCGCGCCGGCCGCCACTGCCGCCACCAGGACGTAGAGCGCCGTGCTGACGGCGAGGCTGAGCAGCAGGGCCGTCGGCAGGGTCCGCTCGCCCTCGCGGGCCTCCTCCGCCATGTTGGCCAGGTTCTCGAAGCCGATATAGGCGAAGAAGCTCAGAAACGCGCCGGCGACGACGGCGGCAGGATCGAGCTGCGTGAGTCGCGACGGCAGATCGGAGAGGATCGCGCCGGCAGGCGGCAGGTCCGGCAACCCGGCGGCGGCGACGGCCAGGAGGCCCGCGACCTCGATCATCGTCATGACGGCGGCGATCGCCACGCTTTCGCGCACGCCGAAGCAGGCGGCGAGCGTGCAGGCGCCCACGAGGACCGTGACGATCAGCGGCATCGGCACGGCGAAGAAGGCCTGGGCATAGCCGACGCTGCCGCGCGCCACGGCGGCGGTGCTGGTCAGCGTGACGATGCCGACCGCGAGCCCGATCAACCGCGACAGCAAATCGGAGCCGAAGGCTTCCTTCACATACGCCGCCGCCCCCGCGGCTTCGGGAAAGCGCGCGGCCAGCTCGGCATAGCAGAGCCCGGCCAGCGCTGCGACGGCGCCGGCGAGCAGGAACGACACGGGCGCGAACGGGCCGGCGACCGCGACGACCGGCCCAACCAGGACATAGATGCCGGCGCCGATGATGACGCCCAGCCCGTAGCCGACCAGCAGAGGAACGCCGAGGACGCGCTGCAGCATGGCGGGACTACCCGGCGGCTCCGATCCGGTGGAAACGACCTGGATCAACGCCAGCGTCGGGATCGGCCGCTCGCACGGCCGCAAGTTCTTCCGCCGCCTGGAAGCGACGGCCGCGCTTGACATGGATCATTGGTCCGCGCCCGGTGCTGTTCCTTACTGGCGGCGCTATAGTGCAGCGCGCCGGATATCTGGGACAGGGACAAATCATGCCCGAGGACATCGTCGAACCGACCGTCCCGGCCGCCATGCCGGCGGCTCTTGATGTCGCCGAGCTGCGGCGGCGCTGCGATCCGGACTCGCTGCCGTTCGCGAGCGTCGTCGAGCTCGAGGATCTCGCGGTGCCGCCGGGGCAGGAGATCGCGATCGAGGCGCTGCGCTTCGGCGTCAGCATGCGGCATCCCGACTACCATATCTATGCCTTCGCGCCCGCGACCGCGGCACGGCTGGGCTTCGTGCGCGATTTCCTCGATCAGTGCGCGGCCAAGGAGCCGCCGCCCTCCGACGTCTGCTACGTCAACAACTTCGAGAATCCGCAGACGCCCAGCGTGCTCGCGCTGCCCGCCGGCCGCGGCGCCCAGCTGCGGGACGCGATGAAGGAACTGGTGCAGGAACTGCGGGCGGCGCTGCCGGCGGCCTTCGAGAACGAGGACTACCGCACGAAGCGCCACGGCATCGACGAGAAATTCAAGCAGAGGCAGGAGGAGGCCTTCGGCGCGCTGCAGAAGCGGGCGCAGAAGGAAGGCGTGGCGATCATCCGAACGCCCGTCGGCATCGCCTTCGCCCCGATGCGCGACAACGAGGTGCTGTCGCCGGACGAGTTCCAGAAGCTGCCCGCGGCGGAGCGCAAGAAGATCACCGCGACCATCGAGAGCATGCAGGAGGAAATGGAGGGGATCATCCGCCAGGTCCCGGTTTGGGCGCGCGAGCATCGCGACGAGCTGCGGCAGCTGAATCGCGACGTGACACGCTACGCCGTCGCGCATCTGATGCAGGAGGAGCGTGCCGCCTTCGCCGACCTGCCGCCCGTGGCGATCTATCTGGCGGCGGTCGAGCGCGACGTGATCGAGAACGCCGACGACTTCCTGGGCGAAGGCGGGCGCTCCGAGATGGCGCTGGGGCCGATCGCCGAAGCGGCCGGTCCGGATCATCTGGCCTTCCGGCGCTACCAGGTCAACCTGCTGGTCGACAACAGCGGCATGACCGGCGCGCCGGTCATCTACGAGGACAACCCGACCGTCCATTCCCTGGTCGGCCGGATCGAGCATATCGCCCGTTTCGGCGCGCTGCTGACCGACTTCAACCTGCTGAAGGCCGGCGCCCTGCATCGGGCCAACGGCGGGTATCTCGTGCTCGACGCGATGAAGCTGTTGCGCAATCCGCTCGCCTATGACGCGCTGAAGCGGGCGCTGCGCGCGGGCGAGGTGCGCATCCAGTCGCTGGAGCAGATGCTGAGCCTGACCGGGACGGTTTCGCCCGACGCCGCGCCGGTGCCGCTCAGGATCAAGGTCGTTCTGATCGGGCCGCGCATTCTCTACTACCTGCTCAGCCAGTTCGATTCCGAGTTCACCGAGCTGTTCAAGGTGCAGGTCGATGTCGAGGACCAGATCGACCGCGATGCCGAGCGCATGCTGATGGTCGCCCGGATGATCGCCACGCTGGTTCGCCGGCATCGCCTGCGCCCGCTCGACCGCGGCGGCGTGGCGCGCCTGCTCGAGCAGCTCGCACGCGAGTCCGGGGACGGACACAAGCTGTCGATCGAAACGCCCGCCGTGCTCGACCTTGTCAAGGAGAGCGACCATTGGGCCGGGCAGGCGGGGCGCGCGGTCATTGCCGCCGCCGACATCCAGCAGGCGATCGATGCGCGCCAGCGCCGCGCCGACCGCATCTACCGCCGCATGCGCGAGCAGGTGCTCAACGGCGTGCTGCAGGTCGAGACCACGGGCCGACGGATCGGCCAGGTGAACGGTCTTTCCGTCATCGCCCTCGGCGGATTCAACTTCGGCCATCCCAGCCGCATCACGGCCCAGGTGCGCCTCGGATCCGGGCGGGTCATCGACATCGAGCGCGAGGTCGAGCTGGGCGGGCACCTGCATTCGAAGGGCGTGCTGATCCTGTCGGGCTTCCTCGGCGGGCGCTATGCCCAGGACAAGCCGCTGTCGCTGCAGGCGAGCCTGGTGTTCGAGCAGTCCTATGGCCCGATCGAGGGCGACAGCGCGTCCTCGGCCGAGCTCTATGCGCTGCTCTCGGCGATCGGGCAGCTGCCGCTGCGCCAGGATCTCGCCGTCACAGGGTCGGTCGACCAGCATGGGCGGATCCAGGCGATCGGCGGCGTCAACGAGAAGATCGAAGGCTTCTTCGACCTGTGCGCAGAGCAGGGATTGAGCGGGCGCCAGGGCGTGATCGTTCCGGCCGCGAACATCCGGCACCTGATGCTGCGCCAGGACGTCGTCGATGCCGTCGCGGAGGGCAAGTTCGCCGTCTACGCGGTGAAGACGGTGGACGAGGGCATGGCGCTGCTGACCGGCATGCCGGCGGGCGCAGCCGACAGCGCCGGCAACTACCCCGCCGGCTCGGTCAACCATGCGGTCGCCGCGCGGCTCGAGCACTATGCCAGCAAGGCCAGGGAACTGGCCCGGCGCGCCGAAGGAGGGCCCGATGGCGAGCGAAAATGAACTGACGCTGCGCCGGGTCGTCGTCGCGCTCGATGTCGCGGCGGATTTCGCGCCCGCCATCGAGCTGGCGGCCACCGTCGCCGCCGGCTGGCGCGCCAGCCTGCGCGGGCTCTTTGCCGAGGACGAGCGGCTGCAGCGGCTGGCCGCTCTCCCGTTCGCGCAGCAACTCGACCCGGCCACCGCCCAGCGTACGCCGATCAGCGCGGAGGGGATGCGCGCCGAGATCGATGCCCTGATGCGGCGCATGCGCCAGGAGCTCGAGAGCGTCGCCGAGCGCCACGGCCTGCCGTGGTCGTTCGATGCCGCCCCCGGATCGATCGATCGCGACGAGTTCGTCATCGAGAGCGACGAGCTGCTGGCGGTCGGCCTGTCCTCGCGCCCGATCGTCAGCCAGATGCGGCTCGGATCGCCGTGGCAGCGTGCCGTCGGCCGCCTGCAGCGGCGGGTGCTCCTGGTCCGCGGCCGGTCGGACGCGAACGCGCCGCTGGCGGTGCTCTATGACGCGACCGAGCCGGGCCGGCGCGCCCTGGCTGCCGCGATCCGCATCGCCGGCGCGTGCCGGCGGCCCTTGATCATCGCGGTTCCGGAGCACGTTCCCGAGGCGCAACGCATCGAGGCGGAAGCCCTGGCGCAGGGGACCGGCGTGAAGACGCGGCGCGTGGTGGCGCGCTCGACGACGCCCGGCGCCCTGGCGCGCGCCCTGCCGGTTCCGGTCGATCTGCTGATCGTGGGCGGGGATGGGCTGAGCGCAACCGAGGCGTTCGAACAGACGATTTCGGGCGCCGTGCTGATCGTTTGATCGCACGGCCGGCCGATCGGCGGCCGAGGCATCGACCCAGGCCAATTGACACAGGTCAACGTCCGCGTGGCCGGTGCCTGCTATTCGGGCGGTTCGCACGTTGGCACGAAGGGAACAATGGCCAGGCGCGTCGTCGTTTCGCTCTTGCTTGCCGGCAGCGTCTGCGTCGTGGCGTCGCCCGCGAGTGCCCAGCCCGATCCGCGGACCGACTGGTTCGGCTACCAGAGCTGGTGCATCGGCCAAGGCGGTTATCCGTACAACGACTACCGCGGCGTCGGCTGCGACGTGCCCGCGCGGCGAGTGAAGCCGCGGGACACGACGACTACCGGGCCGGAGATCGGCGACAGCGAGGAGTCGTACCGCCGGAAGGAAGAAGCGGATCGACAGAAGCGCGAGGCCGCGCTGCAGGAAATGATGCGGCGCGAGTCCGGGATGCTCGAGGAGGAAGGCCGGCGCTTCGAAGCGGAGAAGGGCGCGGCTGTCGGATTGCTGAAGGATGCCGGACCGATCGGCGGCGAGACACCGGAGCCCGAGACGAAACCGGAACTGGCCAAGCCGAAAGAGGTGTCGATCGAAAAGGGTTATCAGGGCTCGGCGCCGCCCTATCTGGCCGACCTGGACCCGAAGTGGCCGCTGGTCGTGGATCCCGCGAAGGTGCAGGGGCGAACGCCCGCGGCGCTGCGCACCGCCAATCGCCGCACGCATTTCGTGCTCGACGCGCTCGAAGCGGGCAAAGGCGACTGGCGGACGAGCCTGCGGTTTCTCGATGACCGGCTGCTGCAGTATCCGAACGACACCGCGCTGCGCGACGCGCACGCCTATGTGTTCGGCATGTACACCGGATTCCTTGGCGCGGCGCAGGCGGCGGACCGGCACTACCGCTACGGCGTGCGCGAATGGCTGGAGGGCGATTTCGAGGGCGCCGCGCGCGCCTTCGCCCGGGCCGCGGCCGACAATCCGGACGACAAGGTCGCGTTCGCGACCTATGCGGAGACGCTGGGCCTGCTGCATGGCCGCGGCGGTTGCCGCCGGCCCGAGGATTGCCGCGGACTGGGTGATCTGCCGCGGCCGGACCTGTTCACCGCAGAGGACGAGCGGCAACTCAGGGCGCTCGAGGAAGCCGTCCGGCGCGAGCCGCGCGACCTGCAGCGGCGCCTGGCGCTCGGCGTCCTCGAGGGCTGGGTCGCCTTCGGCGACTGGGTGAGCAGCGTGCCGGACAGGCCGCAGCCGCGCCGCGACGCCGAGACGCGCAGGCAGATCTCGACTGGGCTCAATCAGTTGATGGTGGAGGACTACGGCGCAGCGATGCGTTCGTTCGGCGCCGCCCATCTGCATGCGACCGCCAAGGGCGTGGATGACCGGGGTCTGCTGTTCGCCACGCGCTACGCGGAGGGGCGCGCCACCGGCGCGCGCGGCGGCGAGGTGGTCAAGGCGTTCGACGAGCGTGCGCGTGCTGTCGTGCGCGACTACATGAAAGCCATGGCCGCGGCGTTCGAGGAGGAGGAGCGGCGCCGCCTGCTGGCCGCGATCCAGCCGCCGCCGCGGGACCGCAAGGCGTTCGAGCGCGTGCGGCAGGAGATTCTCGACCTGCAGGCGCGCAACCCGTTCTTCGGCGTGCTGTCGGACGAGGAAGTAGCGGCACTGTACCGCGGCAGCCCGATCGACTCCGCCCGGCCGGCGCCGAAGGCGCGATGATCCGATGGCCGTCCTGTCGACGATGCGGACCGTCGTCGCGGCGCTTGCCATGGCGGTTCCGGTGCTTGCATTGCCGACCACGGCGCGCGGCGACGAAGAGGAGCTGAAGAGGGCGCAGCAGCAGTTTCTGGAGATCCTCGACAAGCTGCTGGGACGCGGGGAATCGCCGCAGGACTTTCGCCGGAAACACGAAGCCGAGATCGAGCGCTGGCGGCACGAGCGGCCGCCGCCGATTCCCGATTCGGCGCGCCAGGCCATGGCGCAGGGCAACGCGGCGTTCGCGGCGGCGCGCAGCCGCTCCGGCCTTGCCGGTGCCCGCGATGCGTACACGTCGGCCATCGATGCGGCGCCGTGGTGGGCCGCTCCCTATTTCAACCTGGGCGTAACCTTTCTTCAGCTGCGCGACCATCGGCGAGCGGCGGACTGCTTCGATCTTTACCTGCTGGCCGCGCCGAACGCGCCGGATGCGGCGACCGTGCGGCAGAAGCTGCGCGAGGCCGAGTCCCTGGCCGACCGGCAGCGGCGCGTGCAGTCTCTGATGGCCGAAGGCCGCGAGCATCAATCCGCCAAGCGCCTGGCGGACGCCGCAATGGCGTACGGGGAAGCGCTGCGCCTCGATCCGGACAACGCCGAGGGCCAGTCCCGGCTGGGCGCGGTGCTGGCAGACTCGCGACCGGTCGATGCGTTGCTCCACCTGCGCAAGGCGCTGCGCCTCGGCGAGAGCTCCGCCTACACCTACAACTGGCTCGGCGTCGCCTACGACCGGATCGGCGACCGGCGGGAGGCGCTGGCTCAGTTCCTCAAGGCCAGGGAGGCGGAAGACGGCGCCACGGACCCGTACATCGCCTACAACATCGGCATCACCGCCTACAATCTCGACGAATACCGGCAGGCCGTCCCCTATTTCGAGGAGGTCCTGATGCAGGGCCATGCGGATCAGGCCAGGATCGAGCGCCTGCTCGACTGGGCGCGGCCGCGCGCGGTGCCGTGCGTCGACGCCAAGGGCATGCGGGCGTACAGCGATTACCTGCGCGTGCAGGTCGGAAAGGCCTTCGCGATCGCCCCCGACGGGGCGTGGGGCGCGCGCACGTCCGACAACGAAAGCATGGCTTCGATCGCCCGCGCTGCCGTGGCCAATTGCCAGCGTCACACCGGCGCGACCTGCGTACTCTATGCAGAGGGCAACAACGTCGTGCTGTCCGGCGCGTTCGCCTGCCAGCGCGGCTAGGCTAACGCAGCCGCCGGAACATCAAAGCCGCCGCCGCCATGGTCGCCATGGCGATCGGCACCAGCGGCCACAGCGTGCTCAAGACAAGTTCGCTCGGCAAGTCCTGCAGGAACAGGCCGCGCAGCACGACCAGCACGTAGCGCACGGGGTTGACGTAGGTGATCAGCTGAATGGCCTCGGGCATGTTGGCGATCGGCGTGGCGAAGCCCGAGAGAAGGACGGAAGGCGCCACGACCAGGATCGCGCCCAGGGTCGCCTGCTGTTGCGTCTCGACGATGGCCGAGATCATGAGACCGATGCCGATGGTTGCCAGCACGAACAGCACCAGCGCCAGATACAGCAGCGCCAGGTTGCCGCGAAACGGCACTCCGAACAGCAGCACGGCCGCGAGCGCGATGATCGATGCCTCGACGAGGCCGATTATGAGCGCCGGGAGAGCCTTGCCCAGCAGGATCTCGAACGGGCCCAGCGGCGTGACCAGCAGCTGGTCGAACGTGCCGAGCTCGCGCTCGCGTGCGACCGACAGGCCCGTCAAGATGATGACGGCGAACATGGTCAGGATCGCAACCAGCCCCGGCAGGATGAACCACTGGCTCTCCAGCGTCGGATTGAACCAGGCGCGTTCGACCAGCGCGGCGCGGGGCGCGGCGTCGATGGCATCCGCAAGCTCGGTGTTGAAGGCGGCGACCACCTTTTCGACGTAGCCCAGCACCGTCTGCGCCGTGTTCGACCTGCGGCCGTCGAGCAGCGCCTGGACCTTGCCCGGCCGCCCGGCCATGACGTCGGCGGAAAAGGTCTGGCCGATGTGCAGCACCAGGATGACGTCCTGCCGGTCGATCAGCGCGGCAGCGGCGGCCGTGTTGTCGATGGTGGCGACGCGGCGGAACGCGGTCGACCCGTCGAAGCGGGCGACGAGCTCGCGCGCGATGCGCCCCCGATCCTCGTCCCACAGGGCGTAGCGCAGGTTGTTCACGTCGAAGGTCGCGGCGTGCGCGAACACCAGAAGCTGGATGATTGGCGGGGCGATCAGAACCGCGCGCGAACGCGGATCGCGCCAGATCGCCAGGAACTCCTTGCGCAGCAGCGCGACGATCCTGTTCCACATCGCGTCAGTCCAGCCGCCGGCGAAGGCGCAGCCGCGCGAGGGAGAGGAACAGAAGCGCGAACGTCGCCATGCCCGCCAGGTTGGGCAGGATCACCGGCCAGACGTCGCCGGCCAGGAAGACCGTCTGCAGGCAGGCGACGAAGTACCGGGCAGGAACGAGCCGGGTCACCCACTGGACGACCTGCGGCATGGAGTCGATGTCGAAGATGAAGCCCGACAGCATGACCGCCGGCATGTAGGACACGACGATCACGATCTGGCCGGCGACGAACTGGCTGCGCGTGGCGGTCGAGATCAAGAGGCCCAAGCCGAGTGCCGCCATCAGGAAGACCGATGTCACCAGCAGCAGCGCGCCGAACGAGCCGCGGAAGGGTACATCGAACAGGAAAATGGCCATCAGCACCGATACGGCCATGCCGCCGAGTCCCAGGAGGAAGTAGACGGCGAGGCGGCTCATGGTCAGCTCGGCCATGCTTGCGGGCGTGACCAGCATCGCTTCCATGGTGCCGCGCTCCCATTCGCGCGCGATCACCAGCGCCGTCAGCATGGCGCCGATCAGCGTCATGACGATGGCGATGACGCCGGGCACGATGAAGTTGGTGCTGCGCAGCTCGCCGTTGAACCAGACGCGGCCCTCGACCGTGACGCCGGCGGGCAGCGCCTGGCCGCGCTTCTGCGCATCCTGCCGCAGCCAGGTGGCCGCTGCGCCGCGCGCATAGGCCTCGACGAAGCGTGCCGTGTTGGCGTCGACGCCGTTGACGATCACCTGCGCGCTGGCGCCGCGTCCGCCCAGATGGCGGCGCGCGGCGTCGCCGCGCAGCACGACGATGCCCTTGACCTCGCCACGCATCAACGCGTCCTCGGCCTCGCGTTCGTTCGTCACGGCGACGGGGCGGATATAGGGAGAGTTGGCGAAGGATTCGAACAGGCTGCGCGTGTCGGTGTTCATGTTCTCGATCACGATCGCGACCGGCAGGTGCCGTATGTCCAGCGAGACACCGTAGCCGAACAGCAGCAGCAGGATCAGCGGCAGGACGAATGCGATGGCGATGCTCGACGGGTCGCGCACCACCTGCAGCGATTCCTTGCGCATCAGCGCCGCGATGCGGCGGCAGGCGGCCGCTGATCCGGCCGCCAGACCAAATTTGGGCGCGCGGATCAACGCGCGCCAGGCGGCGCGGGCGCTCATGCGGCCTCGGCCCGCCCCGACTGGCGGATCAGGGCGACGAAGGCGTCCTCGAGGCTCGGGCGCGGCAGCTCCTCCGTCGCGAAGCGCGCCTTCAGACGCTCAGGAGCCTCGGCGGCGACGATGCGCCCGCGGTCGATCACCGCAAGGCGGTCGCAATACTCGGCCTCTTCCATGAAATGCGACGTGACGAGCACCGTCACGCCGCGATCGGCCAGGCGCACGATTCGCGTCCAGAAGGCGCGCCGCGCGAGCGGGTCCACGCCCGAGGTCGGCTCGTCCAGGAACAGGATGGCGGGCTCGTGCATCAGGGCGCAGCCCAGGGACAGGCGCTGCTTGAAGCCGAGCGGCAGCTCGCTGCTGGCCGAGTCCGCCTCGCTGCCGAGGGCGAACTCGTCGAGCACCCAGGCGATCCGCTCGGCGCTGCGCGTCCGGGAAAGACCATAGGCGCGTGCGAAGAATTCGAGATTCTGCCGCACCGTCAGGCTGCCATAGAGCGAAAACTTCTGCGCCATGTAGCCAATGCGGGCGCGCGCGGCTGCTGCTGCCTTGCCGAGGTCGATCCCGGCCACGCGGGCGGTACCGCCGCTCGGCGCCAGGAGCCCGCACAGGATGCGGAAGATGGTGGACTTGCCCGCGCCGTTGGGGCCGAGCAGGCCGAAGATCTCGCCGCGCCGAACGGCGAAGCCGACGCGATCGACGGCAATGAAGGAGCCGAACCGGCGCGTCAGCTCCTTTACTTCTATGACGGCGTCCGCCGGTTCGGTCGGCCCGGCCGGCGCCGGCGCGACAGGGGCGTGCGTCTCGGACGCCGGGCGCCGCGCGCTGGTCAGGCGCGTGATGAATGCGTCCTCCAGGCAGGCCGGCACGGACTCGACCGCGTCGGCGCCGATCGCCGCCGCCGCGGGCGCCGCGGCGCCTTCGGCCAGGACCATGCGGACGCCGTCGCTGCGGATGGCCGCGTCGAGGAGGCCGGGCCGGCCCGCGGCCGATTCCTGGATGCGGCGACGCGCCGTCGCGCGGCCCAGGGCGAGGTAGACGCGGCCCTGCAGCCGCGCGGTGAAGTCGGCCGGCGGGCCGCGGTCGAGCAGGCGCCCTTCGTGCAGCAGCAGCACGTCGCGGCTGCGCTCGGCTTCGTCGAGGTAGGCCGTGCTCCACAGCACGCTCATGCCGGTATCGCTCAGGCCCTCGACGATGCTCCAAAGCTGCCGGCGCGACAGGGGGTCCACGCCGACCGACGGCTCGTCCAGCAGCAGCAGGCGCGGCCGCGCCAGCAGCGAGCAGGCCAGGCCCAGCTTCTGCTTCATGCCGCCGGACAGGCGGCCGGCCAGCCGGTCGACGAAGGGCGCGAGGCCCGTGAATTCCATCAACTGGGCGAAGCGCTGGCGCCGCGTTTCGCCCGTCACCTGCCTGAGATCGGCGTGCAGCGCCAGGTTCTCGGCGACGGTCAAGTCCTCGTACAGGCCGAAGCGCTGCGGCATGTAGCCGATCTCGGCCTGGATCGAAGCGGCTTCGGCCGGAACGGCGCGTCCCAGCACGGCGATACGACCTTCATCCGGCGTCAGCAGGCCGGCAATCAGCCGCAGCAGCGTCGTCTTTCCGGCCGCATCCGGTCCGACCAGCGTCGTGATGCCGCCGCCGGCGATCGTGCAGGTGAGGCGGTCGATCGCGACGACGCGGCGGGTGCCGATACGAAACGACTTGGTCAAGCCGTCGATGGCGACGATGGGCGTCCTGGCGGTGTCCGCATTCATGGCTTCGTGGGCGCCGGCCGCAGATGGACGGTGACCGGCATGCCCTGGCGCAGCCAGGCATCCGCGTCGTCGATATGGACGCGCAGGCGGTAGACGAGCTGGGTGCGCAGCTCGGGCGTCTCGACCGTCTTGGGGGTGAACTCGGCCGTGGGCGAAATGTAGCCAACCCAGCCCTTGTACCGGCGCCCGCCGTCGGTCGAGACCTCGACCGGCATGCCCGGCTGCACCATGCCCAGCAGCGTCTCCGGCGCGTAGGTGCGCACCCAGACCTTGTCGGTGAGCGCGACGGTGTAGATCGGGGAGTTGGGCAGCACGATGGCGCCCACCTCGTGCACGCGCGTGGTCACGACACCCGGCCCGGGTGCGACCAGCGTCGTGTGGCGAAAGCGGTTGCGCGCCAGCTCGAGCGATGCCTCGTCGGCGCGGAGCTGGGCGCGCGCCTGCTCGATTTCCTCGCGGCGCGGGCCGGCGACGACCAGGGCCAGGGTCTCGCGTGCTGCCCGCAGCCGGCCTGTCACCTCGCCCAGGGCGGCGCGGGCGTCCTCGAACGCCTGCTGCGCCACGGCGCCGGTCGTGACCAGTTCGGACCGGCGGCGAAAGACGGCCTCGGCGTTGTCGCGCACCGCCTCCAGCGTGGCGACGTCGGCACGCGCCTTCTCGATCTCCTCGGGCCGCGAGCCGGCCTCCAGCTTGTCCAGCACGCTGCGCTGCGCGTCGCGCCGCGCCTCGGCCAGGCGGACCGCATGGGCATAGAGGTCCTGGTCGAGCCGGGCGAGAACCTGGCCTTCCGCGACCGCATCGCCTTCCTCGACCTTGAGCTCGACGATCCGGCCGGTGGCGTCGAATGCCAGGTCGACCTGGCGGATATCGACATTGCCGTAGAGCGTCAGGCTGGGCTCGATCCGCGCCGCGCCCGGGAGCCAGCCCGTCCATGTCGCCAGCGGCCGCCGCGACAGCAAGAACACGGCGAGAGCCAGAACCACCGCAATGAGGATCGCCGCAATCAGCCAGCGACGCATGCGCCCGTCCATTTCGAGTTTCAGGAATACGCTTCTGGACCGGATGGTGCTCAGGTGCCTCGATTCACGTCAATGTCGGCGGGATCGAGCGTCCAGCCCCTGCGGCCGTGCCTCAGCGTTCCGCCCGCCTGCGCAGGCGCGCCGGATCGAAGGGGCGCAGCCGCGCGGGATCGAAGGACCCGAGGTCGACGCGGCGCGCGCCGCCATCGACGATCAGCTCGGCCATGGCCTCGCCCGTTGCCGGCGCGTTGAGCATGCCCCAGACGCTGTGGCCGGTTGCGACATAGGCGCCGGCGAGCTCCGGCACCGCGCCGATCAGCGGCAGGCCGTCCTCGGTGACCGGGCGGAAGCAGGCCTGCTGCGCGAGGACCTTGGCCCGGCCGAGGGCGGGGACGATCTGCCCGCACATGGCGTGCAGCCGCTCGATCGCGCCCGGGTCCGGCGCGACGGCGCCGGGATCGAGCGGCAGCGGGCTGTCGCTGGAGATGGCGCAGACATAGGTCGTGCCGTCGGGGCGCGGATACACCTCCGGCGACGACACGTCGCCGGTCGTCTCGCGGTACTCCAGGAACGCCGCCTCGGCCGGCAGCGCGGACTCGAAGACGAGGCTGTGGCCCTTCAATCCGTGGACGCCGGGCAGCTTCATCCAGCCGGCGGCCAGGATCGACCATGGGCCCATGGCGACCACCACCGCGTCCTCGTAGACGGCAACGGGGGCCAAGGGCGCGCC
>CAZLBB010000118.1:0-17692 GCA_964557415.1 uncultured Rhodospirillaceae bacterium
GAGCGCGAGCCCCGCGGCCGCCAGCGCCGCGAGCGCGAGCCGGCGCGGCCGGCGAAATTCCATGCGACGCGCCCGCGCCATCAGTACAGCCTCGTCGTGACGCGGAAATGGATGCCGTGGTCCTGCAGCGTCTTGTTGCTCACCTCGATCTGCGGGTCGAGCACCTTGTGGCCCCAGTACAGCTCGGCCTGCATCTGGCCGAAGGGCTGCCAGCGCAGACCGATGCCGGCGCTGGCCAGGTTGAAGGAGTCCGCCACGGTGCCATCCGACGAGAAGGCGCGCCCGTAGTCGAAGAAGGGCGCGAGCTGGATGGCGCCGTCGGTCTCGGGATCGCCGATCAGCGGCAGCGGGAAGCGGTAGACGGTGAAGCGCGGCTCGATCGAGGCGACGAACGCATTGTCGGTCACGACCAGGTTCTCGCGGAAGCCCCTGACCGTGTTGATGCCGCCGACCGCGTACTGCTCGATCGAGAACAGCGGGTCGGAGGCGAGCTGCACGTCGGTGCGGTAGAGCAGCTCGATGCGCTCGTTGAAGCGGCGGAAATACTGGAACTGGCCGAGCCATGCGGCGTATTTCGCGTCCGGCTTGCCGGCCGCGTTGGTGGCGCCCAGCGCGTCCAGGCCGAAGCTGAAGGTCGAGCGGGCGGCGATCACGCGCTCGGTGGTGCGGTCGACGAACTCCTGCGTGAAGCGCAGGATCGTGAGCTTCGTCTCGCCGTTGATGACGCCCGGCGCGAACGAGAAGGGCTCGTCCAGCAGGAAGGTGTTGCTCCAGCGATTGACGAAGAAGCCGCCGAGCCGGAGCTGCGTGCGCGGGGTGTAGATGATCGGGTGGCTGAGGCCGACCTCGACGTTCTTCGCCGTGCTCGAGATGTCGAGCGCCTCGAAGTCGGGGTCGATGACGCTGGAATCGTAGTAGCTGGCGCGGACATGGCCGCGCGTGTCGTCCGACGTGAAGGGGAAGCTGTAGTCCATCGACGCTTCGTACTGGCCGAGCGTGCGGTTGAGCTCGAGGTAGAGCGGATCGGCATGGCCCGTGAAGTTGCGCGCGGTCACGCGGAAGGCGCCGTGATTGGTGCCGATGTTGGGCGAGCGGTCGTTGGCGATCAGCGTGTCGAGGTTGACCTGCTTGCCTTCCTCGACAGCGACCCTCAGCCGCGCCTCGCCCGGGCGCAGGCCCGGGCCCAGCTCGACGTTGAGGCGCTTGACCAGCGGATCCTGCAGCAGGATCTGCATGCGCTCTTCGAGGCTGGGGACGTGCAGCGGCCGGTCGGTGTCGCCCGCGACGCGGTCGACCAGGTAGCCCTGCTCGAAATACTTGGTGCCGACGATGTCGACCTGGCCGAGCCGGCCCTCGACGATCTGGAACGTGACCACGCCGCCGACCACGTCCTGGTCCGGAATGACGGCGCCCGAGCTGATATAGCCGCGCTGCACGTAGAGCAGGGTGAGCTGGTCGCGGATCGACTGGAGATCGTTCGAGGTGAGCTCGCGGTTGAGATAGGGCGCGAGGACCGGGCGGAAGTCGGATTCCCTGAGCACTGTGGCGCCGACGATGCGGATCTCGCGCACGAAGACGCGCTGCCCCGCGGGCACGCCCGACGGCGCGGTCGGCGCGGTGACCGGGGGCAGCGGGACGATCGGCTCTTCCGTCGTCGGCGCGCGGAACTCCGGCAGGGTCGGGCGCACGCTGCCCGGCCGGTTCTCGGCGCCGAGCGGGGGCGCCTGCGCGAATGCGGGCGATGCCGCGAGCGCTGCCAGCAGCGCCAGCATGCCGAGCACGGCAAGGCCGGGGCCTGGCGGCGGCGTGTTCACGGGCGATAGCCTCGTGGCGGGGTCATCGGCTGCGCATCAGCGCACGCAGTTGACGCCGGATGCCGCCATCGGCAGGGCCGCGAACTGCGCCAGCGCCGCCCCGGGCAACGCCGAGGTGCGCGGCGCGGCGGCGTCCTGGCCGGCGACCAGGAAGGCAGGATCGGCCAGGTCGGCGTCGGGGATCAGCGCCAGGCCGCCGCGCCCGACCGGCACCAGGCTCAACACCGGCGTCTCGCCCGGCCCGACGCAGGCGCGCTGGTCCAGCTTCGCTTCCGACCCCAGACCCGTCGGCAGGTTCACGGTGCCCGAGATGATGTCCGCCTCGGGCGAGGAGATCGAAATCTGGCCGCTGATGCCGAGCGCGGAGGAGGCGTCGACCAGGCTGTCGTTGCTCTGCAGGAAGTGCTTGGCGATGATCGTGATGTTGCCGCCGTTGCCGGCGAAGGCCTGCGCCAGGATCTTGCTGTTGTTCAGCACGACGAACTCGGGGTCGATGAAGATGTCGCCGCCAGAGCCCGAGCCGCCGGCCACCGTCGTGGTGATCGACGAGTTGAGCAGGTAGAGCAGGAAGTCGATATTCATCGAGATGTTGCCGCCGCCGCCGATCGTGGCCTCGGTCGTCACGGAGGCGCCGTCCTTCAGGACCAGCTGGCCGGCGAGGATCGTGACGGGGCCGGCCTCGCCCGTGCCGGTCGCGCGCGACTGGATCGTGGTGTTGGCGCCCATCAGGGTGATGATGCCGGGCGAGCCCACCAGCACGCTGCCGGCATTGCCCTTGTCGGTCGAGGTGCTGGAGATCGAGGCGCCGCCGCTCATGTCCAGCGTGCCGAAGGTCGCGACGATGTTGCCGCCGTCGCCCGCCGCGCCCGTTTCGGTCGCGATCTTGCTGGCGTTGATCAAGAGGCCGTATCCGGCGTTGACGGTCACGTTGCCCGCCCTTCCGTCGCCGACGAAGGTGTCGGAGATGATCCCGGTGGTGACCGACTGGCCGCTGCCGTTGATGTAGAGCGTGCCGGCATTGACCGTGATCGTGCCGGCGTCGCCGTTGGTGTAGGTGTCGGCGAGGATCTGGCCGTTGGTCAGCAGCACCAGGCTGCCGGCGGTCACCGACACGTTGCCGGCCTTGCTGCTCAAATCGACGCCCAGGTCGTTGTTCGCCACCGAGGAGATGGCGGTGTAGTCCGTGGGCAGCGTCCGCACGGTCCCGTCGATCAGCAGCGTTCCGGGGACGACGACCGTGACCGAGCCGGCGTTGCCGTTGGTGTTGGTGTTGCTCGAGATCGCGGCGTTGTTCCTGAGGGTCAGGTTGTTGGCCGTGACGGTCACGCTGCCGGCGTTGCCGATGCTGGCGCCTGGGTCCGAGTCGTCGGCCGGCAGCGCGTCCGAGGTGATGCCCGTGACGAAGCCGACATGGCCCGTGCCGTCGATCAGCATGTCGCCGGTGACGTTCACGACGATGGTGCCGGCATTGGCGTTGGTCGACGTGTCGGTGGTGATCCCGGCGTCTTTGAGGATGTTCAAGGTGCCCGCCGCGACGACGATATTGCCCGCGTTGCCCGTGCCGAGCGCCTGCGACTGGATGAAGCTGTTGGCGTCGGTCATGGTGATGGCGCCGGGTACGGTGACGAAGATGTTGCCCGCCTTGCCCGAGGCGGAATCGAACGAGGTGGTGGTGATGTTGCCGCCGCCGGTCATGAGGAGGCTGCCGGCGTTGACGGTGACGGTCCCGGCATCGCCGACGTCGAAGGTGCTGCTGGATATCGTGCCGCCGGTGGCAAGCGTCGCCATGTTGGCGGTGACCATCACCGTACCGGCACTGCCCGGCCCGAACGTGCTGGTCGATATCTCGCCGTCGCCGAAGACCGTCAGCGTGTTGGCATTGACCGTCACGTTGCCGGCGTTGCCGGTCCCCTGCGCCTCTGATTGGATCGACGATCCGGTGCCGAAGATCGTGAGCGCGCCGGTCGTCGTGACCATGATGGTGCCCGCGTTGCCCGACGCGCCGCCTTCCGATGTCGTGGAAATCTTCGATGCACCGGAGAGGTCGAGGCTGGCGGCTTGCAGGAAAATGTTGCCGGCGTTGCCGGAGGCTGAGGTCGCCGCCTGGATCGAGCTGCCGCCGCTCAGCATGACCTGACCGGCGACGATGCTGGTCGCTGCCGCCATGCCGTCGCCATTGGTCGTGCTCGAGATCGTGCCGCCATTGGCCAACGTAAGGGAATTGGCCGTGATGCTCGACGTGCCGGCGTTACCAGTCAGCCCGTCGCCCGTGTCGGAATAGATGCCAGCAAACACATTGCCGGCGACGCCGCCGACGCCATCGATCGTAACGGCGCCGCTCGCATTGACCGTGATGTTGCCGGCCCTGCTGGCGAAGAACACGCGCGAGGTGACTTGGCCTCCGTTCACCAGGGACAAATCGCCGGTGTCGATGACGATATCGACGCCCTTGCCGAAGGGATTCCCGGCACTACCGCCAGTCTCCGACGTGATCTTGGCCACACCCTCGACCCTGATCGAGTTGGCCTTGATGCTCAGGACGCCGTTGCTGTCGAACGCGGTCGTGTTGTCGGCGCTGAGCAGCGCGCTGGCGCTCGTCGCGCTGTCGCCGAACATCGAGAGATTTCCGGTCACGACCTTGACTGTCGACTGGCCATCGCTTGCGTTCGAGCGAAAGGCGCCCTTTCCGGTGATCTGGGTGGTGCCGCTGAGAATTGCCGGCGGTGTGCCGTCCAGTCCGATCTCGCCCGCGCCTTGCAGCGTGAACAGGTTCAGCGTGCCGTCCGCAGCCACGTTGAAATCCTCGCCGACACCCGGCCCGCTCGGATGCGCGTCGATCGAACCGCCGACGAACGACATCGTCTTGCCCGCGAGCTTGCTGCCATTGATCGTGATGGCGCCGGCGCCCGGCCCGAGAAATCCGAAGGCCGTCGGGTCGGCAATGGTGAGCATGCTGTCGGTCGGACCTGGCGCGGCGGTGAAGCGCGTGCCGTCGGCGAACTTGATGTAGCTCGACGTGGTGGCGTGGAACGCGCCCGACACGTTGATCGACGAGTCCGGCCCGAACAGGATGCCGGCCGGGTTCATCAGGTAGAGATTGGCCCCGGCGATCGATGACTTGATCTGTCCCAGGATATCGGAGCGGCTGCCGCCGGTCACGCGCGAGAGGATGTTCTGGATCGTGCCCGGCCCGGTGAAGTCGGCCGTGTGGCCGGTGCCGATGCTGAACTGCCCGAAGCTGTGGAACAGGTTCTTGGTGCCGATGAGCAGGCCCGAGGTATGCGGGATCGTGTAGGTGCCGCCGACCAGCGGCACGGCGCCGGCCGTCGTCCCGGGCAGCGAGCCGTCGATCGTAATCTGCGCCCAAGCCGGCGCGATCCCGGCAGACGCGGTCAAGGCAGCAAGACCGATACTCGCGGCGCATTTGGCGGCAAACATCCTGCCCCCTTCCCCTATGCGGCCGGCGTTCCTTACTCTTTGGATGGCGGTGCTGGGTCCCCAACTTGCCCTGGTAGGAACACTTACCTTGCGTCCGATGGGGGGTCAAACCCCGTCGCGTGGCGACGCAACCCAAGAAGACGTAGCCGATCGGTCTACCGATGCGTGTACCGGTGCGGATTGCCGAGCAGCCTCATGGGCTTGCTGTGCGGTTGCACCGCAATGCCGGATCCCCCCGCCGTGTCTTCCGTTCGACCCGTTGAACGTTGGCAGCCTGTAAGCGACGGCGACAGGCGGACCCGGGCACCGTCGGGCCAGTGGACCGGGCCGGTGATTCCTTTTCCGCCGGGATCGCGCGGGCTCAAATCATCTCGTGCTTCGCGTAGTCGCGCTCGGCGGTTCGGCCGAGCAGCGACCAGTACTCGAGCGGCGGGCGGCCGCCGCCAGGACGGAGCGCCGTCAGGTTGTCGGGCGTGAAGGTCTCGCCGCGCGCGATCGGGCGCGCGGCGACCAGGCTCTTGCGCGCGACCGCGATGTTGGGGCGCTCGCTCGCGGTCGCGCGCTTCTCGGGACTGCCGAGGGCCCGTTCGACCGCGCGGATCGCCGCGACCATCGCCTCGAGCTCGCCCGGCTCGAGCGAGGCGCGATGGTCCGGGCCGGGCAGCGTGCGGTCCAGGGTGAAGTGCTTCTCGATCACGGTGGCGCCGAGCGCGACGGCGGCCGTCGCCACGGCGATGCCCTCGGTGTGGTCCGAGTAGCCGACCGGCAGGCCGAAGCGCTGGGCGATCGTCGCCATGGCGCGCAGGTTCGCGTCCTCGACCGGCGCCGGGTACTGGGTCGTGCAGTGCAGGACGGCGACGCGCCCGGCGAGCGCCTGCTTGCCGGCGTCGCCCAGCAGGGCGACGCGGAAGGCGGCGGGCGAGGGCGCGGCCTCCGGCGGCGCGGCGTAGCCGAAGGCGAGCACGCCGAGCGCGGTCTCGATCTCGGCCAGATCGGCCATGCCGGTCGACAGCAGGATCGGCAGGCCGCTGCGCGCCATCTTCAGCACGAGCGGCGCGTTGGTGATCTCGCCCGACGGCACCTTGAGCCGCTTCACGCCGAGCGACAGCACGAGGTCGAGGCTCGCCTCGTCGAAGGCGGTCGACAGGAACTCGATGCCGCGCTGCGCCGCGTGGGCGGCGAGGCGCCGGTGCGCCGCCGCGTCGAGCTCGAGCGCGCGCAGCATCTCGAGCTGCGCGCCGGCCTCGCCGGTGGCCTCCTTCTGGTAGGCGGCCTTGGGCGCGGCGGCGCTGGCCAGCGCCTCGGCGCGAAAGGTCTGGAACTTGACGATGTCGGCCCCGGCCGCGGCGGCGACGTCGACCAGGGCGAGCGCGCGGTCGAGCGAGCCGTTGTGGTTGACCCCGGCCTCGGCGATGATGAGCGTGCGCGCCGCGCTCACGGCCGGCGTTCTCCCGCAGCGTCACCCAACCGGTCCGTTTCGTGTTCCATCCGCTGGTCCTCGCACTCCTCGCCCTCTACGCCATTCTCGCATTGGCGACTCTCGTCTTCCAGCTGCGGCGGCGCGAGGGGTTCGGCAAGCCGTGGATGCGCGTCGTGCGCTACACGGTGTGGACGCTGCTGTGGTGGCTCTATTGGCCGATCCAGCATGGCCTGACCGATACGGTGCTGATGCTGCGCGACGCGCTGCCCGGGCCGGCGCGGCGCCGCGGTCAGGACGGCGCCGGCAGGTCGTGAAACGTCTTCACGATCAGCCGGCGCGGATCCTCGATGGTTTCCAGCACGGTCACGATGCGCTCGCTGGCCTTGCCGTCGCCATAGGGATTGACCACCTTCGAGCAGTCCATCGCGAAGGCCCTGCGGATGGCCGCGCCGATCGCCTTGGCCTCGGCCGGCGTGTCGATGATCGATGCCGCGCGCTCGCGCCCGCGCTGGCGGTCGCCGACGTTCACGGTCGGGATCCTGAAGGACGGCGCTTCCAGGATGCCGCTGGAGGAGTTGCCGACCACGGCGCTGACGTGGCGCAGCAGGCTGAAGTAGAGCTTCTGCCCCAGCGACGTATGGACGACCGCGTTGGGACGGCCCTGGACGAAGGCGTCGATCATGCCGATCAGCACGCGCCCGAACGTGTCGGCGTTGGGACGCGTGAAGACGAGGCCTATCTCGGGCCCCAGCGCATCGAGCGCCGCCAGCAGCTCGGCGAAGGGCATGGCCGACGGCTGCGCGTCGAGCGTCACCGGGTGGAACGTCACCAGCAGGTTGCGCTCGCGCAGCTTGAGGCCGATGGCATCCTCGACGGCGGCGCGGTCGAGCGGCTGCAGCTTCGCGATCACGTCGAGCGCCGGGTTGCCGACGAGATGCACTGTCTTCGCGTCCTCGCCCAGCTGCCGCACGCGCCGCGCGGCGGCGGCGTTGGAGACGAAGTGCAGGTGCGACATCTTGGTGATGGAATGGCGGATGGCCTCGTCGAAGGCGCCTTCGGTGACGTCGCCGCCGGCGATGTGCGCGACCGGCAGGCGGCGCACCAGCGCGGCCTGGGCGGCGGCCAGCATCTCGAAGCGGTCGCCCGGGATCACCAGCAGGTCGGGGTCGAGGCGCTCGAAGCAGTCGGCGAAGCCGATCGTGCCGAGGCCGATCGCCTTGGCGGTGGCGACCGGCGTGTCGGACGCCAGCAGCATCTCGACCTTGTCGGCGAGCGGAATGCCCTCGGCCTCGATCATGCGGTAGGTGAGGCCGAACTCGCTCGACAGGTGCATGCCGGTCGCCACGACCTTGGGCTCGAGCCGCGCCGAGCGCGCCATGGCGGCGATGACCGGCTGCACCTGGTTGAAGTCGGCGCGCGTGCCGGTGGCGAACAGGACGGAGAGCTTGTCCTTCATGCGGCCTCCAGCGCGGCGCGGGTCTCCGCGATCACCTGAAGCTGCTCCTCCTCGCTCAGATGCGTGGAGCAGGGCAGGGTGAGGATGCGCTGCCACAGGTCATCCGTCACCGGCAGCGCCGTTCGCGGCGCCGTGCGATAGGGCTCCTGCATGTGCATCGGCCGCCAGAACGGGCGCGCGTCGACGCCGCGCTCGCGCAGACGCGCGCGGATCGCCGCGCCGCGCCCGGCGCGCGCCGGGTCGAGCACGATGCCGCTGAACCAGCAGGCGCTCTCGGCCCACGGCGCCGCCGGAAACCGGCCGATCCCGGGCAGGCCGGCGAAAGCGTCGTCGTAGCGCCTGGCGATGCGCCGCTTGGCCGCGACCAGCAGGTCCAGGCGCTCCATCTGGGCGCAGCCGACGGCGGCCTGCAGGTTGGTCATGCGGTAGTTGTAGCCGACGCGGTCGTGCACGTAGTCCTCCCCTACGCGCGCCGTCGTGGACAGGTGCCGCGCCTGGGAGAGGACCTGCCGGTCGGTGCCGCAGAGCGCGCCGCCGCCGCCCGCGGTGACGGTCTTGTTGCCGTTGAACGACAGGACGGTCAGGGCGGCTCCCCATTGCGCGGGCTTGCGGCCCTTGTAGCGCGCGCCCAGGACCGCCGCGCCGTCGGCCACCAGCGGCAGCCCGTGGCGGCGGGCGACCGCGGCGAGCGCGTCCATGTCGGCGGGATGGCCGAGCGTGTGCACCGGCATGATCGCCGCGACGCGCCGGCCGCTCGCGCGGTGCACCAGCCTGCCCGCGCGGCGCTCGGTGTCGGCCGCCAGCGCGCGCTCCAGCGCCGCCGGGTCGAGCGTCCAGCTTTCCTCGGCCACGTCGAACAGCCAGGGCAGGGCGCCGCAATGGGCGATCGCGTTGGCGCTGGCGATGAAGGTGAGCGCCGGCAGGAGCACCAGGTCGTCGCGCGCGACGCCCGCCAGGACCAGGGCCAGGTGCAGGCCGACCGTGCCGCTTGCCACGGCGACTGCCTCCTCGGCGCCGGTCGCCTCGGCGACCATGCTCTCGAAGCGGCGCACGAAGGGACCTACCGACGAGACGTAGGTCGTGGCGATGCATTCCTGCAGGTAGCGGCCCTCGTTGCCGGCGAGATTGGGCACCGCGAGCGGGATCATCGCCGCCGCCGGGCCGCGCGCCCGCCGTGGCCCGACGTATCGACGCGCCGGCGCCAGCGCCACAGGCCGCGCGTGTCGATCACCGCCTTGTCGAGCAGGCGGTCGCGGTCGATCTCGCGGAACGCGTCGTGGTCGACCAGCAGCACCACGATGTCGGCCCGCTCGATCGCCTGCTCCGCGCCGACCAGCTTGACCGGCAGCTTGGCCATCGCGCCGGGCAGCTCGTCGACATGCGGCTCGACCGCCAGGATCTCCCCGACCTTGCCGCGCGCGAGCTGCTCGACGATCTCCATCGCCGGGCTGTTGCGCAGATCGTCGATGTTCGCCTTGAAGGCGAGGCCGAGGCAGGCGATCACCGGCTTCTTGAAGCGGGAGGCCAGCGCCTTGATGCGGCCGATCACGTGCGCGGGCTTGCTGTCGTTCACCTCGCGCGCCGTGCGGATCAGCCGGGCGAAGGCGGGCGCGCTGTCCACCAGGAACCACGGGTCGACCGCGATGCAATGGCCGCCGACGCCGGGACCGGGCTGCAGGATGTTGACGCGCGGATGGTGGTTGGCCAGCCGGATCACCTCGTTGGCGTCGACCCCGACCTTGTCGCCGAGGATCGACAGCTCGTTGGCGAAGGCGATGTTGACGTCGCGGAACGCGTTCTCGCACAGCTTCACCATCTCGGCCGTGCGCGCGTTCGTCACCAGGCACTCGCCCTGGACGAAGATGCGGTAGAGCGCCCTCGCGCGCTCGGAGCAGCGCGGGCTCACGCCGCCGACGATGCGGTCGTTCTCCACCAGCTCGCGCAGCATCTGGCCGGGCAGCACGCGCTCGGGGCAATAGGCGATGGCGATGTCGGCCTCGTGCGGGTCGTCGGTCGGGAAGGTCAGGTCGGGGCGCCGCGCCTTCAGCCACTGGCACAGCTTCTCGGTCGTCCCGATCGGCGAGGTCGATTCGAGGATGACCAGGTTGCCGCCGGCGAGCACCGGGGCGATCGCCTTGGCCGCCGCCTCGATATAGCCGATGTCGGGCGAATGATCGCGCTTGAGCGGCGTCGGTACCGCGATGATGAAGGCGCCGGCCGGCTCGGGTTTCGTCACGGCGCGCAGGCGCCCGGTCTTGACCGCGCTCTGCACGATCAGGTCGAGCTCGGGCTCGACGATGTGCGCCTGGCCCTGGTTGATGGCATCGACCGCCTTGGGATTGACGTCCACGCCGATCACCTCGACCCCGCGGCCGGCGAGCGTGGCGGCGGTCGGCAGGCCGACATAGCCGAGGCCGATGACGGCGACGCTAGGGAAGGGCAGCTTCACGGACCAGCTCCCGGACGATCCGCTCCGACGCGTGACCGTCGCCATAGGGATTGTGCGCGCGACTCATGGCGGCGTAGGCGGCATCGTCGTCCAGCAATCGTTCAGCTTCCGTTACGATGCGCTCGACGTCGGTGCCGACCAGGCGCACGGTACCGGCCTCGACCGCCTCGGGCCGCTCGGTCGTCTCGCGCATCACCAGCACCGGCTTGCCGAGCGACGGCGCCTCTTCCTGCACGCCGCCGGAATCGGTGAGGATGAGGTGCGCGCGGTGCATCAGGTAGACGAAGGGCAGGTAGTCCTGCGGCTCGATCAGCCGCACGCGCGGCTTGCCGCCCAGGATGCGGCCGACCGGAGCCTGCACGTTGGGATTGAGGTGCACCGGATAGACGACCTGCAGGTCGGGCCGCTCGGCCAGCCGCGCCACCGCGCGGCAGATGCGCTCGAAGCCCGGGCCGAAGCTCTCGCGCCGGTGGCCGGTCACCAGCACGAGCCGCAGCGCGGGATCGAGGAACGGGAACCGCCGGGCGAGCGACGCCTTCAGCTCCGGCTCGCGCTCGAAGCGCGCGACGACGTCGAGGAGCGCGTCGATCACCGTGTTGCCGGTGACGTGGATGCCGGCCGGCGCGACGTGCTCCTCCAGCAGGTTGCGGCGCGCGCCCTCGGTCGGCACGAAGTGCAGGTCGGCGACGATGTCGGCGACGCGCCGGTTCATCTCCTCGGGCCACGGATTGTCGAAGTCGCGCGTGCGCAGGCCGGCCTCGACATGGCCGACCTTCACGCGGTGGTAGAAGGCCGACAGGCTCGCCGCCATGGTCGTGGTCGTGTCGCCCTGCACCAGCATGCGGTCGGGCCTGAACGCCGCGAGCACCGGCGGCAGCGCGCCGAGGATCGCGGTGGTGACGTCCGTCAGGCTCTGTCCTTGGCGCATCAGGTCGAGGTCGAAGTCGGGACGGATGGCGAAGAGGTCGAGCACCTGGTCGAGCATCTGCCGGTGCTGGGCCGTGACGCAGACCGCCTGCTCGATCCCGGGCGCGGCCGCGAGGAGCCGGACCAGGGGCGCCATCTTGATCGCTTCGGGCCGCGTGCCGAAGACGGACAGAACCTTGAATGGTCGCGGCAATCGGTTCCCCCCGCCGTGTTCAGGGCGCAATAGCAGAAACGTTTGCGACGCTCAATTCGCCGGGATCGCTACGCCTTGCTCTTTGCGCCAGCGGACACATCCGTCATGGCCGGGCTTGTCCCGGTCTACCGCGTCGGCCAGCTTGCGCCAGCGGTGCGGGCGATGATGCAGGAACTGGAACCCGCATCCAGCCTGCATTCCGCGATTTTGCCGCTGGCCCGACGTGGATGCCCGGGACAAGCCCGGGCGTGACGAACGTTGGGTCATGATGTGGATTTTGACAACGCGCGTCAGATGCCTGAAAGGCGGCCCGACCGCGTCGTTGCCGTCGGTGTCCGGACCACGATTCGATCAACCCAGCCTCGTCCCCGCAGGTCCGCCATCAGAGGACAGATTTGCAGAGATTACCGATAATGCGTTGATATTGCCTGGGAATTATTTGCGCTGCGGGAAACGCGCCAGGTCCGGGTGCTCCGCGGTCCGGCAGAGCTCGCAGCGAACGTGCCGGAGGCTGCGTGCGCCGCCGGCCGATGCGCGTTCGCGCGCGGCGGTTCCGGCTCAGGCCGGCACGATCTTCTCGCGGCCCTTCTCCACAAACTTCGTGGCGTTGCGCGAATCGACCACCAGCTTGCTCTGGCGCACCAGCGCCGCGTAGTCGACGGCGTCGTGGTCGGTGCAGATCAGCGCTGCGTCATAGCGCGCGAAGCCGCGCGGGTTCCATCTGACGCTGCGCCTTCCGGCCAGCTCGGCGTGCTCGCGCGTGCGCGGGATCACCGGAATGTAGGGGTCGTAGTAGTCGACCGTGGCCTGGCGCTGTTCCAGCAGCTCGACCAGCCGCAGCGCCGGGCTCTCGCGCAGGTCGTCCACGTTCTTCTTGTATGCCATGCCGAGCAGCAGGATGCGGGCGCCGTTCAGTCCCTTGGCGAAGCGGCGGTCGAGCGCGTCGGCCAGCACGTTGACGACGTAGTCGGGCATCGCCTGGTTCACCTCGCCCGCCAGCTCGATGAAGCGGGTGGCGACGCCGAACTCGCGCGCCTTCCAGGTCAGGTAGAACGGGTCGATCGGGATGCAATGCCCGCCGAGGCCCGGGCCGGGGTAGAACGGCATGTAGCCGAACGGCTTCGATTTCGCGGCGTCGATCACTTCCCAGATGTCGATGCCCATGCGGGTGAAGATCACCTTCAGCTCGTTCACCAGCGCGATGTTGACCGCGCGGAAGATGTTCTCGGTCAGCTTCACCGCTTCGGCCGTCTGCGTGGTCGAGACCGGCACGATGCCGGCGACGACCTGCCCGTAGAGCGTGGCGGCCAGGTCGCGCGCGGCGCGGCCGTCGCCGCCGACGACCTTGGGGATGACGCGGGTGTTGTATTTCGGATTGCCGGGATCCTCGCGCTCGGGCGAATAGGCGAGGAAGAAGTCGCGGCTGGCCTTCAGGCCCGACGCCTCGAGCACCGGCCGCAGTTCCTCGACCGTGGTGCCGGGATAGGTGGTCGATTCCAGCACTACCAGCTGGTCGCGGCGCAGATGCCGGGCGATGGTGCGGCCGGTGTCCACGACGTAGGAGATGTCGGGCTCGCGATGCCGCGTCAGCGGCGTCGGCACGCAGATCAGGATGGCGTCGGCGCCGCGCAGGCGGGCGAAATCGGTCGTGGCGCTGAACCGCCCGCTCGCCACCATGCGCTTGACGCGGCTGTCGGCGATGATCTTGATGGGCGAGCGGCCGGCATTGAGCATGCGCACGCGGCCGACGTCGACGTCGCAGCCCAGCGTGTCGAAGCCCCTCTCGTTGAAGGCCTCGATCAGCGGCAGCCCGACATAGCCGAGCCCGACCACGCCGACACGGGCTTTCCGGGCGAGGATTTTCTTCTTCAGATCGCGAGCGGACATGGCGGGGTTCCCGGAAGGTCAGGCGCTGCGGACCGTGAAGGGCGTCTTCGTGGTGGACGAATCGGATCCCATTGGCGGGCCCCGAGCGATGGTGTCAGCCGCGGCGAGCACGACCCGGCGCTCAAGCCGGCTTGCGGCGGCCGTTGCATAGCGGCGCGGCGGCGGCGGCGTCAACCGGCATTTCGGCGCGGCTTCTGCAATTCCGGTTGAAGGCCGCCCGCGAAAGCCCTATCGAAACGGCGCATGAAGGGGAACATGGCGTGACGCGGCCGCTTCTGGTCACCGGCGGCGCCGGCTTCATCGGCGTCAACGTGGTCCGCCGTTGCATCGCCGAGGGCATCGGCGTGGTCAACCTCGACCTGTTGACCTATGCCGGCAACCGCGACTCGCTGGCGGGCGTCATGGACGACCCGCGCCACGTGTTCGTCGAGGGCGACATCCGCGACCGTGCCCTGGTCGCGCGCCTGTTCGAGCGGCACCAGCCGCGCGCCGTGCTGCACCTGGCGGCCGAGAGCCACGTCGACCGCTCGATCGACGATGCCGGCGCGTTCCTTTCGACCAACGTGCTGGGGACGCATGCGCTGCTGGAGGCGGCGCTCGATCATTGGCGACGGCTGCCGGACGACCGTCGGCGCGAGTTCCGCTTCGTCCACGTCTCGACCGACGAGGTGTTCGGCTCGCTCGGGCCCGAGGGAAGGTTCGACGAGACGACGCGCTACGACCCGCGCTCGCCCTATGCCGCGTCGAAGGCCGGCTCCGACCACATCGCGCGCGCCTACCGGCATACGCACGGGCTTCCGGTGATCGTCACCAACTGCACCAACAACTACGGGCCCTACCAGTTCCCGGAGAAGCTGATCCCGACCTTGATCCTGTCGGCGCTCGAAGGGCGGAAGCTGCCGATCTACGGCCGCGGCGAGAACGTGCGCGACTGGCTGTTCGTCGAGGAGCACGCGGCGGCGCTCATCAAGGTCGCGGGCGCGGGCCTGCCGGGCGAGACTTATTGCCTGGGCGGCCGCGCCGAGCGCACCAACCTCGAGGTCGCGCGCGCGGTGTGCGCGGCGCTCGACCGCCTGGCGCCGCGCGCGGACGGCAGGCCGCACGAAGAGGCGATCACCTACGTTCCCGACCGGCCGGGCCATGACCTGCGCTACGCCATGGACTGCGCCAAGGCGGAAGCCGAGCTCGGCTGGCGCGCGTCCATGCGGTTCGAGGACGGCATCGTCGCGACCGTGCGCTGGTACCTCGACAACCGCGACTGGTGGCAGTCCATCCGCCGGCGCGGCTTCGCCGGCGAGCGGCTGGGCCTGACGCGGGCCGCCGCGCCGTGACGAAGTCGGTGGCGCGCAAGGGCATCGTTCTGGCGGGCGGGTCAGGCACGCGCCTGTTCCCGATGACAGCGGTGATCAGCAAGCAATTGCTGCCGGTCTACGACAAGCCGATGGTGTTCTATCCGCTGTCGGTGTTGATGCTGGCGGGCATCCGCGAGGTGCTGCTGATCTCGACGCCGCGCGACCTGCCGCTGTTCCGCCAGCTCCTGGGCGACGGAGGGCGCTGGGGCATGCGCATCGACTATGCCGAGCAGGCGGCGCCGCGCGGCATCGCCGAGGCCCTGGTCATCGCCGAGCCGTTCCTCGCCGGCGCGCCCTCGGCGCTCGTGCTGGGCGACAACCTGTTCTTCGGCCACGGGCTGGTCGAGATGCTGGGCGCGGCCGACGCGCGGCGCGAGGGGGCGACGGTGTTCGCGACGCGCGTGAAGGACCCCGAGCGCTTCGGCGTGATCTCCTTCGACCGCGACGGGCGGGCGCGTTCGATCGAGGAGAAGCCGAGGCAGCCGAAATCGAGCTACGCCGTCGCCGGCCTCTATTTCTACGACGCCGAGGCGCCGGCGCTCGCGCGCCGCCTCTCGCCCTCGGCGCGGGGCGAGCTCGAGATCACCGACTTGAACCGCCTCTATCTCGAGCGCGGCGCGCTCAGCGTGATCCCGTTCGGGCGCGGCATCGCCTGGCTCGACGCCGGCACGCCGGCCGCGCTGCTGCAGGCGGCGCAGTTCATCCAGACGATCGAGGAGAGCCAGCAGCTCAAGATCGCCTGCGTCGAGGAGATCGCCTGGCGCCAGGGCTGGATCACGACCGAAACGCTGCAACGCCTGGCCGAGCCGTTGAAGGGCGGCGCCTACGGGCAATACCTGCTGCGGCTCGCGCACGAGGAGGCCGGGGGCATCCGATGAGCCAGCTGATCCATCCGGTCATCCTGTCCGGCGGCGCGGGCACGCGCCTGTGGCCCCTGTCGCGCGAGCTCAAGCCGAAGCAGTTCCTGCCGCTCAACTCGTCCCGTTCGCTGCTGCAGGATACGGTCGAGCGCGTCGGCGCGCCGGCGCGCTTCGCGCCGCCGGTGCTGGTGGTCAGCGAGGCGCACCGGTTCCTGGTGGCCGAGCAGCTGCGCGAGATCGCCGTCGCCGCGGCCGAGATCATCCTCGAGCCGGTGGCGCGCAGCACCGCGCCGGCGATCGCCGCCGCGGCGCTGATGGTGCTGGAGCGCGATCCCGACGCCGTGCTGCTGGTGCTGCCGTCGGACCACGTGGTGCGCGACCACGTCGCCTATCATGCGGCGATCGACAAGGCGGCCTCGGCCGCGCGCAAGGGGCGGCTCGTGACCTTCGGCATCGCGCCCGACGGGCCGCGCACCGGCTTCGGCTACATCAAGCTGGGCGATCCGCTCGACGGATTGCCGGGCGTCTACACGATCCGGCGCTTCGTCGAGAAGCCGGCGCTCGCGGCGGCGAAGGCGATGCTGTCGGAGGGCGACTGGTCGTGGAACAGCGGCATGTTCTGCTTCAGCGCACGCCGCTACCTCGACGAGCTCGGCCGGCTGCAGCCGGGCATGCTCGAGGCCGTCAGCGACAGCGTCGCGAAGCGCGTGCGCGACCTCGACTTCGTCCGGCTCGACAAGCCGGCCTTCGCGCGCGCGCGCGAGCTTTCGATCGACTACGCCGTCATGGAGAAGACCGGCGCCGCCGCGGTCGTGCCGGCCGATATCGGCTGGAGCGACCTCGGCTCCTGGGACGCGATGTGGGAGGCGGCCGGGCGCGACGCCGACGGCAACGCGCTGGTCGGCAACGCCATGGTCCAGGGCGTGGCCGGCTCCTACGTGCGCAGCGACGGCATGCTGGTCGCCGTGCTCGGGCTCAAGGACGTCGTCGTCGTCGCCACCAAGGACGCGGTGCTGGTGGCCGACCGCGCCAAGGTCGAAGGCGTCAAGGACCTGGTCGCCCGCATCAAGGCGGCCGGGCGCGACGAGCACCGCAGCCACCGCGAGCTGCACCGGCCCTGGGGCAGCTACGAGACGATCGACGCGGGCGAGCGCTTCCAGGTCAAGCGCCTGGTGGTCAAGCCCGGCGCCAAGCTGTCGATGCAGATGCACCATCACCGCGCCGAGCACTGGGTGGTGGTCAAGGGGACCGCCAAGGTGACGCGTGGCGAGGAATCGTTCCTGCTGCACGAGAACGAGTCGACTTTCATCCCGCTGGGGGTGAAGCACCGGCTGGAGAACCCGGGCATGCTGCCGCTGCACCTGGTCGAGGTGCAGTCCGGGCCCTACCTTGGCGAGGACGACATCGTGCGCTTCGACGACCAGTACGGCCGCGCCGAGAAAGGGTGAGGCGGCGCCGGGGCGGCCGTTGATCCCCGTGAGCTCGCCAAAGGGCGCCCGATTCAAATGGAGGGCGCGCGGAACAGCGCGCGCCTCAGGACCGGCTGCTCGGCCCGTGCGAAAGATAGAGGTTGACGCGGCGGTTGGCGGGCTCGCCCGGCACGGGGCAGAGCGGTTCCTGGTCGCTGCGCGCCTCGACGACGAACTGCGGCGCCGGCCAGCCGGCGCGCCCGAGTTCGGTCGCGACCGTCTCGGCGCGCAGCGACGAGAAGTCGAAGTTCACCAACTGCCGGTTCACGGCGTCGGCCGCGCCGGTCGCCTCGTCGGCATGGCCGATGACGCGGATGGTGGCGCCCGACTGCTTCGCCAGCCGCGCGATGTGCTGGATCAGGGCGCGGTCGTTCGCTGCCAGCGCTGCCGAGGCGTTCTTGAACAGGATCATGCCCACGGGCTGGTC
>CAZLBB010000119.1:0-17688 GCA_964557415.1 uncultured Rhodospirillaceae bacterium
TTTTCTCAGAATCCACGCCCCGATGCACCTAACCTCTTTGAGAAATCCGGGCTAGGGTCGACTGCCCCGAGGTTGATGGAATGCGGGAAACCTACGAGACACTGGCGCTGAGCCGGCCGGCCGAGCACGTGCTGCAGGTGACGCTGAACCGGCCCGAGGCCGCCAACGCGTTCAACACCTTGATGGGACGCGACGTGCTGGCGCTGTTCGCCGGGCTCGCGGCCGAGCCCGACTTTTGCCGCGCCGTGGTCGTCACTGGTGCCGGCGAGCGCGCCTTCTGCGCCGGCGGCGACCTGAAGGAACGCAATGGCATGACCGATGAGCAATGGCAGGCGCAGCACCTTGTATTCGAGCGCATGATCCGCGCCGTGATCGACTGTCCGATGCCGTCGCTCGCCGCCGTCAATGGCGCCGCCTTCGCCGGGGGCCTCGAGATCGCGCTGGGCTGCGACTTCATCTATGCGTCGCGCACGGCGCGCTTCGCGCTGACCGAGGTCACGCTCGGCATCATGCCCGGCGCTGGCGGCACGCAGACCCTGCCACGCGCCGTGGGCGAGCGCCGCGCCAAGGAGATCATCCTGACCGGCAAGCCCTTCACCGCCGAGCAGGCCTTTGACTGGGGCATGATCAATCGGCTGTGCGAGCCCGGCGCGACCTTGAGCGAGGCGATCGAGACCGCCAAGGCCATCACCGCCAACGCGCCCATCTCCGTGCGCCAAGCGAAGAAATCGATCCACTACGGGCTCGGCATGACGCTGCGCGACGGGATGGACTTCGAGGTCGAGGTCTATAATCGCACCGTGCCGACCGAGGACCGCCGGGAAGGCATCCGCGCCTTCAACGAAAAACGCAAACCGGTGTTCAAGGGCCGCTAGTGATGCTGCGAGCGCTTGGATCTGCTCGACGCCGTCTGCCCATCCTCGTCCTGAGCCCTGAGCCTGTCGATGGGGCGAAGGATGAGGGAAGCTGGGAACATCGTGCCCACTCATCCTTCGACAGGCCCAGGATGAGGATAGAGTCGGAGCCTGGAAGGTCATGACCGAGACAGTCGCGTTGCGCGAAGTGGGTATGCGCGATGGCTTGCAGAACATCGCGCAGTTCATGCCGACCGAGCGCAAGCAGGCTTGGTGCGCGGCCGAGGTCGCCGGCGGCATGCGCGAGATGGAAGTGGGCTCGCTGGTGCCGCCGAAGCTGATCCCGCAATTCGCCGACGCGGAGCAGGTGTTCGGCTTCGCGCTGAAGCAGCCCGGGCTCAAGGTCAACGCGCTGATCCCGAACCTCAAGGGCGCCGAGCGCGGCGTCGCGCTCGGCGTGCACCAGCTCAACTACGTGCTGTCGGTGAGCGAAGGCCACAACCGCTCCAACGTCCGGCGCTCGACCCAGGAATCGATCGACGACTTCAAGCGCATCGTCGCGCTGCGTGACGCGCAGGCGAAGGAGCGACGGCCGACGCTCGGCTGCGGCCTGGCGACCTCGTTCGGCTGCACCATCGAGGGGCACGTCGACGAGAAGCGCGTCTTGGCGATCGCCGAGCAGATCCTCGCCGCCGGGGTCGACGAGCTGATAGTGGCCGACACGGTCGGCTACGCCGACCCGGCGCAGGTCAAGCGCATGTTCACGCAGGTGCTGCGGCTGGCGGACAAGGTGCCGGTGGCGGCGCATTTCCACAATACGCGCGGGCTCGGGCTCGCCAATGTGCTGGCCGCGCTCGAGGTCGGCGTGCGCCGCTTCGACGCCTGCCTCGGCGGCATGGGCGGCTGCCCCTACGCGCCGGGCGCCACCGGCAACGTGGTCATGGAGGACACGGTCTTCATGCTGCAGCAGATGGGGTTCGACACGGGCATCGACCTGCCTGCGCTGCTCCAGGTGCGCGAGCAGGCCGAGGCCGACCTGCCCGGCGTCGCCTTCCACGGCGACGTCGCCCGCGCCGGCCTGCCCAAGACCTGGCGCGGCAACCTCGCCGCGGCGGCGGAATAGGGGAACAGCCGTCAGCGTTCAGCTGTCAGCGGTCAGCCGAATTTCCCCATCCTGGCTGACAGCTGATCGCTGACAGCTACAGCGGAGTACTTCGACGTGGACACCGTGAGCGGAACGACCGACCTCGTCACCATGGAGATCGGCGAGGATTATCCCGAGTTGCGCGAAGCGGTCAGGCGCGTCTGCGCGCGCTTCCCCGGCGAGTACTGGCGCGAGCTGGACGAGAAGTCGCAATACCCGACCGCGTTCGTGCGCGCCCTGACCGAGGCCGGCTTCCTCGGCGCGCTGATCCCGGAGGAATACGGCGGCACCGGCCTGCCCTTGCGCGCCGCCGCCGTGATCCTGGAAGAGGTCTGCGCCAGCGGCGGCAGCGCCAGCCCGGCGCATGCGCAGATGTACATCATGGGCACGCTGCTGCGGCACGGCAACGAGGAGCAGAAGAAGCGCTATTTGCCGAAGATCGCCTCGGGCGAGCTGCGGCTGCAGGCGTTCGGCGTCACCGAACCGACCACCGGCTCGGACACGACCAGGCTCAAGACCCGCGCCGAGAAGAAGGGCGACCGCTATGTCGTCACCGGTCAGAAGGTCTGGACCTCGCGCGCGCTGCATTCCGACCTGATGCTGCTGCTGGCGCGCACCACGCCGGTCGACCAGGTGAAGAAGCGTACCGAGGGACTCTCGGTGTTCCTGGTCGACATCAAGGCCAATCTCGGCAAGGGCCTCGAGATCCGGCCGATCAAGGCGATGATCAACCACAACTCGACCGAGGTGTTCATGGACGGCCTTGAGGTCCCGGCCGGGAACCTGATCGGCGAGGAGGGAAAGGGCTTCCGCTACATCCTCGACGGCATGAACGCCGAGCGCATCCTGATCGCCTCGGAGTCGATCGGCGACGGGCGCTGGCTGTTGAAGAAGGCGGTCGACTACGCCAAGGAGCGCCGCGTGTTCGACCGGCCGATCGGCCAGAACCAGGGCGTGCAGTTCCCGCTGGCGCGCGCTCATGCCGAGCTCGAGGCCGCCGACATGCTGGCACGCCGTGCCGCCGCCCTGTTCGCCGCCGGCCGCGACTGCGGCCCCGACGCCAACATGGCGAAGATGCTGGCCGCCGAGGCCGCCTGGCACGCCGGCGAGGCCGCCATGCAGACCCACGGCGGCTTCGCCTTCGCCAAGGAATACGACATCGAGCGCAAGTGGCGCGAGACGCGCCTGTTCCAGATCGCGCCGATCTCGACCAACATGATCCTGGCCTACGTCGCCCAGCACGTGCTCGGCCTGCCGCGTTCGTATTAGTCGTAGACCCCGAGCGACGGGGAAGGGCAGGCATCCGCTCGTTCGACCCGAACGGCGGCGGAGCGGCGCGATCGACAGTCTATCGGCTCTATACTGATCATCATGCGACGATTCTTCCTCATCCTTGGCATGCTGACGGCAGCATTCGTCCTGATCGCGGGCGTGGGGCTTGTCGTGCTCTTCGCGCGCGGCTCGGCGCTCGACAAGGAGAGCAAGGCCTATGCCGAAGCTGCCGTGCGGGCGATCGCGGCGGACTGGAAGAAGGCGGAGTTGCTCGACCGCGCGACGCCGGAACTGCTGGCGAAGGTGAAGCCGGCCGAGATGGATGCCTGGTTCGAGAGCCTCTCGCGGTTGGGCCGCCTGATCGAGTTCGCCGAGGCGAAGGGCCAATCCTTGATGTCCTATCGCACCGGCAGCGGCAGCACCGTGACGGCGAACTATGTCGTGAATGCGCGATTCCAGAACGGCGACGCGACGTTCCGTATCGGATTGTTGAAATACGGCGACGAGTGGCGAATCCACGGCTTCTTCGTCGATCTCAAGCCGGCGACCCGCAAGGAGCAGGCCACCTGATACGGCCGGGCGACGCCGCAGCATGGACTCGCCCACTAGCCGCACTATGATCGGCATGCAACCATTGGCGATGGGGAGGCGCCGTGCGGGGGACTTGGTTCGGCCTGACCGGGGTGGTCGCGCTGGCGGTGTCGGTTGCGGCCAGCGCCGACGAGCGCTCGCTTGCGGTGTTATGGGACGGCGTCGCCGGCCCGATTGCGGGCATCGTCGAGCGGCATGGGGAGCCTGATGCAAGAATACGCATCCGGTTGAGCGATCCGGAGCGCGAGTGCCTGGGGACGTTGTCCGTGCCCAAGGAAAGCCAGCGCGGCAGCTGGGCGATCGCCTGTCCCGACGGCATGGCGGCCTCCGGAAGCTTCACCCGCGCGCGCGGCGAAGGAACGGGCTCGGACCTCGCCGGACGTCGCATCGTGCTCGTGATCGGGCCGCCGGTGCGGACCTTGGCCCGCCCGGCCAAGTCGGGCGCTGCGACACCGTCCAGGGTGGAGCCTACTGCTGACGAACTGAATCAAGCCGAAGTCGAGCATCGTCGAGCCGAGCGGGAGCAGCAGCGCCAGGAGGCGGCTCGGCAGAATCCGCCGCCGGCCAGGTCACCGTCCGCAGTGCCGGGATCGCGGCCGGCAAGCGGGCCCGTCGAGCTCGCTGCCGCCCCCGGCAACGTTCTGCAATGTGGTTTTATCAGGGTTGAGGGCCTGCCGGTCCGCCCGGGCACTCCCGACTGCAAACCCGACAAGCGCGTAGGCCAAGGCGGGGACCTGATGCTGACGATCGAGATCGCCAGTCTCGCCGTGCGGCTCGAGCCGAACAACACGCTCCTCTTTCTCTACGGCGAAAAGGACGTGGACGGCCGCGGCGGTTTCCGGACCTCGGGCGACGAGCAACTGCGCAAGTCGGCGGAGAGCTGGGCCGGCGCGAAGGCGGGCCGGAACTATTCCAATGTCTCCGGCGGCCCGTTTCGGCACGTGAAGCTCAACATCACCGAGAACGGCGATTGGGCCTGCGCCTGGGGCCAGATCGAGAGCGCCAAGCGCGCCTGGGGCGGCGGCGGCGTACGCGCCTATGCGTTCGTGCGCTACTGCGAGCGCGGATCGCATACGGTTTCCGAGGGGAACCTGCGCAAGGTCGCGGCGGCGGTGCAGCTGGACTAGCGGCGTCGCTTCGCCCAGCAGTGCCGCATCGAACCTGGCCAGCGACCGGGGGGATGTGCAACATAGCGCAGGCCTACCCCGACCGGGCGGCAATGGTGGCCGCGGCCCACGCGTGCTAATCGCTGGCCCCGGGGCAGACGCGCAGGGATTCCGATGACCGTGGCTTCGACGACGGCCGCCGCCGGCGCGGCGGAGGCGCATCGGCGGCATCGCCTGGGCGTGGGGCTCGTGGCGCTGGCCTCGATATGCTGGAGCACGGGCGGGCTGATCGCGCGCCTGCTGGAAAGCGGGCCATGGACGGTGGTGTTCTGGCGCTCGGTCGCCTGCGCCGCCTTCCTCTACCTGTTCCTCCTCGTGCGCGAGCGCGGTGCCGTGTGGCCGCTGTTCCGCGCGGCGGGCTGGCCGGGCGTGATCGTGGCGCTGTGCTTCGCCACCGCCTCGACCGCATTCATCATGGCGCTGCAGCTCGCGACCGTGGCCAGCATCCTGATCGTGCAGAACACGTCGCCGTTCATCGCCGCGCTGCTCGCCTGGGTCGTCATGCGCGAGCGCATCGCGGCGCGCACCTGGATCGCGATCGCCGTAGCGGTCGCCGGCATCGCCATCATGGTGTCGAACCAGGCGATCGGCGGAGGTCCGGCGGGTCTCGCCCTCTCCTTCGCCATCGCCGTCGCGTTCGCGGGCGCGACCGTGACGATCCGCTATCACCGCAGCGTTCGCATGACGCCTGCGGCCTGTCTCGCTTCGGTATTCGCCGCCCTGGTGGCGCTGCCGTTGGCGGAGCCCTTTGCCGTCTCCTCGCGCGAGTTGGCGCTGATGTGGCTGTTTGGGGCCGGTCAGCTCGGCATCGGCATGGTGCTGTTCACGACCGGCGCGCGCATGGTGCCGGCGGCCGAGGCGGCGTTGATCACGGTGCTCGAGACGGTGTTCGCGGGCATCTGGGTATGGCTCGCCTTCGGCGAGAACCCTGGCACGCCGGCGCTCGTCGGCGGCGCGCTGGTGCTGGTGGCGGTGACGGGGCACACGGCGTTGGACCTGCGCCGCTCCGCCGGCGCCTACACCAGGTCGTCGTAGCGCCCTCCTTCGCCAAGGCTTCGGAGGGCAAGGCCCTGCGAGGCGCCCGGCGCGAAGCGGGGCTACACCAGGTCGTCGTAGCGGCAGAACTCGCGCAGGCGGCCGAGATCGGCGATGGTCACGCGCCGGCCGCGCCCGCCGACGCCGAGCTTGCGCAGACTGGCGAAGGCGCGCGACAGGCTCTCCGGCGTCATGCCGAGGCGCTGGGCCACGACCTTGCGGTCCTCCGGCAGCTCGAGCGCGGCCTGCCCGTGGTCCTCGCCCGATTGCGCCACCAGGAAGGCGGCCAGCCGCTCGGTCGAGGAATGCAGCTTCAGCTGCTTGATCTGGCGCACCAGCCGCCGCCAGTAGCGCGCGAGCTGCATTGCCATCGCATAGGTGAAGGCGGGCTCCAGCTTCATCATGCGGCGCACATGCGCGGCGGAGACGAACAGCACGCGCGAATCGCGCACGACCCGGGCCGACATGAGGTAGGGCTGCTCCAGCATCACCGCCGGCGCGATGAGCGCGTCGCCGGCTTCGAAGAAGTCGACCACGGTCTCCGCACGGCTGGCCTCCTGGCCCATCAGCGCCACGCGGCCGGCGAGGATGACGTGCAGGAACTCGGGCATCTCGCCCTGGACGCACAGGACCGTCCCGCGCGGCAGGCTCTGCACGAAGGCGCCGTGCGTGAGCTGGTCGACCAGGGTCGGGGCGAGGTCGGCAAACAGCGGCAGCCGGCGGGTGAGCTCCAGGTCGCTCGGACGCACCAAATCCCCCAATTCTTGATTGTCAGGTTACAACTCTTATCAACAGCCAGGTTGAGGCTTGTCAAGCGAAGCCGGATCACGCCGGCGTGCGCTCCAGTGCGTCAGGGACGGCGGAGCGCCTGACGCACCGCGCCGCGCACGCGGCTTTGGATGGCCGGGATCGACCACAGGATCGTGGCGATCGTGATCGTCGCCAGGACGGCGCTGATCGGTCGGGTGAAGAAGGGCGCGATGCTGCCGTCCGCCAGCTTGAGGCCGCGGGTCAGGTTGCTCTCGAACAGCTCGCCCAGCACCAGGCCCAGGATCATCGGCGCCATCGGGAACTTGAGCTCGCGCAGCACGAAGCCGAGGAAGCCGAAGAACACCATCACGTAGATGTCGAACACGCGGGACGTGATGGCATAGGAGCCGATCACGCACAGCACGAACACGACCGGCATCAGCCGCTCGCGCGGTACCAGCAGGATCCACAGGAGCGGCCGCACCAGGAACAGGCCGTAGATCAGCTTGGCCATGTCGGCGACCACCAGCATGGCGACGATCTGGTAGAAGAACTCCGGCGTGTTGACCATCAGCATGGGGCCGGGATTGATGTCGTGGATCATCATCGCTGCCATCAGCACGGCGGCGGGTGCCGAGCCGGGCACGGCCAGCGTCAGCACCGGGATGATGGCGCCGGGCACGCAGGCGCTCTCGCCGGTTTCCGCCGCCATCAGCCCCTCGACCGAGCCCTTGCCGAACTTCTGCTTCTCCTTGCTGGCGCGGCGCGCGGCGGCATAGGACGACCACGCCGCCGTGTCCTCGCCCAGGCCGGGCAGGATGCCGATGAACGTGCCGATGGCGCCCGAGCGCAGAATCGTGCGCCAGTGGCGGAACACGTCCTGGATGCGCGGGATCACCGAATCGATGGCGCTGCTGACGGCCTTGGCCGCGGGCGCGCGCATGGCCATCAGCACCTCGGCCATGCCGAAGGCGCCGACCAGCGCCGGCAGGAGCCCGATGCCGCCCGCGAGGTCGGTGCTGCCGAAGGCGAAGCGCTGGTAGTTGTAGTGCGGCTCCTGCCCGATCGTAGAGACGAACAGCCCGATGAAGCCGGCGAGGTAGCCCTTGAGCGCGTCGCCCCCCGACAGCGTGCCGGCGATGACGATGCCGAACAGCGCGATCCAGAAGAACTCGTAGCTCTGGAACTTGAGCGCCACCTCGCTGAGGATCGGCGTCAGGGTCGCCACGCACAGGATGCCGAACAGCGTGCCGAGCCACGAGCCGCTGGTCGAGATGCCCATGGCGCGGCCGGCGAGCCCCTGGCGCGCCAGCGGGTAGCCGTCGAGGGTCGAGGCGGCGGAAGCCGGCGTGCCCGGGATGTTGAGGAGAATGGCGCTGCGGCTGCCGCCGTAGATCGCGCCGACATAGATGCAGATCAGCACCATGATCGCGTCGTTGTGCGACATGGTGAAAGTGAGCGTGGTCATCAGCGCCACGCCCATGGTCGCGGTCAGGCCGGGCAGCGCGCCGATGACGATGCCCAGCAGCATCGCCCACATCACGTTGAACACTGCCGCCGGCCCCAGGAACTGGGGAAAGGCGCCGAGGAAGCTGCCGAAGCTTTCGATCATCGAGGCGCGGGGCGCTTTACGGCAGCCTGACGAGGAACAGCCGCTCGAACACCAGGGTCACCGCGGCCCCGGTGCCGAGGCCGATGGCGACCGCGATGGCGAGCGGGCGAAGGCGCCGGGACCAGGGCTGCCCGCTCTGCCATTCGAACAGCACGATGAAGCACGCCACGAACAGCGCCGCCGCCAGCCAGAACGGCATGCGGCCGACCATGCCGCCGGCGAAGGCGAGGCACAGCACGGCGGCCAGGACCAGCCGCGCGTTGCTGTGGCCTGCGCGCGGCCCCGTCGCGACCAGTGGCGTGACGAGCGCGCCGCGCTGGATCGCGCGCAGCGCGAGCCAGACGCTGAGCAGGGCGATCACGATCCCGTGCACGCCGGGCACGATGCCGGGCGCCGTGTAGATGTCGCCGAGCTGCTCCTTGAAGGTCGGCATCTGCCAGGCGAGGGAGACGATGGCGAGGCCGATCGCGAGGAACACGGCCGCTATATAAAGATCGAGCCGCGGCGGAAGCGGCTCTTCGTGCGGCAGCAGCGGCGGAGGCGGGTCGGACATGGGGCCGCACCCTTCGGTCAAGGGAAGAACGGCGCCCGGACCGGTTGCGAAACGGTGGCCGGGCCGGGCGCCGCCGCGTCGCGCGGGGCTATTGCAGCTTCTGGATGCCCAGCGTGTCGGGCGAGACCTTCGACTTGCCGGCGTCGTGATAGAGCCAGGCGGTATAGCGCACCATCTTCATGGCCTCGTTGAAGGCCTCGTCGCCGTGGATCGGCGCGTAGAGCGCGGCGCGCGAGTCGGCGTATTTCTTCAGCGCGTCCGACTTGGCGATCTTGTTCTTCCACACCGCCTGCATGGTCTCGATCACTTCCTTGGGCGCGGTCTTCGGCACCCAGATGCCGAAGTAGTTGAGCGGCGCCGGCATCTTCGGCAGCCATTTGGTCGCCGCCGGGATCTCGCCGTAGCCCTCGAGCGTGACCGGCTTCTCGGTCTGCGCCGCGAGCGGGATCAGGCGCTTGGCCTTGATGTGCTCGGACATCTCGACCAGGAGCTGCGCCACGACCTGGGTCTCGCCCGCCACCGTCGCGGTCACCGCCGGCGCGCCGCCGTTGTAGGTGACGTGCTTGTACTTGACCGCCGGGTCGGCGGCGCGGATCGATTCCATGTAGTTGTGGCCGGCGGAGGAGAGTCCGGCCGTGGCGACCGCGATGCTGTCGCCCTTGGCCTTGAGGTCGGCCAGCAGCTGGGCGAAGTCCTTGTACGGCGTCGACGGGTTGGCCGCGATGACGTTGACGTTGGCGACCGCGAAGAACAGCGACCAGTCCGCCAGCATCGTGTCGAGCAGGCCCAGCACCTTGTAGGTGCCGACGTCGACCGCCGCGCCCGCCGCCCAGGTATATCCGTCCTTCGCCGCCTCGAGCGCGTTCTTCGTGCCGATCGAGCCCGAGGCGCCGGGCTGGTTGACGACGACGAACTTCTGCTTGAGCTCGGCCTCCAGCTCGGACGCGACGATGCGCGCCATCTGGTCGGTCGAGCCGCCCGCGGCCCAGGGCACGATGATGGTCACCGGCTTGTCCGGCTTCCAGGAATAGGTCTGCGCGACAGCCGGCCCGGTGATCACCGCCGCGCCCGCCAGCAATGCGCCCATCACGGCGCACAGATTCCGCTTCATGGCTCCTCCCGATTTCCCCTAGAGTGTCGGCGTAAGTAACGAACTGGTTACTTGGGAGGATAGACTGTAGTCGATGGCGCGCGTCGTCAAGGGAAACCCTGGCCGGCGAAGCCCTCAATGGCCGCGCGTGCTGCTCGTCGGCCATGGCGCCTTCGGGCCCGCGCATGTGCGCGCATGGACGCGGCTCGGGCATCTCGACCGGCTCGTCGTCGCCGAGCCGTCGCCTGCCGCGCGCGAGGCGGCGCGTCGGGCCGGCGCGCGCGTGGTCGACGACTACCGCGCGGCGCTGGCGGAGGTCGACCTGGTCGACGTGGTGACGCCCAGCGACACGCACGCGCCGATCGCGCTCGACGCGCTGGACGCCGGTTGCGACGTGTTCATCGAGAAGCCGATGACCGCATCCCTGGACGAGGCCGAGCAGGTCGAGCGGCGTGCCCGCCAGGCCGGTTGCCTGGTACAGGTCGGCTACTTCTTCCGCCATCATCCGATGGCGATCGCGCTGCGCCGCCGCGTGCGCGACGGGGAAGTCGGCACGGTGCGCTGGATCGACGCGGATTTCACGAGCCTGAAGCGGCCGCGGCGCGATGCCGGCGTCGTGTTGAATGACGCGGTGCATTTCCTCGACCTCGTGTGCTGGCTGATGGCGTGTCCGCCCGCGGAGGTGACGGCGCTGTTGCGCCGGCCGCTCGGTCGCGACGTCGAGGACATCGCCTTGATCGCGCTCTGCTGGCGCGACGGCGCCGCGGCGCGCGTGCAGGCGTCATGCGTCCTGCCGGGCGAGCTTCCCGATCCCGTCGTCCCCGGCGGCTGGTCGCGCAAGCGTATCTCGGTGACCGGCGCCGCCGGCCAGATCGCCGCCGATTTCATGACGCATGAGATCCTGCGTCGACGCGGCACGCTGGTCAGCGACGGGGAGGGCCACTGGCGGCCCGAGATCGCCGAACCGGAATGCGACCGCTTCGTCCCGGTCGACACCGAAACGGTGATCACCGCCGAACTCGAGGAATTCGTCGCCTGCGCCCGCGACGGCACGGCGCCCTCCGCCGGCCCCGGAAGCGGCGTCGCCATGGCGGCGCTGTGCGAGGCGATCGCCCGTTCGGCGCACGAGGGTCGCACGGTGAGGTTGACGGCAATGGCGGAGGCGTGATGAAGCTTTCCCTCTGCAACGAGGTGATCCGCGAGCTCGAGTTTCCGCGCCAATGCGTCGTGGCGGCGGAGATGGGCTATGGGGGGCTCGAGCTGGCGCCGTTCACGCTGGGCGAAAACGCCTATCGCATGGGCGCCAGCGAGCGTGCAGCGGTCCGGCGCGCGGTCAGCGATGCCGGCTTGAAGGTAAGCGGTCTGCACTGGTTGCTGGTGGCGCCGGCGGGCCTGTCCATCACCGCGGCCGACCGGCCGACCTGGGAGCGCACGGTCGACGTGATGCGCCGGCTGATCGCGCTCTGCGCCGAACTGGGCGGCGAGTACCTGGTGCACGGCTCGCCGGGCCAGCGCCGCCTGGCGGGGCAGGTTGACGCCAAGGAGGCGGCCAAGCGCGGCGAGGCTGCCTGGGCCGCCATCGCCGAGGACGCCGCCAAGGCCAAGGTCGTCTATTGCATTGAGCCGCTGGCGCTGCCCGAAGCCGACTTCGTCAACACGATCGAGGAAGCGGTCGCGATCATCCGGCGCATCGGCGAGCCTGCCGTGCGCACCATGATCGACACGTCGGCGGCGGGGCTGATGGAGCGCGAGCCGGTGGCCGACGCCGCGCGCCGGTGGATACCGACCGGGCTGATCGGCCATGTGCAGCTCAACGACCGCAATCGGCGCGGTCCGGGGCAGGGCGAGGACCGGTTCACGCCGTTGATGAAGGCGCTGCGCGCCACGGGCTATGACGGCTGGGTGGCGATGGAGCCGTTCGAGTACAAGCCGGACGGGCCGAGCTGCGCGGCGCGCGCCATCGGCTATGTGCAGGGCATCCTGGAGGGACTGGCATGACGGCGCCGAAGCTGCGTCTCGACGCGGTCGAGCGGTACGAGCGCGACGTGAAGCTGCGCCTGCCGTTCCGCTTCGGCGTCATCACCGTCACCGAGGCAACGCAGGCGGTGATCCGCGCGCGCGTCACGTTGGAGGACGGGCGCAGTGCCGCCGGGGTCGCGGCCGAGACGCTGGCGGCGAAGTGGTTCGACAAGAATCTCGACCTCACCGACAATCAGAACCTCGACCAGCTGCGCCAAGCGCTCGACATCGCGATCGGGCTCTATCGCGCTCATGGCCTGGCGACCGCGTTCGGCCTGTTCGCCGGCTGCTACAAGGAGCAGATCGCGCGCGGCGGGGCGCTGGGCCTGAACCCGCTCGTGGCCAGCTACGGCCCCGCCCTGCTCGACCGCGCCATCGTCGACGCGCTGGGTCGCGCGCACGGCCTGTCGTTCGCCGCAATGGTCCGGGCCAACCTTCCGGGAATCGGTGCAACCGGGCTGACGCCCGATCTCGCGGGCTTCGACCTGCCGGGCTTCCTCGGACGCCTCGCGCCCGGCAGTTCGATCGACGTTCGACATACGGTCGGGCTGGTCGATCCGATCACCGCTTCGGACCAGAAACCCGAGCATCGCGTCGATGACGGCCTGCCCGAGACGCTGGAGGAAGTCGCGCATCACTACCGTGGCCGCTACTACAAGCTTAAGGTCGGCGGCAACGTCGCCGCGGACCTCGACCGGCTGACGCGCATTGCCGCCGTGCTCGACCGGGAGATCGGCGACTACAAGGCGACGCTCGACGGCAACGAGCAATACGAGGACGCCGAGGGCATCGCCGAGCTGTGGCGGCGCATCGAAGCGACGCCCGCGCTGAAGCGCCTGGTCGCGTCGATCCTGTTCGTCGAGCAACCGATCAAGCGCGCCGTGGCGCTGAGCCAGCCGGTCGAGGCGCTGGCGCGCCATCGCGCCGTCATCATCGACGAGTCCGACGGTGAGCTGGGCTCGTTCCCGGCAGCGCTCGCGCTCGGCTATGCCGGCGTTTCAAGCAAGAACTGCAAGGGCTTCTACAAGTCGCTGCTGAACGCCGCGCGCGTCGCGAAGCTGAACGCCGCCGCCGGCGCCGAGCGCTACTTCATGTCGGCCGAGGACCTGACGACGTGGGCAGGCGTCTCGGTGCAGCAGGACCTTGCGCTGGTCTCGCTGATCGGCCTTACCCACGTCGAGCGCAACGGCCACCACTTCATCGACGGCATGGGCTTCGCGCCGGAGAGGGAGCAGGGGTCATTCCTCGGCGCGCATCCCGATCTCTACGCCCGCGAGGACGGACCCGCGCGGCTGCGCATCAGGGACGGCAAGCTCGCTCTGGGCTCACTTGGCTGCCCGGGCTTCGCTGTCGCGGGCGAGATGGACTTCGCCGCCATGCGGCCGATGCCGGCGGCGCCTCGATCCGCCATCCAGCCGCTCGGGAGGACCGGCTCATGAGCGCCGTGATCGACCTGCCGCGGCGCTTCGCCGATATCGCGGCGCTGGAGGACTTCATGACCGCGCCCGGCCCCGAGCTCGTGCGCGATCTTGCCGCCGTGCCAGGCGACATGCTTGTGCTCGGCGTCGGCGGCAAGATGGGGCCGACGCTGGCGCGCCTGGCGCGTCGTGCCGCGCCCGGCCGGCGCATTGTCGGCGTCGCGCGCTTCAGCGAAAAGGGCCTGCGCGAGAGCCTGGAGCGCGCCGGGATCGAGACCGTCGCCTGCGACCTGCTCGACCGCAAGGCGATCGAGGCGCTGCCGTCGGCGCCCAACGTGATGTTCATGGCCGGCTTCAAGTTCGGCGCTACCGGCAACGAGCCGCTGGCCTGGGCGATGAACGTGCTGGTGCCGGCGATGGTCGCGGAGCGCTTCGCCGGATCGCGCATCGTCGCCTTCTCGACCGGCTGCGTCTATCCCTTCGTGCCGGTCGACGGGCCAGGCGCCACCGAGGAGACCCAGCCGGTCCCGCCCGCCGGCGACTACGCCAATTCCTGCGTCGGGCGCGAGCGCATGTTCCAGTATTTCTCGGGCAAATGCGGCACGGCGGGCCGCCTGTTCCGCCTCAACTACGCCATCGACATGCGCTACGGCGTGCTGCACGACGTGGCGAGCAAGGTGCTGGGCGCACTGCCGATCGACCTGACCATGGGCCATGTCAACGTGATCTGGCAGGGTGATGCCAACGCGATCGCGCTACGCTGCCTCAGATGTGCGACGACGCCGACCACGCCGATCAATGTCAGCGGCCCGGACACGATTTCTGTGCGCTGGCTCGCGACCGAATTCGGCAAGCTGCTCGGAAGGAAACCGCTGTTCACCGGCACGGAGGCAGCGTCGGGCTGGGTCACCTGCACGCGGCGGATGGTCGAGGAATTCGGGGCGCCAAGCGTGCCGCTGCAGCGGATGATCGAGTGGACCGCCGACTGGCAGACGCGCGCCATGCCGAGCCTCGGCAAGCCGACCCACTACGAGGTCCGCGATGGCCAGTATTGAGGCCGCGGCGACGGCGGACGGGCTGGTCGAATGCATGATCGGCCCCGCCGATGTCGAGGCGGCGGTGCCGCTGGCGCAGGAAGCGGGCTGGAACCAGGTCGCGGCAGACTGGCGCCTGATGCTGGAGCACGGCAGCGGCGTCGGCATGCGCGACCGCAGCGGGCACCTGGTGGGAACGGCGCTGACTTTCGCGCTCGGGTCTCGCCTCTCGTGGATCAGCATGGTGCTGACCCTGAAGGCCTGGCGGCATCGCGGCATCGGCACGCGCCTGCTCGAGCGATGCGTCGCGCTGGTGCGCGAGTCCGGCGCCGTCGCCGGGCTGGACGCGACCGAGCTGGGCCGGCCGATCTATGCCGCGCTGGGCTTCAAGGAGCTTTACCATCTCTCGCGCTGGCACCTGCCGCAGGCACCGGCCGATCTGCCGGCGCCCGCCGGCGTCACGATCCGCCCGGCGTCCGCGCGCGACGTGGGGGCGATCACCGGATACGACGCTTCGCGCAGCGCGCTCGAGCGCCGGCACGTCCTGGCCCATCTGCTCGCGCGCGCGCCGCGTCTCGCCCACGTGGCGGAATCCCAGGGCCGCTTGCAGGGCTTCGTGCTGGGGCGCGATGGCCGCATCGCCACACAGCTCGGGCCAATCGTGGCCGAAAGCGAGGCGATCGCCATCGCATTACTCGGCCAGGCGGCACGTTCCGGCGATGCGCCCTTCATCCTGGACGTACCGGACCGGCACGAGGCGTTGGCGCAGCATCTTAGCACGGCTGGTGCCTCGTCTCCGCGCGGCTTCTTTCGCATGATCCTGGGCGAGGCGCCGGGCCTCGACGACGCGCGCTGCGTCTTCGCCCTGGCAGGGCCGGAGCTGGCGTGACCGCCGCCGTCGCGTCGCCGCGCGCGGCCGCGCGCCGCAACGGCCGCAAGGCGGCGCGCGCGCCGGGCGAGACGCGCGAGCGCATCCTCGAGGCGGCGACGCAGGAATTCGCCGCGCGCGGCCTGGGCGGCGCGCGCGTCGACGCCATCGCCGGGCGCGCCCGCGCCAACAAGCGCATGATCTACCACTACTTCGGCAACAAGGAGGACCTGTTCCTGGCGGTGATGGAGCGCACGTATGCTCATATCCGCAGCAAGGAGAGCGCGCTGAACCTCGACGCGCTGGCGCCGGTCGAGGCCATGCGCAAGCTCGTGCGCTTCACGTTCAACTACTTCCTCGAGAACCCGCACTTCGTCACGCTGCTGAACAGCGAGAACCTCCACCAGGCGCGCCACATCCGCCGTTCGCCGCGCGTCAAGGACATCAACAGCCCGGTGATCGCCGCGCTCGAGGGCATCCTCGCGCGCGGCCGCGAGAGCGGCGTGTTCCGCGGCGATGTCGACCCGATCCAGCTCTACATCTCCGTTGCCGGCATCTGCTATTTCTACTTCTCCAACATCCACACGCTGTCGACCATCTTCGAGCGCGACCTGCTTACGCGCGCCGCGCTGCGCGAGCGCGAACGCCACGTGATCGACGTGGTGCTCGGGTACTTGCGGGCGTGAGCGCCGTGTTGACACGCGCGCCCCGCCTGCGCCACGCTGGTAACCAGATGGTTACTTGAGGAACGCCATGGCCGAGAACGGCGGGCTGCACTGGAGCGAGATCCCGGCGCGCAACGTCGAGGTGCTGCGGCGCGGCGCGGCCTTCCCGGCGCATCCCCTGGCGCTCGACGCCAGGCGCCGGTTCGACCGCGAGTCGCAACGGGCGCTGGCGCGCTATTACATCGACGCGGGCTCCGGCGGGCTCGCGGTCGGCGTGCATGCGACCCAGTTCCAGATCCGCGAGGTCGGCCTCTACCGCCCGGTGCTGGAGCTGGCGGCGGAAACCGCCAGGGCCTGGACCAGCCGGCCGCTGTTCATGATCGCCGGCGCGATCGGCCGCACCGGGCAGGCGGTGGAGGAGGCGCGCACCGCCCGCGCGCTCGGCTATCACGCGGTGCTGCTGGGCCTTGGCGCCATGAAGGGCGCAAGCGAGGACGAGCTGGTCGCGCATTGCGCCACCGTCGCGCGCGAGATGCCGCTGGTCGGCTTCTACCTGCAGACCGCGGTCGGCGGCATCCCGCTGTCACGCGGCTTCTGGGCCCGCTTCGCCGCCATCGACAACGTGATCGCGATCAAGGTGGCGCCGTTCAACCGCTACAAGACGCTCGACGTCGCCTTTGGCGTGGCACAGGCGGGCGCCGAGGACCGCATCACGCTTTATACCGGCAACGACGACCACATCGTGCTGGATCTGCTGGCGCCGCTGACCGTGCGCCTCGGCAACCGCGAGGTGACGCTGCGCTTCAAGGGCGGGCTCCTCGGGCATTGGAGCGTGTGGACCAAGGCGGCGGTCGACCTGCTGGCGCGGCTGCACGCGGCGATCGACGCCGGCGCCCTGCCGCCCGACCTGCTGCGGCTCGACGGCTTCGTCACCGACTGCAACGGCGTGATCTTCGACGTCGAGCACGACTTCGCCGGCTGCATTCCCGGCTGCCACGAGGTGCTGCGCCGGCAGGGCCTGATGCGGACCAATCTCTGCCTCGATCCCAACGAGGTCCTGAGCCCCGGCCAGGAAGCGGGCATCGACCGGATCACCGCGGCCTATCCCGAGCTCGTCGACGACGGCTTCGTGGCGGCGAACCTGGCGCGCTGGCGCGCCTGATCATCCAAATCCATCAGGGGAAAGCGACATGGCGGAACGGCGTCTCGGCGTCATCATGAACGGCGTGACCGGGCGGATGGGCACCAACCAGCATCTGATCCGCTCGATCCTGGCGATCCGCCGGCAGGGCGGCGTCGCCCTCGGAAACGGCGACCGCGTGATGCCCGATCCGATCCTGGTCGGGCGCGACGCGGGGAAGCTCGAACGCCTGGCCAGGGAGCACGGGCTGGCGCGCTGGACGACCGACCTCGACAAGGCGCTGGCCGACCGGAAGGACGAGCTGTTCTTCGATGCCGCCTCGACGCAGCTGCGCGCCGAGCTGATCGGCCGCGCCATCGACGCCGGCAAGCACGTCTATTGCGAAAAGCCGGTGGCCGACAACCTGCACAAGGCCGTCGCCGTGGCGAAGAAGGCCAAGGCCGCGGGCATCAAGCACGGCGTGGTGCAGGACAAGC
>CAZLBB010000120.1:0-17070 GCA_964557415.1 uncultured Rhodospirillaceae bacterium
CGGCGGCGCAGCCGGAGCGGCGCCCGGCGCCGAGGCTGGCGGGGCGGCCTGGGCCTGCGCGGCCGGCTGCGACGAAGCGCCCGGCTTGGCCGCGTCGGCCTTGGTCGCGTCAGTCTTGGCCGCGTCCGCCTTGGGCGCATCGGACTTGGCGGCATCGGCTTTGGCCGCATCGGGTTTGGCGGGCGGCGTCAGCGGGGTTGGCGCCGCCTTGGCGGGCTGCGCCTGACCGGCCGGGCCGGGCTGTGCCTGCTGCGCATGCGTCGGCGTGACCGAGATGGCGTCCTTCGGCAGCATGCCGGGCGTGAACAAGGCGCCCAGCTTCACCGTCAGGAGCAGGCTCGCGCCGAAGATCGTCAGCGGCAGCAGGCGCAGGCGGCGCGGCCACCAGGCGAAGACAGCCATCATCGCATCGTCTCCAGCGCGGCCTTCAGCCGCTTCTCGGCATCCGAGACCGGGCGGCCCGCGGCATCGACCACCGGCATCCTCGCGCTCGCCGCCTTGGCCGCCGGCGGCTTGACCGTCGTCGCCGCGGCCTTCGGCGTCTGGGTGGCCGGCACGGCGGCGGCGGTCGCGTCGGATTCCGCCGGCTGCTGCGCCAGGCCATCGCGCACCGCGCGCTCCAGGCGATCGGCCAGGCTCGCACCGCGCTCGACCAGGTAGGCGAGGTCGTCGCGCAGGGCCTGGGCGCGTTTCTGCGCCGCGTCGAGATTCTGGCCGTCCTCGCGCGCGCTCTGCTTCAGCCCCGCCAACGCATTCTCTGCGCGCTGGACGGCGGCGTTGAACGTGACGATCAGGCGCTCGAATTCGCCGGTTTCGGCGCGCCACGACTTGAGCCGCCGGTTCAGCATCACGGCGTGCACGATGACGACAACCAGCAGCGCCGCCACCAGCGCGTTGACGATCAATCCGGGATCACTCCAGCTCATCGCGCTTCATCACCCGGTGGTCGACCTTGACCGCGACCTGCAGGCCCTTGCGGCCCATGCTGCTGGAAAACAGGGTAACGTCGCCGCAGCGCAGGCCGATCGGCGACTGCGGCGTGCTATTGAGCAGCACCTGGGTGCCGACCTTCCAGTTCATTACCTCGCGCAGGCTCATGGTCAGCTCGTCGAGCACGGCCTCGATCTGCACCTCGGTCGACTTCAGCTCGTTCGCCAAGTGGTTCTCCCAGATGGAGTCGCGGCCGAACTTCTCGCCCATGAACATCTGCAGCAGCACTTCGCGCACCGGCTCGATGGTGGCGTAGGGCAGCATGATCTCGAGCCGGCCGCCGCGGTCGTCCATGTCGATCCTGAGGCGCGCCAGGATGGCGGCGTTGCCCGGCCGCGCGATGGTGGCGAAGCGCGGGTTCGTCTCCAGCCGCTCGAAGTTGAAGTTGACCGGGCACAGCGGCTCGAACGCACCGCTCAGGTCCGAGAGCACCAGGTGGATCATGCGCTCGACGAGGTTGCGCTCGATCGTCGTGTAGGGACGGCCTTCGATGCGCATCGCCGCGGTGCCGCGCCTGCCGCCCAGCAGCACGTCGACGATCGAGTAGATCAGCGCGCTGTCGACCGTCATCAGGCCGTAGTTGTCCCACTGCTTGGCCTGGTAGACCGCCATCATGGCCGGGAGCGGGATCGAGTTCAGGTAGTCGCCGAAACGGACCGAGGTGATGTTGTCGAGCGAGACCTCGACGTTGTCCGAGGTAAAGTTGCGCAGCGAGGTCGACATCATGCGCACGAGGCGATCGAACACCACCTCGAGCATCGGCAGCCGCTCGTAGGAGACGAGCGAGGAGTCGAGCATGGCGCGGATGCCGGAGCGGTCGTCGCCGCCGGCGCCGGCCTCCCTGAAGCCGAGCAGGCTGTCGATCTCGTCCTGGTTCAGGACGCGCGGAGGGACGCCATCGCCGCCCGCTGCGGGGCCTTCCGGCGCGGCTTCGCCCGCCTCGTCGGCGGCGGCCATCTTCTCCCACTCGGCCGCCATCGCGTCGGCGTCTTCGGCCTCGCTGCCCGGCTGGGTCGGCTCGTTCGCCATCTCGCTGCCCCTCGATCTTCTTCGACCGGCGCTTGCTGCGCCCTATTGAACCAGCATTTCCTGGAACAGGATATCGGTGACCTTGGCGGGCGCCACGGCGGCGTTTATGCGCAGCAGCAGCTCCTCGCGCAGGCGGAAGAGCCCTTGCGCGCCCTGCAGATCCTCGACCCGCAGGTCGCGCAGATAGGTCTGGAAGTTGTCGACGATGCGTGGCTGCATGGCCTTGACCCGGTTGAGGTCGTCGGCCTTGGCCAGCTCGAGCGTGATCTTCAGCTTGATGAAGTTGCTGCGCCGATTGGCCGAGCTCAGGTTGACCAGCAGGTCGGGAAGCTGGAAGTAGGTCGTCGCCACCGGTTCCGCCGGCTTGTGCTCCTCGACTTTCTTGCCGCCGAAGAAGCCCATGAAGTAGGCGCCGGCCGCGCCGCCGACCAGCAGCAGGACGGCGACGCCCGCGCCGGCGATCAGCAGGAGTTTCTTGCGGCTGCCCGGTGCCCCTTCCGCGCCTTCGGCTGGCGCATCGGATTCGGCCGCATCGTCCATCGTCTTGTCGGTCATGGCGCTCGATTCCGGCCCGTGGCCCTGTCCTTATGAGTCCGGGCGACTGTAGTGCGCGATGGTTAACAAATCTTTGCGCCACCACATCGACCCGGGCCAGGCGGCGCCGGCAAGGGTACGTCCTGCCCGGCAAGAATTGCCGCAGCCTTCCGGCGGCGCTGCCCGTTTTCATCTAAGTCCATGAAGTCGCGAGGTTTCTCGGGTGGCATGGTCAATGCAACTTGGTCGCGGCCGGCCGGCCCATGCCGGGATCGGCACCGAGGATCCGAGGGAACGTCGCGACGATGGAAAACACGATCTATATCGCGTTGTCGAGCCAGATGGCGCTGCGCCGCCAGCTCGAAACCGTCGCCAACAACATGGCGAACCTGTCGACGCCCGGCTACCAGGCCGAGCGCATGATGTTCCGTGAGTACCTGCAGCCGCTCGGCCAGGGCGAGAGCATCTCCTTTGTGCAGGACTATGCGACCTATCGCGATCTGTCGACCGGGCCGCTCATCTTCACCGACGCGCCGCTGGACGTGGCGATCACCGGCAAGGGCTACTTCGCGGTCGAGACGCCGGACGGCCTGCGTTACACGCGCGCGGGCTCTTTCACCCTGGACACGCAGCGCCGTCTGGTCACGAACCAGGGCTATCCGGTGCAGGCGCGGGGTGGCGGCCCGATCGTGTTCCCCTCCAACGCCGAGGAAATCATGATCGCCGACGACGGCACGGTTTCGGCACGCGGCCAGGAGGCCAAGAGCCTGGTGCGCATCGGTCGCCTGGGCGTGTTCGAGTTCGAAGACGAGCGGCAGCTGCGCCGCGGCGGAGGCGGGCTGTTCGAGGCCCAGCAGGAGCCGACCCCGGCGAAGGAAGCCAAGCTGGCGCAGGGCGCGTTGGAGCAGTCCAACGTGCAAGGCGTGCGCGAGATGACCGACATGATGGAGATCCTGCGCACGTACCAGGCGATGCAGAAGGCGATCGACGGCGAGGGCGACCGCCGCCGCACCGCCATCCAGCAACTCTCGAAGACGACGGCTTGAAGCCTCGCGAGGACCAAAGACCATGTCTATGCCATCCATCAGGATCGCCGCGACCGGCATGCTGGCGCAGCAGACCAACGTCGAGGTGATCGCGAACAACATCGCCAACATGAATACGACGGCGTTCACGCGCCGGCGCGCGGAGTTCCAGGATCTCCTGTACCAGAACCAGCGCCGCGTCGGCTCGACCGCGGCCGACAACGGCGCGATCGTTCCGTCGGGTGTGCAGATCGGCCTTGGCGTACGGACGGCGGCGACCTATCGCGTCATCGAGCGCGGCAACGTGCTGCCGACCGACAACACGTTCGACCTGGCCATCAAGGGCCGCGGCTATTTGCAGGTGACCTTGCCGAACAGCGAGACGGCCTACACCCGCGCCGGCTCGCTGCAGCTGAGCCCGACCGGCCAGATCGTGACACCGGACGGCTATGTCGTGTCGCCCGGCATCACGATCCCGAACAACGCCACGGATGTGACCATCAACGCCAGCGGCGAGGTGCTGGCCAAGATCGACGGCACGACGACACCGCAGAACGTCGGCCAGTTCGAGCTGGCGAACTTCCCGAACGAGAACGGCCTGGTCGCGATCGGCGACAACCTGTTCCAGGAAACGCCGGCTTCAGGCACGCCGACCACGGGCGTGCCCAACTCGACGGGCTTCGGCAGCATCCTGCAGGGCTTCCTCGAGACGTCGAACGTCGACGTGGTGAAGGAGATCGGATCGCTGATCACGGCCCAACGCGCGTACGAGATGAACTCGAAGGTGATCGAGACCTCGGACGCGATGATGCAGTCGCTGACGCAGCTGCGGTAAGGGGTAGGCCATGCATCACCTGTTGTCGATCGTCTCGGCGCTGGCAGCGCTGGCGCTGCTGGTGGCCGACGCGTACGGCGCGGATCCGGCGCCGGCGCAGCCGGTCACGCTCAAGCCGGCCGTCACGGTCGAGGATGCGCGCATCCGGCTCGGCGACCTGTTCTCGGGCCTCGAGCAACATGCCGACGCGGTGGTGGGCGCAGCGCCCACGCCGGGCGAGCGGGTGACGCTCAACGCGAACTGGCTGGCGCGCATCGCACAGGCCTACAAGCTCGGCTGGCGGCCGATGAGCAAGCTCGACCGCGTGACCGTGCTGCGCTCGAGCCAGGTCCTGGAGGGCTACCGCATCGAGGCCATGGTGCGCGACCAGCTGACCAAGGAAGGCCTGAGCGGCGACCTCGACATCGATCTCGACCATCGGCCGAATGAAATCCACCTCCCGGCCGACGCCGAGGAGCCGGCGACGCTGGCGCGCTTCCAGTTCGAGCGCCGCGCCATGCGCTTTTCCGGCGTGCTGATCGCGCCGGCCAACCATCCGGAAGGCAAGCGCTACCCGATCGCCGGCCGCGTCTACGATATGGCAAGCGTGCCCGCGCTCGGCCGGCGCGTCATGCCAGGCGAAACCGTGTCCGAGCGCGACCTGACCTGGATCCGCCTGCGCGCCGACCAGGTCGGCCCGAACACCGTGACCGACCCCGGCCAGATCGTCGGCCTGTCGCCCAAGCGTGTCTTGCAGGCCAACCGCGCGCTCACCACGGCCGAGATCGAGGCGCCGGTGATCGTGACCAAGAACAGCATCGTGACCGTGATGCTGCGTCATCCCGGCATGGTGCTTACGGCGAAGGCGAAGGCCGCCGGCAACGGTGCGATGGGCGAGACCATCCGCGTCGTCAATACCGCCACCAACAAGACCCTCGACGCCGTCGTGATCGGTCATGGCACCGTCGCGGTCGGCGGCGGCGTTCCGCCGCGGCTCGCGGCCAATCAAGGATCCTGACCATGAACCGCCCCCTGACGCTGACCCAGGCCTTCAAGGCCGCGCTGCTGATCACGACCGCGGCATCGCTCGGCGCGTGCAACGCGCTGACGCGCGCCAGCGAGGCCGGCGGCGCGCCGCGGCAGTCGGCGATCACGAACCCGACCCAGGTGCCGGGCTACACGCCCGTGTCGCTGCCGATGCCGCCGCCCGAGACCGCGCAGCGCCAGCCGAACTCGCTCTGGCGCTCGGGCTCGCGCGCCTTCTTCAAGGACCAGCGTGCCGCGCGCGTCGGCGACCTCATCACGGTGCTGGTCGAGATCGCGGACGAGGGCAAGCTCGACAACTCGACGACGCGGACGCGCAACAACACCGAGGCCGCGGGCATGCCCAAGTTCCTCGGCTACGAGACCAAGCTCGGCAAGTACCTGCCGCCGGAGGTCACGCCGGAGGCGCTGGTGGAGTTCAACAGCAACAACTCCAACGCCGGCAGCGGCTCGATCGACCGCAAAGAGGACATCAAGCTGAAGATCGCTGCGATCGTCACCCAGGTGCTGCCGAACGGCAACCTGGTGATCCGCGGCAGCCAGCAGGTCACCGTCAACTACGAGATGCGCGAGCTGCAGATCCATGGCGTGATCCGGCCCGAGGACATCTCGTCGGTCAACACGATCAGCTACGACAAGATTGCCGAGGCCCGCATCGTCTATGGCGGCCGCGGCCAGATCACCGACGTGCAACAGCCGCGCTACGGCACCCAGATCTATGATATATTCTTCCCGTTCTGACGCTGCGGATCGCGGCGTAGGCACGGCAGGAAGGGCCTGAGCCGCATGTCGAAGGTGATTGGCATGTTCACCGACGAAAAGGTCGACAAGCTGCTCGACCAGGGCATGCTGGACAAGGAGGCGCGCCGGCGCCTCGCCAGCTTCCTCGAGCAGATCGACGTGGCCATCTTCTCGGCCAACCGAGAGATCATCCACAAGGCGATCCCGGACCTGAACCGCGACAGCTTCATTCGATTCGCCGTCATCGTCGCCGAATCGCGCGCCAACTACGTCAAGCTGGCGCTTGAGCTCGCGAAGAAGGGCCATCCGGGCGAAGCCGACGTCGCCCGGCTGCGCGCCGCGCGCGAGGCCTTCGACGAGCTGACCCACGCCTTCGAGGCGACCCACCGCCTGATCAAGCGCGGCTACACGGGCATCGCGGGCTGAACCGGCAGATCGCCTTCAATCCGCCGCGACGACCGCCTCCAGCTCGAACAGGAACTCCTCCTTCACCAGGCGGTCGATCACCAAGATCGTGTTGGGCGGGTACAGCGGTCCCCTGAAGATCTTCGGGAACAGCTCGCGCCTGAGCCGCATGAAGGTCTCGATGTCCTGGCTGTGCACGAACAGCGTGGTGAACTTCACCACGTTGTTGAAGTCGCACCCCAGCCCCTTCAGCACGTCGCCCATGTTCGAGAAGACCTGACGGAACTGGGCCTCGAAGTCGCCCCTGCCTACGATCTCGTCCTTCATGTTGACGGAAAGCTGCCCGGCGACGAACACGAGCCTCCCGCCCAGGGTCGTGCCGGCGTGCGAATAGAGCCCCTGCGCCGGCGCCGTGCCGGGCGGGTTTTCGTACCAGACCTTGGGCATGTCGCGTTCCTTCCCACGCATGCTGCCAATACGAAAACGGGGCGGTCGGTCAGACCGCCCCGCCTTGTTCGGACCCGATGGCGTTGCCGGCCTACGACGCCGACAGGCCCTTCTTCACGCCCGGCCGCGCCATCATCTCGGCCGCCCAGCGCTTGAGGTTGGCGAGGCCGGGAGCCTGGTCGATCAGGGCCTTGCGCGCGTCGATCACGGGGATGAGCGCCAGGTCGGCGATCGTCACCTCGTCGCCGGCGAGATACTTGCTCTTGGCCAGCTTGTTGTCGCAGTGCTGCAGCAGCGCCAGCAGCCGCGACTCGAGGAACTTCTGATTCGCCGGCGTCTTATCGGGCGCGACGCTGGTCATGTAGAAGATCGTCGAACTCGCCGGCGCCACGTCGGTCGAGACCTGCATGAACCATTGCAGCGCCTCTGCCTTCCTCGCCGGGTCCTTGGGCAGGAACTTGCCCGTCTTCTCCGCCAGATACAGAAGAATGGCGCCGGATTGCGCCAGCGTCGTCTTGGCGCCGCTCGGGCCGGTGTCATCGACGATCGCCGGAATGGCGCCGGCCGGATTGACCGCCAGGTACTCCGGTTTCTTCTGCTCGCCCTTGGCGAGGTCGAGCTTGTGCGTCTGGTAGGCGAGGCCGCATTCCTCGAGCATGACCGAGGCCCGCCGGCCGTTGCCCGTGCCGGCGGTGTAGAGATGGATCATCTTGGCGACTCCCGGATTGGTTAACGAATTCTTGCGGGCCGCGAGTTTGCGCCGCCCGCGCCCCGTGGGGCAAGCCTGCTGCCGGCGCAAAACAGGCACTTGGAGCGGTTCAGCGTTCGTTAACTGTTTTCGGGCAGCTTAGCCGCCGCGTGCAATGGAGCGCCGTCGCGGATCGATGCGGCGGGCTGATCCCGCGGTGTTGGAGTTCGTCCATGGCTGTCGACATGAACATGCCGATCCTCATCGTCGACGACTACAAGACGATGCTGAGGATCATCCGTAACCTGCTGAAGCAACTGGGATTCGACAACGTCGACGAAGCCACGGACGGCAGCACGGCGCTGTTGAAGCTGCGCCAGAAGGACTTCGCCCTGGTGATCTCGGACTGGAACATGGAGCCGATGACCGGCATCGAGCTCCTGCGCGAGGTGCGTGCCGATGCGCGGCTCAAGGACCTGCCGTTCATCATGGTCACGGCGGAGAGCAAGACCGAGAACGTGATCTCGGCCAAGGCCGCGGGCGTGTCGAACTACATCGTGAAGCCGTTCAACGCCGCGACGCTGAAGATGAAGCTCGCGGCCGTCCTCGGCAATTTCTAGCGCTCGCTGAGAGCGACCAGCCACGCGGGACAGGGGTACCAAGGATGCGCCCGGCAAGCCAGGCAGCGATCGACCGCTCGCTCGAGGAGCTGATGAGCCGGTCGGCCACCACGGTGGACGTCACCGAGATGGCGGAGATCGTGCGCAGCATCGTCGGCACGCTGCACGGCGACCTGACCGCGGGCGAGGCCGCGGTCTACAACGAGCTGGACGGCCTGGCGCAGATCATCCGCAACGCCAAGGCCGAGATCGCCGAGATCCGGCCCGACGAGATCAGCAGCCGGCACCTGCCGGTGGCCCAGGACGAGCTGGACGCGGTGGTCAGCGCGACCGAAGCCGCCACGCACAGCATCATGGCGGCGGCGGAGAAGATCGAGGCGACGGCAGCGGCGATCGGCGGCGAGCATGCCGATGCGCTGAGTGAGGCCGTGACCTCCATCTACGAGGCCTGCGGCTTCCAGGACATCACCGGCCAGCGCATCACCAAGGTGGTGCGCACGCTGCGCGAGATCGAGGCCAAGGTCGCGGCGCTGCTCGCCGCCTTCGGCGAAGACATCAGGCCGGCCAAGCCGGCCGCACCACCCGAGGCCGCGCCGGCCGACGACGCGATGCCGAGCGACAAGGCGCTGCTCAACGGCCCGCAGCTTCCGGCCGCCGCGATCAGCCAGGACGACATCGACGCCATCCTGTCGGGCAAGGCCTGACGGTCGGGCGGGGCGCCAGCATGTCCCCCGGCAGAAGGCCGCAGGCGACGACCCAATCCGGCCCGATCGCGCTGTTCGCCGTCGCCTCGCTGCTGCTCACCTTCTTCGTCGCCTTGACGGCGCTGTCCGTGCGCGAGACCGAGCGCGCGCGCGCCGTGGCCGACAGCTTCCTGCGACGCGGCGCTGCGCCTGCCGTACCGGTCAGCGTGGTGCCGCTGGGCGGCGACATGCCGTCCGTGCGCAGCGTGGAACGCCGCTGGACCGAGATGTTTCCCCCGTCGTCCGCCGCACCCGCCGCTCCGTTCGGCGAGGGCAGGGTGCTGCGCGCCGCGATGCCGATCGACGCGCTCTTTGCCGCCGACACCGCGGAGCTCGATTCCACAGCCGCCGCGCGCCTGGACGTGCTGGCGCGGCTGATCGCGGAACCGCCGGCCGGGCTGGGGCTTCGCCTCGGCGCGACGTTGGGCGCCGCCGATGCCGCCGACCCGCGCGCCGCGCGCCTGGCGGCGATGCGGGCGCGCGCGCTGCTCCAGCGCCTTTCCGCCACGGCACCGGCCGCCGCCGCCGAGGGTGAGCTGGCTGTCGGCCTGGCGCGCACGGCGCCCGGCATGGTCGCCTTCGAACTGAGCCTCGCCATGCGCGCGCCGCCCGGGCATCAGCCTGGGGCGTCGAAGCCGGGGGGCTGAGCGCCATGCGAGGGATATCGGGGCCGATGCCGCGCGCCCACGCCAAGCGCTCGACCGCCATGGCATCGGCGGGCTGGCTGCTGACGCTCAGCGACTGCATGTTGCTGCTGCTGACCTTCTTCGTCATGCTGTTTGCCATGTCCAGCGTCAAGAACGAGCGCTGGCGCGACTTCTCCGCTTCGCTCGCCAGCGCGCTCAGGCCGATCACCGCGCTCGACCCGCGCGCCTTGCCGCGCCCGGCCGCGCGGCCGGTCGAGTCCGCCGGGACGCGCGACGTCGACTATCTGGCGGGGCTCCTCGCGGGTGTCGTCGCGCGCGAGCCGGCGCTGGCCGGCTACCAGCTCCAGCGCACGCCGGAAGGTCTCGTGATCCGCCCCACCTCGCTGCTGTGGCAGGAGGGCGGCGGCGCGCCGCTTTCGCCGCGGATCGGTCCGTTGGGTCAGGCGGCGCTGGCGCTGCTCGCCCACCGGCTGCGGCTGGTGGAGAATACCCTGGTCGTGCGCGTGCGCGCGCCGCTCGACGGCAACCAGGGGGCCGACCAATGGACCGAGGCGATGGCGCGCGGCATGGCGCTGGCCGAGGGCCTGCGCACGGCCGGGATCGGCCGCGACACGCCGGTCATGGGCTTCGTCGCTGCCGACGCGGACGATGCCGGCATCGATCTGCTGCTGCGTCCGCCGCGCGCGGGAGGATCGTGATGCGCTGGTTCGCCGCCTTCGCGCTCGGCCTGCTGCTGGCGCTCGCCGCACCGGCCGCGGTGCCTGGCGCCGGCGCGCAGGAGCCGGTCGACGTGCGCGGCGAGACCGGCGACGGCCATGTTCGGCTGGTGTTCGACTGGACCACTCCGGTGTCGTTCTCCGCCGAGATCTTCGACGGCGTGCTGATCGTGCGCTTCGCGCGCCCGTTCGACGCCGGGCTGGACGGCGCGATCCGGCAGCTTTCATCCTACCTTGCGGCCGGCGCCATCCGCCCGGACCGCCGAACCGCCGTGTTCGCCTTGAAGCGACCGCTGACCTTCCGCAGCGGGCCCGCGGGCACCACGCGCGCCGTGATCGAGCTGATCGAGCTGAAGCCGCCGGCCGCGGCCGCATCGGCCGAGCCTCGCCCTTCCGCCCAGCCGAGTCCCGCGAAGCCGAGCCCTGCGAAGGCGACCCCCGCCAAGCCGCCGGCGGCGGTAGTGCCGAGCACCGCGCCCGCGCCGGGCGCGGGGCCGAGCGTCGCGTCCGCCGCCGCTCGTCCGTCCGGCGGGAATGCGCGCGTGCAGCTCGGCCAATCGAGCGACGGCACGCGCCTGGAGATCGATTTCGGCCGCCCGGTGACGGCGCAGGCGCGCGAGAACGGGCGCAACGTGGTCGTCAGCTTCGACACGAAGAGCGATCTGGAGCTCGGTGACCTGGCCGACCGCAGCCTGAAGCTGATCGAGGGCATCGACGCGTCCTACGGCCGCTCCGGCCCTTCGCTCAGCCTGACGCTGGCCGATCACGCGCAGCTCAAGCAGTCGCGCTCGGGCAACCGCGTGATCCTCGATGTCGTGCCCGCGCCCGAACGCCCGGCCGTGGCATCGGCCGCGCCCGTGCCGCGGGCGCAGAAGCCCGAGCCCGTGCCGCAGCCCGGATCCGCCCGCAGGCCCGACGCTGCGGCCAAGCCCGAGGCGCTGAAGAAACCCGAGCCGAAGGCGCCGCCGCCGAAGGCTGAGAGGCCCGAGCCGCAGGCGGAGAAGAGCGAGCCGCCGAGCCCGCCGCCGGCGGCGACCCGGAGCGAGCCGAGCCCGGCCGAGCAGGCCCGGGCGCCGTCGCCCGCCGACACGGACGGCGGACGGAAGCTGACCGTCGGCGCGCGCGTCGGCGACGGGCATGCCGTGCTGCGCTTCCCGTGGGGCGAGCCGGTGGCCGCCGCTGCGTTCCGCCGCGGCCTGCAGGTCTGGATCGTGTTCGATCGGCCGGCGCGGCTCGACCTGGCGGCGCTGCGGTCCGTGCCGACCAACCTGATCGGCGGTGCGCAACAGACCATGCACGCCGATGCCGCGGCCATGCGCCTGTTCCTGCCGCCGACAATCAATCCGACCCTCGCGCGCGACGGGAACGCCTGGACCATCGACTTGCGCGTGCAGCCGATGCGGCCGGAGCGCGCGATCGCGCTGGCGCCGCGCCGCAGCGACACCGGCATGGCCGAGCTGGCGCTTTCCGTCGAGCAGCCCGGCCGCAGCATCGCGCTGCGCGACCCCGATGTCGGCGACCAGCTGATCGTCGTGCCCGTGCCGACGCCGGGGCTCGGCGTCGCCGGCACGCGCGAATACGCCGAGTTCCGCGTGCTCGATTCGGCGCAGGGTATCGCGGTCGAGCCGATCGCCGACCGCGTGGCGGTCGACACGGCGCCCGACCTGGTGCGGGTCGCGGCGCCCGGCGGCCTCAACCTCTCCGTGCGCGACGCGCAGCGCCGCACGGCGGCCGACAGCCCGGAGGGGCCGCGCCTGGCGCCGGAGGAGCGCGTCTTCGCTTTCCAGGAATGGGCGCGCGGCGGTATTTCGGCGCTCAACGACAATCGGCGCAAGCTCAACCTCGCCCTGTCGCTGGTGCCGCCCGAGCGGCGCAATGTCGTGCGGTTGGAGATGGCGCAGCTCTACTTCGCCAACCTGATGGGCAACGACGCGTTGGGCATGATGGAGCGAATCGAGGCCGACGAGCCGGGCGAAGCGACGGATGCGCGCTTCCGCGCCCTCAAGGGTGCCGCGCAGCTGATGGCGCGGCGTTTCGCCGACGCGGCCAAGACCCTGGCCGATCCGCGCCTCAAGGACAACAACGAGGTCAAGCTGTGGCGCGCCATGACGGCGCGGCAGCTGGGCGAGGAGTCGGCGTCGCACGCCTTCTTTCGCGAGGCCGGCTTCCAGGTGCCGGAGGACTATCCGCCGACGCTGCGTCTCGGTATCGCGCTCAAGGCTGCCGAGGCCGCGCTCGCCGACGCCGGGCCGGGCGTGGCCGGCGTGCTGGTCGACCACGTTGCCGACCTGGCGGCGGAGACGGCCGAGAAGGGTGAGATCGAATACCTGCGCGGCCGCATCGCCGCGGCCGCGGGCGACAAGGACAAGGCACGTGAGCTGTGGACGCAGGCCGTGGCACGGCGCGAGCCGCCGAGCTGGGCACGCGCCGAGTTGGGGCTGGTGCAGCTGGGTCTGGAAGACAAGTCGCTGACGCGCGAGGCGGCGATCGACCGGCTCGAGCGGCTGCGCTACGGCTGGCGCGGCGATGACCTCGAGCGCAAAGTGCTGGCGCTGCTGGCGAAGCTGCAGATCGAGGGCGGCCACGACGCCGCGGGCCTTTCGGCCTATCGCGACCTGGTGACGCTGTACCCGGAATCGGGTGAGGCGCGCGCCGCGGCGGACGAAATGGGCAAGTCCTTCGTCCGCCTGTTCGTCGAGGGCGGCGCGGACGCGCTGCCGCCCCTGAAGGCGCTCGGCCTCTACGATTCCTTCCGCGAGCTGACTCCGGCCGGGCCCAAGGGCGACGAGCTGATCCGCAAGCTGGCCGACCGCGTCGCCGGCATCGACCTGCTTGGTCGCGCCGGCGAGCTGCTGGACGACCTGGTGCGTCGCCGCCTGACCGGCGAGGCCAAGGCCGAGACCGGCGCTCGGCTCGCCCTCATCCGCCTGCAGAACAACGAGCCGGCCCAGGCGCTGGAGGCGCTCGACCACTCGCGCGTCGAACCAGTGCCCGAGGCGCTCAAGCGCCAGCGCGCGCAGCTGCGGGCTCGCGCGCTCTACCAGCTGGCCAAGCCGGCCGAGGCGCTCGCGGCAATCGCCGACGACCGCAGCGAAGCGGCCGAGCGCCTGCGCCAGGACATCCACTGGCGCCAGGGCAACTGGGCCGAAGCCGCCAAGGTCGCGCTGCACCGCGCCGAACGCGCGACGGGCGGTGGCGCCCCCGCGCCCGACGCCAAGCTTACCGAGGACGCGGCCGCCGCGATCATGAGCGCCGCGGTCGCGAGCGCGCTGGCCGACGACAAGTCGGCGCTCGCGGTCTTGCGCCAGCGCTACGCCCAGGCGATGGACCAGACCGCCTACAAGAGCCCGTTCCGCCTCATCGCCAACGGCGGCGGCTCACCGGCCGACCTGGCCCAGGTCGCGCGCACGCTCGAGGCGGCGCAGGGCTTCCAGAAGTACCTCGCCGACGTGAAGCCGGCGATGGGCGGCGCCAAGGATGCGCCGAAGCAGCCGGACGCGGCGGGGAAACTGAACTAGGCGCTGCCGGCGACCGGACACGGCCGCAGAAGCCTCGCCAGCCCTCGAGCTATGCGCCTGCTTCGTCGCGTGTACCCGCGCGAGCCGGAAAGGGCGGCGGCCCATGCCTGCGCGCTAGCCATCGGCTCCCGCTTTCTTTACGCTGGTCCGTCCAACAAACACGGTCGGTCCCATGCCCTCTCGCCCCACCAATTCGAGCATCGTCGCCGCCTATCGCGAGCGCACACCGCAATCGGCCGCCCTGGCGGAGGAGGCGCGGCGCGTGCTGCCGGGCGGCATCGCGCACGACGCGCGCTACTGCGAGCCCTACGGCACCTATATCGAGCGCGCGCAGGGCGCGCGGAAATGGGACGTCGACGGCAACGAATACGTCGACTATTTCGGGGGCCATGGCGCGTTGCTGCTCGGGCACAACCAGCCCGCCGTCGTGGCGGCGGTGCAGGAGGCGCTCCAGCGCGGCACGCATTTCGGCGCCAACCATCGCGACGAGGTGCGCTGGGCCGAGTTGGTCATCAAGCTGGTCCCGTCGGCCGAGCGCGTGCGGTTCACGTCGTCGGGCACGGAAGCGACGCTGATGGCGCTGCGGCTCGCGCGCGCCTTCACCGGCAAGCGCAAGATCGTGCGCTTCATGACGCATTTCCACGGCTGGCACGACCACATGACGGCGGGCCACCATTCGCATTTCGACAACACGCCGACCGCCGGCGTGATCCCCGGCATCACCGACCAGACGATCCTGTTGCCGCCGGGCGACGAGGCCGCGCTGAAAGCCGCCTTCGCCCGGCACCAGGACATCGCCGCGGCCATCCTCGAGCCGACCGGCTCGAGCTTCGGCTTGGTGCCGCTCAAGCCCGCGTTCCTGCATCTGCTGCGGGCGGAAACGGCGCGTGCCGGCACAATGCTGATCTTCGACGAGGTCGTGACCGGATTCCGCGTCTCCCCCGGCGGAGCGCAGCGCGAGTTCGGCGTCATCCCCGACCTGACGGCGCTGGCGAAGATCCTGGCTGGCGGCCTGCCGGGGGGCGCCGTGGTGGGCCGACGCGACATCCTCGATGCGCTCGATTTCCACGCTGCCGCCGCCCAAGGGCGCGAGAAGATCGCGCACCCCGGCACCTACAATGCCAATCCCGTCTCGGCCGCGGCGGGGATCGCGGCGCTGACCATCGTCGGCTCGACCGACGCCTGCGCGCGCGCCAATGCCTTCGCCGCCGAGTTGCGGGCACGGCTGAACCAGGAGCTCAAGCGCGCTGGCGCGCCCTGGGCCGTCTACGGTACGTTCAGCGGCTTCCACACCTTCCTGAACCCGCAGCGCCGCTCGATCGACCCGCTCGCCTTCGACCCGTTCACCGTCGAGTTCCGCGAGCTCTCTGCCGTTCCCAAGGCGCTGGCGCAGAAGCTGCGCCTGGCGCTGCTGGTGCATGGCGTCGATTGCAACGGCCGCGTCGGCGGCGTGGTGTCCTCGGCGCACGGGCCGGCCGAGATGGAGCGCACGGTCGACGGCTTCCGCGCGGCGCTGGCGATGCTGGCGGCGGAACAGGAAGTACCGGCTGCGGCGGAGTAGGGCGTAGCGCTACTACACCGTCCCGAAGCTCTGTACCAGGCTTCCCGCGATCAGGAACCAGCCGTCGACCAGCACGAAGAAGATCAGCTTGAACGGCAGCGAGATCAGCACCGGCGGCAGCATCATCATGCCCATCGACATGAGCACCGACGCGATCACCATGTCGATAATCAGGAACGGCAGGAAGATCAGGAACCCGATCTCGAAGGCGCGCTTGAGCTCGGAGATCATGAAGGCGGGTACCAGCGCGCGCAGCGGCGTGTCGGCCGGGTTGGTGACGGCCGGCGCCTTGGACAGGTCCATGAACAGTTTCAGGTCCTGCTCGCGGACGTGCGAGATCATGAACTTGTGCAGCGGCGTCACCACGCGCGAGAAGGCCTCCTCCTCGCTGATCTGCTCGTCGATCAGGGGCTTGATGCCGGTCTGATACGATTCCTGCATCACCGGCGCCATGACGAAGAAGGTGAGGAACAGCGCCAGGCTGATCAGCACGACGTTGGGCGGCGCCTGCTGCACGCCGAGCGCCGAGCGCAGGAACGACAGCACCACGACGATGCGCGTGAACGAGGTCACCATCACCAGGATGCCGGGTGCCAGGCTGAGGATCGTGGTCAGCGCGACGAGTTGCAGGATGCTGCCGGTAAGCGATCCGCTCTGGCCGAGGTCGAGCGTCACGGTCTGCGCGCCGGCGAGGCCCGGCAGCAGCACGGCGACCGCTGATCCGGCCGCCCAAAGATATGTCGGCGCGCGCGGATGAACGCGCGCGGCTGCGGTCATCAACAGCGCCTTCAGTTCGATTCCGTTCATGGCTTTGCCTCCGTCGCGGCGCCGACTGGTTCCGCCGCGAGGACGTGCCCCGCTTCCACCACCAGGTCGCCGGCGGCGCCCAGCAGGAGCAGGTGCTCGACATTGTCGCGCCGCACCAGCACCAGCCGGCGGCGCGCGTCGAGCGGCGCCACCTCGATCACGCTGAGGCGGCGGCTGCGCGGACCCGCCAGCGCGGTCAGGCCGCGCGGGCCGAAACGGCGCACGAGATAGGCGAGCGCCGCGATCAGGCCGAGCACGACCAGGAGCGCGATCACGAAGCGCAGGTAGAGGTCCATCGCCGGCCCCTAGCGCACCGGCGCCGATGGCGCCGGTCCCGCATGCGCGGCGGCGTCGCGGCGCACCGCCTCGGGCAGTCCGCCGTTCAGGCGGTAGAGATAGGCCAGGATCTCGGCGACCGCAGTGAAGGCTGCCAGGGGGATCTCGGCGTCGAGATCGACCGCGTGAAGCAAGGTCGCAAGGTCGGCATCCTCGCGCACCTTGACGTCGTTGGCGAAGGCAAGCTTGAGGATCGCCTCGGCCTCGGCGCCCATGCCCTTGGCGACGACGCGCGGCGCGCCGTCGCGCGGCACGTCGTAGCGCAACGCCACGGCGATCGGCATCTTTTCGGCCTCGTCTTGACCGGCTCGCGGGGAGCCGGCCGGCGGGACGGTGGCCGGCGAGGGCGGGGTGGCCTTGGACATTCTGTCCTCTGCAGGCGTTCTGTCTGCGCGCCCGGGATGC
>CAZLBB010000121.1:0-16937 GCA_964557415.1 uncultured Rhodospirillaceae bacterium
CGCGCCGCCACGCGAGCGCCGGCCCGAGCGCCCGTCGGACCGCCGGCACGAGCGCCGCGACCAGCGCGACGACGGCCCGCCGGTCGTGGGCTTCGGCGACGAGATGCCCGCCTTCCTGGTGCGCAAGGTCGGCTGACGCCTTCCGCCCGCGTTGCGCCGGCCGCCCGGCCGGGTAAAGTAACCCGCGACATCGTCTTCACCGGCGCTCTTCATCCTTCGACAAGCTCGGGATGAGGAGCGCTGTTGTTGCCGGCCTCGTTCTGAGCCTGTCGAAGGATGAGGCCCGTCGCGCGCGGAGCCAGACCCCATGCAGACCATCTTCATCATGGTGAAATGCGAACTGGGCAAGGCCTATGCCGTGGCCGACCGCGCCGCGCAGACGGTCGAGAAGATCTCCGAGGTCTACTCGATCTCGGGCCAGTACGACCTCCTGATGAAGTGCTACCTCAACGACGGCGAGGACATCGGCCACTTCGTCACCGAGCAGGTGCAGACCCTGCCCGGCGTCAAGGACACGTTCACGCTGATCACGTTCAAGGCGTTCTCCTGAGCCAGGCCGCGCCGCCGCCCGCGCCAGGCAGCGTCATCTCCATGCGTGTTCCGCAGAAGCTCTTCTCTGCGCTCGCCTTCTTCCTGCCGTTCGCCGTGCTGCTGGCGCTGTGGGCCGTCCTCGTCCCCTGGTTCGACGTCAATCCGCGTCTGTTTCCGCATCTTGGCGCCGTGGCGCAGGCGGGGACCGAGGCGATCCGCGACGGCTCCCTTGTCGCGCATATCGGCGCGAGCCTGCTGCGCGTGCTGGTCGGCACGGCGCTGGCGCTGGTCGTCGCCATTCCGCTTGGCGTCGCCATGGGCGTGAGCCCGGTCGTCTCCAGCTTCCTGACGCCGCTGTTCCGCTTCTTCTCGGTGCTCGCCGGCATCGCCTGGATCCCGATCGCGACCTTGTGGTTCGGGTACGGCTTCGGCGCCATCACCTTCGTGATCTTCAACGCCGTGTTCTTCATCGTCGCCTACAACACGCTGCTGGGCGTCGCGACCATCCCGCTCGCGGTCAGGAACGCCGCCGCCTCGCTCGGAGCCGGGCGCTGGGCCATGCTGACCGAGGTGCTGCTGCCGGGCGCGCTGCCCAACATCGTCACGGGCATCCGCACGGGCCTGGGCTTCGCCTGGCGCGGCCTGATCGCGGCCGAGATGATCGCGACCAATGTCGGGCTCGGCTACATGCTGTTCGTGGCGCGCGACTTCTACCGCACCGAGGTCATCGTGCTGGGCATGGTCGTCATCGGTGTGCTGTGGCTGCTGCTCGACCGGCTGCTGCTGGCGCCGCTGGAGCGCGCGACGATCGAGCGCTGGGGCATGGTGCAGCGCGCATGACCCCGCTCCTGAAAACCTGGAGCGCCTATCTGCGGCTGACGCAGCGCTGGCCCTCGATCGCCTCGATCGTGCCGTTCGTCCCCGTCGTGGCGCTGTGGTGGGCGGTCACGGCGCTCGAGGTCTTCCCGCGTCAGTTCCTGCCCGGCCCGGCCGAGGTCGTCCGCTCGTTCGGCGCGCTGGTGTACAAGGGCATCCTGCCGGACTACCTGCAGGACAGCATGCTGCGCCTGCTGGTCGGCGCGCTCGTCGGCATCGGGCTCGGCATCCCGCTCGGCAGTCTTTCGGGCAGGCATTCGGCGCCAATTCGGCGATCGGCCGCCCGGTTTCACGCCACCGTCACATCCAGGTGATCGCGCGCGGGCGCACCCACGCGAAAAGCATCGAAACGATGCCCGAGCGGCAGTTGCCCCCGGGCGGACTTTCCCTATCCTGCCGCGCAAGTCGCGCGGGCGGCCGACGTAACCTCCGCCCGCCTCCCGACGAAATGCCAGGAAAGGAGCCGCCAGATGAACACGAATGCACTGATGATCGCCTCCGCCGTCGCCGTGGCGCTGGGCCTGAGCGCCGCAACGGCATCCGCCCAGGATGCCAAGCAGGAGAAATGCTACGGCATCGTCAAGGCGGGCAAGAACGACTGCCAGACCGCCACGTCGAGCTGCGCCGGGACGTCGAAGAAGGACGCCCAGGGTGACGCCTGGATCCACGTGCCGGCGGGCACCTGCGCCAAGATCGTCGGCGCCAGCACCGCGCCGAAAAAGGGCTGACGGGATTATTCACGGCCCCCGCACGTTCATGTGAACGGGATCGCCATGACCGCGTCGTTGCGAGAACCACCGCTCGCGGCCGGCATCGGGCTGCGCGCGGCCCATCATGGCGCGTTCATGGCGTCCCGGCCTTCGGTCGGCTGGGTGGAGATCCACGCCGAGAACTATCTCGGCGGCGGCGCGCCGCGCCGCGTGCTGGAAGAGGTCAGGCGCAACCTGCCCGTCTCGGTCCACGGCGTCGGCCTGTCGCTCGGCAGCGCCGAGGGAATCGACGGCGCGCATCTCGACCGCGTCGCGCGGCTGGTCGACGCGATCGAGCCGGCGCTGGTGTCCGAGCACCTGGCCTGGAGCATCAGCGGCGGCGTCTACCACAACGACCTGCTGCCCCTGCCCTATAGCGAAGAGAGCCTCGGCGTCGTCGCCGCGAACGTGTCGCGCCTGCAGGACCGCCTGCGGCGGCGCGTGCTGGTCGAGAACCCGTCGACCTATCTGCGCTTCGCCCACTCGCCGATCGCCGAGCCGGCGTTCCTCGCCGCGCTCGCCGCGCGCACCGGCTGCGGCATCCTGCTCGACGTCAACAACGTCCACGTCTCGGCGGTCAACCACGGGATCGACGCGGGCGGATACATCGACGCCATCCCCGCGGGCACGGTCGGCGAGCTGCACCTGGCCGGGCACCATGTCGCGCGGGAGCAGGGCGTCACGATCCTGATCGACGACCACGGCTCTGCCGTGTGCGACGCGGTGTGGGAACTCTACGCGCGCGCTGTGCGCCGCTTCCCCGATGCCCCCACGCTGATCGAATGGGACACCGCGATCCCGCCGCTCGACCGGCTGGTCGCCGAAGCCAAGGCCGCCGACGCGCGGCGCGCCCGCGCCCTGGAGCGCGACGATGCCGTCGCTGCGTGAAATCCAGCGCGATTTCTCGCGCGCGCTGCTGGGTGGACCGGACGAGGCGATCGCCGCCCGCGTGCTGCAAGACCGTCTGGCGCCGGCCGAGCGCATCCAGATCTATCGCAACCACGTCCGCATCACGCTGCGCGAGGCGCTGGCGGCGACCTTCCCCGTGGTCGCCCGCCTGGTCGGCGAGGCGTACTTCGCCGCCGTGGCCCGGCACTTCATCGAGCGCGAGCCGCCGCGTTCGCCCGTGCTGGCGGAATACGGCGCCACCTTCCCCGACTTCCTCGCCGGCGTGCCGAACGCGCCCGCCTACCTGCCCGACGTCGCGCGCCTGGAATGGGCGCTCAACCGCGCCTGCCACGCCGAGGACCGGCCGGCGCTGGAGCCGCGGCATCTCGCGGACCTGCCGCCGGAAGCGCAAGCCGATCTGCGCCTCAAGCCGTTGCCGTCGACCGCGCTCCTGTCCTCCGCGTTCCCAATCCTGGCGATCTGGCAGGCCAACCAGCACGGGCGCGAGGACACGGTCGACCTGGCGCTGGGCGGCCAGACCGTGCTGGTCTGGCGCGAGCACGGCGACGCCGCCTGCCGCGCGCTGTCGCCCGGCGAGGCCGATCTGCTACGCAGCCTGTTCGATGGCTGCGGCCTGGGCCAGGCCGCTTCCGGCGCGGTTCAGGCCGAGCCCGGCCTCGATCTTCCGCCGATCATCGCATCGCTGCTCGCCACGACAATTTTCACGGCATTCTAGAGGAGGGCGTCATGGACGCGGTCCGCAGCGTTTTCGCCGCGCTCGAGCGGTTTCCCTTGCCGGTGATCGTACTGGCCATGCGCATCGGCGTCGGCATGGTGTTCTTCAAGTCGGCGCTGACCAAGCTCGACGACGGCTGGATGGTCTCCGACAGCGCCGTCGCCCTGTTCCAGGACGAATACAAGGTGCCGCTCCTGCCGCCGGCGCTCGCCGCCTGGCTCGGCACGCTGAACGAGTTCTTCTGCTCGCTGATGGTGATGCTGGGCCTCGGCGCCAGACTCGGCGCGGCGGCGCTGCTCGGTGTCGTCTTCGTCATCCAGTTCCTGGTCTACCCGGGCAACTGGGCCGAGCATCTGATGTGGGCCTCGCTGCTCGCCTACGTGCTGACGCGCGGGCCGGGCCCGATCTCGCTCGACCATGCGATCGCGCGGCACATGCGCACGGGCGTCGTCCACGCTTGAGCTTGCCTGCCCGATCCCCTAGCCTCTCGGCGGGGTCAGGGGGAGCATTCCGATATACGGATGCAGGCGTTTCGGCTCGACCGACGAGGACTTCTTCAACCACGTCTGCGACAGCGGCGACGACCAGGTCGGCGCGACGGCCGACTACCGCACCCACACGGCGACCCTCGGCATCGCCGATCGGTCCTGAGGCATCGCGCCTGGCAAATTGCGGGCGCGCGCGTGCCATGGTGTAGACTGGCGGCGGCAAACAGAAGGAAAGATCGCCCCCGCAATGACCCCTCCCCGTAGCGCCGCAAGACCCGCGCCCAGGGCGGCGCAAGGCATGGCGGGCCTGCCCGCCTCGGTCGACGACACGCTCGCCCTCCTGAAGCGCGGCGACTACGTGGCCGAGCGCAGCCTCGCCACCGCCCTCTACCTGTCGCTCTCGCTCGGCCGGCCGCTGTTCCTCGAGGGCGAGGCCGGCGTCGGCAAGACCGAGATCGCCAAGGTCCTGGCCAAGACGCTGGGGCGGACCCTGATCCGCCTGCAATGCTACGAGGGGCTCGATGTCGCCTCGGCGGTGTACGAGTGGGACTACGCCCGCCAGATGGTGGAAATACGCCTGGCGGAAGCCGAAAGCGCGTCGCGCGAAACCGTCGAGGAGTCGATCTTCTCCGAGCGCTTCCTGATCAAGCGCCCGCTGCTGCGCGCGCTCGAGCCCGACATCGGCGGCGCGCCGGTGCTGCTGATCGACGAGCTGGACCGCGCCGACGAGCCGTTCGAGGCCTTTCTGCTCGAGATCCTGTCCGACTTCCAGGTGACGATCCCCGAGATCGGCGTGGTCAAGGCACCGCGGCCGCCGGTCGTCGTCATCACCTCCAACCGCACGCGCGAGATCCACGACGCGCTGAAGCGGCGCTGCTTCTACCACTGGGTCGGCTACCCCTCGGCCGAGCGCGAGCTCGAGATCCTCTCGGTCAAGTCGCCCGGCGCGCCCGAGGCGCTCAGCCGCGAGATCGTCGGCTTCGTGCACAAGCTGCGCGACATGGAGCTGTTCAAGCTGCCAGGCGTCGCCGAGACGATCGACTGGACCAACGCGCTGATGCAGCTCGACGTGCTGTCGCTCGACCCGCGCGCGATCGACGACACGCTGGGCGTGCTGCTGAAGTACCAGGACGACATCGCCAAGGTGCAGGGCAGCGAGGCGAGCCGGCTCCTGGTCCAGGTCAAGGCCGAGCTCGCGGCGGCGGGGCGGCCGCGGTGAGGCCATGCAGACCCCGCGTCTAGGCCCGTCCCAGCACGGGCGCCTGGTCGAGAACGTCATGCACTTCGCGCGCACCCTGCGCGGCGCGGGCATGCCGGTCGGGCCCGGCCGGGTGATCGACGCGGTCAACGCGCTGCGTGCCGTCGGCGTCACCAACAAGGCCGATTTCTACTGGACGCTGCATGCCGTCTTCGTCAACCGGCGCGACCAGCGCGAGCTGTTCGACCAGGCCTTCCACCTGTTCTGGCGCAATCCCGAGCTCTTGCAGAAGATGCTGTCGCTGATGCTGCCGACCATCGCCGGCGAGGAGCCCGAGCCGGCGGACGTGCAGGAGATCAGCCGGCGCCTGTCGGACGCGCTGGCGGCCGAGCGCGGCAAGGGGCCGGAACCCGAAGAGGGCGAGGAAAAGGTCGAGGTCGACGCGACGCTGACCTGGTCCGACCGCGAGCTGCTGCAGAAGGCCGATTTCGAGAAGATGTCGGCCGAGGAGTTCCGCGAGGCCAGGCGCGAGGTGCCGCGCCTGGCCTTGCCGCTGGCCGAGGTCGCCACCCGCCGCTTCCGCCCCGACCGGCGCCGCGCCCGCGCCGACCTGCGCGCCACCCTGCGCGCGGCCCTGCGCGCCGGCGGCGACGTGATCCCGCTGCGCTTCAAGCGCCGTCTCACCCGCCCGCCGCCACTCGTGGTGCTGTGCGACATCTCCGGCTCGATGAGCCGCTATTCGCGCATGGCGCTGCATTTCATGCACGCGCTGACCAACGACCGCGACCGCGTGTTCTCCTTCCTGTTCGGCACGCGCCTCGACAACGTGACGCGCGACCTCAGGCACAAGGACGTCGACGTGGCGCTCGACAAGGTCAGCGGGCACGTCGAGGACTGGTCGGGCGGCACGCGCATCGGCAAATGCCTGGCCGAGTTCAACCGGCTGTGGTCGCGCCGCGTCCTGGGCCAGGGCGCCGTCGTCCTCCTGGTCAGCGACGGGCTCGACCGCGACGCCGCCTCGGGCCTGGCGCGCGAGATGGAGCGCCTGCACAAGTCCTGCCGGCGGCTGATCTGGCTCAACCCGCTGTTGCGCTACGACCGGTTCCGGCCCAAATCTCTGGGCATCCGGGCGATCCTGCCGCATGTGGACGAGTTCCGGCCGGTGCACAACCTGGCCTCGCTCGCCGAATTGGTGGCGGCGCTCAATGCCCCGGCGCCGGTGCGCGGTACCGGGATGGAGAAATGGCGGGAGATGGCGGCATGAACGAGAGCGAATCGCGCGACGACGTCCTGGCCGAGGCGGCGCGCTGGCTCGACGCCGGCAAGGGCGTCGCGCTGGCGACCGTGGTCACCACCTGGGGTTCCTCGCCCCGGCCGGTCGGCAGCCAGCTCGCCGTGGACGACGGCGGCCGCATGATCGGCTCGGTCTCGGGCGGCTGCATCGAGGGCGCCGTGGTCAAGGAGGCCCTCGACGTGATCGGCGACGGCAAGCCCCGCCTGCTCGATTTCGGCGTCAGCAACGAGCAGGCCTGGGAGGTCGGGCTCGCCTGCGGCGGCAAGGTCCAGGTCTATGTCGAGCGACTCGGCTGAGACAGGGCAGGCCGGCCCATGAACCGCGACACCCTCCAGTCCCTCCTCCAGGCCCGTCGGCACGGCACCGCCTGCGCGCTGGTTCGTGACCTGAAATCAGGATCGCAATGTATTGTTTTCATTGATAAAACAGAAGGTATCCTGGAGCTTACTTCAAGTCAGAAGCCTTTCGTTCTTCAAGCGATCTCTGAAGACAATTCGGGACGTTTGGACGAGCCGAACCAGAACCTGTTCGTGCAGGTGTTCAACCCGCCGATGCGGCTGATCGTGGTCGGCGCCGTGCACATCGCCCAGGCCCTGGCGCCGATGGCGGTGCTGGCCGGCTACGGGGTGACGGTGATCGACCCGCGCCGGGCCTTCGCCACCGACCAGCGCTTCCCCGGCGTCAGCCTGCTGCAGGAATGGCCGGATGACGGGCTCATGGCGCTCAAGCCCGACCGCCGGACGGCCGTAGTCACCCTGACCCATGATCCGAAGCTCGACGACGCCGCGCTCGACGTCGCGCTCAAGTCGAACTGCTTCTATGTCGGCTCGCTCGGCAGCAAGAAGACGCACCAGGCCAGGCTCGGCCGGCTGCGCCGGATGGGCTTCTCCGAGGCCGAGCTCGGGCGCATCCACGGGCCGGTCGGCCTGTCGATCGGCGCGCTCACCCCGGCCGAGATCGCGCTCGCGATCCTGGCGCAAATCACCCAGGTGCGCCGCAAGGGCCCGGCGGCGCTCGGGGCGGCGGCATGAAGTTCGGCGACACGCCGCTCGACCAGGCCGCCGGCGCCGTGCTGGCGCACGGGCTTCGTGCCGGCAAGGCCGTCTTCAAGAAAGGCCGCGTGCTGACCGGGGCCGACATCGCGGCGCTCCGGACCGCCGGCGTCACGACCGTCGTGGCGGCGCGGATCGAGCCGGGCGACGTGACCGAGGACGAGGCGGCGCGCCGGATCGCCGCCGCGCTCAAGGGTCCGAATCTGACCGCGACCGCGCCGTTCACCGGGCGCTGCAACCTCTACGCCGCGGCGCGCGGCGTCGCCGTGGTCGACCGCGACCGGCTGGACCGGCTGAACCTGCTGGACGAGGCGGTCACCGTGGCGACCGTTCCGCCCTACGACGCGGTCGAGCCGCGCCAGATGGTCGCGACGATCAAGATCATCCCCTTCGCCGTGCCCGAGGCGGTGGTCCAGGCCTGCGAGGCGGTCGCGCGCGAAGGCGAGCCGATGCTGCGCGTGGCACCGTTCCGGCAGAAGGCGGCGGTGCTGATCCAGACCACGACCGAGGGCCTGAAACCCAGGATCCTCGACAATACGGAGCAGGCCACGCGCCAACGCCTGGAAAGCCTGGGCGGAAGCCTTCGCGCCGAGGCGCGCTGCGCCCACCGCACCGAGGCCCTGGCAGAGGAAATCGCCCGGACGCTGCGCACCGCGCCCGACCTGGTGCTGGTCTCCGGCGCCTCGGCCATCACCGACCGGCGCGACGTGATCCCGGCGGCGATCGAGCGCGCCGGCGGCGAGGTGATCCATTTCGGCATGCCGGTCGACCCGGGCAACCTGATCCTCCTCGGGCGCATCGGCGACCGGCCGGTCGTAGGATTGCCCGGCTGCGCGCGGTCGCCCAAGTTCAACGGCTTCGACTGGCTGCTGCAGCGGCTGATGGCCGAGGTGCCGGTGACGGCTTCCGACATCATGCGGCTGGGCGCCGGCGGCCTGCTCAAGGAGATCCCCTCGCGTCCCCTGCCCCGCGCCGAGGCCGAGACGCCCACCCGCGACAACAGGGCGCCTGCGGCCGCGACGGCGCCGCACGCGCCGCGCATCGCCGCGGTCGTGCTGGCCGCGGGGCTCGCGCGCCGCATGGGCAGCAACAAGCTGCTCGCGCCCATCGACGGCGTGCCGATGGTCGCCCGCGCGGTCGACGCCGCGCTCGCCTCGCAGGCGCGGCCGGTGATCGTCGTGGTCGGCAACGAGGCCGAGCGCGTCAAGGCGGCGCTCGCCGGGCGCGCCGTGGCCTTCGTGGCCAACCCCGATTTCGCCGAGGGCCTGAGCGCGTCCCTGAAGCGCGGCATCGCCGCAGTGCCGCCGGAATGCGACGGCGCGCTGGTGTGCCTGGGCGACATGCCGCGCGTCGCCGCGTCCGATCTCGACCGCCTGATCGCCGCGTTCAACCCGCTCGAGGGCCGCGGCATCTGCGTGCCGGTGCGCGAGGGCAAGCGCGGCAACCCGGTCCTTTGGGGCCGGCGCTTCTTCGCCGAGATTCTCGGCGTCGCCGGCGACGTCGGCGCCAAGCACCTGATCGGCGCCTATCCCGAGGCGGTCGCCGAGGTGGCGATGGACAGCGACGGCGTGCTGATCGACATCGACACGCCGCAGGCGCTTGCGTCGCTCGCGGGCCCCGCCTCCGTGGCTGCCAAGAGCTGAGCCGCCCCATGGGTTTCGACGCCGAGCGGCTGCGCAACGAGTTCCCGATCCTGTCGACCCGGCCGGGCGGGCGCGAGCTGCACTACCTCGACAACGCCGCCACGGCGCAGCTGCCGCTCGGCGTGATCGATGCGCTGTTCCAGCACGAGACCACGGCGCGCGCCAACGTCGCGCGCGGCGTGCACGCGCTGGCCGAGCGCGCGACCCAGGCCTACGACGACGCGCGCGCCGTCATGGCGCGCTACGTCAACGCCGCCGCGGCCGACGAGATCGTCTTCACCTCGGGCACCACCGCCTCGATCAACATCGTCGCGCGCGCCATGGGCGCGCTGATGAAGCCGGGCGACGAGGTCGTCGTCTCCGAGCTCGAGCACCACAGCAACCTGGTGCCCTGGCAGATGCTGCGCGACCGCGCCGGCATCGTGCTGCGCGTGCTGCCGGTCAGCGACGAGGGCCGCATCAACCTCGCCGCCGTCGACAGGGCGCTCACCAGGCGCTGCCGGCTGGTGGCGCTGACGCATGTGTCGAACGTCAGCGGCGCGGTCACCGACGTGGCCGCGATCGTCGACGCGGCGCGGCAGCTCGGCGGCGTGCGCGTGCTGCTGGACGGGGCGCAGGCCGTGCCGCACGGTCCGGTCGACGTGCGCGCGCTGGGGGTCGATTTCTACGCCTTCTCCGGCCACAAGATGTTCGCGCCGAACGGCATCGGCGTGCTGTGGGGCAAGAGCGACGCGCTGGAGGCGATGCCGCCGGTGTTCGGCGGCGGCGGCATGATCCAGCACGTCACGCTGGAGCGCACGAGCTACGCCGAGCCGCCGCGCCGGTTCGAGGCCGGCACGCCGCCCATTGCCCAGGCCGTCGGCCTGGCGGCCGCCGCGCGCTGGGTGTCGGCGCTCGACCGCGAGGGCATGGCCGCGCACGAGATGCGGCTGACCGGGCGCATGCTCGACGGGCTTGCCGCCCTCGGCGCGCGCGTGCTCGGGCCCATGGGCCTGCAGGCCCGGCGCGGCGTGGTGTCGTTCACCGTCGACGGCGTGCACCCGCACGACCTCTGCCAGTGGCTCAGCGACCGCTTCGGCGTGGCGCTGCGCGGCGGGCATCATTGCGCCGAGCCGCTGATGCGCCGCTTCGGCATCCCCGGCTGCAGCCGCGCCTCGCTCGCGCCCTACAGCACCGACGCCGACATCGACGCGCTGCTCAAGGGCGTCGCCGACGCCAAGCGGGCGCTCGCGTGAGCGAGGACCTCTACCAGGACGCCATCGTCGCGCTGGCGCGCGCCGGCCACGGCGCCGGCAAGCTCGACCAGCCCGAGCGCAGCGCGACCGTCGACAACCCGCTCTGCGGCGACCGCGTCAGCGTCGAGCTGACGCTGAAGAACGGGCAGATCGGCACGCTGCGCCACACGGTCAAGGGCTGCCTCCTGTGCCAGGCCGCCGCCGCCATGCTCGGCCTCAGGGCGCCCGGCGCACCGGCCAAGGCGGTCGCCGCCAACGCCGCGGCGCTGGCGCGCATGCTCAAGAACGGCAAGCCGCCGCCGCCCGACGCCTGGCCCGAGCTCGCCCTGTTCCAGCCGGTCGCCAGGCACAAGAGCCGCTTCGACTGCGTCCTGCTGCCCTTCCAGGCGGCCGAGAAGTGCCTGGACCGTCAATAGCCGAGGAATCGACATGCACCAGCCCAAGACCCTGCTCGAGATGGCCGGCGCGCCGCTGACGCCGAGCGCCCTGTCGAAGTCGGCCGTCGTGCTGATCGACTGCCAGATGGAGTACGTCGACGGCGCGCTGGCCCTGCCCGGCGCCAAGCCGGCGCTGGCCGAGGCGAAGCGCCTGGTCGAGCGCGCGCGCAAGGCGGGCGCGCCGGTGATCCATGTCGTCCACCAGGGCCGGCCCGGGGGCCTGTTCGACCTCGATGCACCCCGCGGCAAGGAGGCGCCCGAGGTCGCCGCGATCGCCGGCGAGGCCGTGGTGAAGAAGCCGCTGCCGAACTCCTTCGCCAAGACCGAGCTCGACGAGGTGCTGAAGAAGACCGGCCGCAAGGAGCTGATCGTCGCCGGCTTCATGACGCATATGTGCGTCAGCTCCACCGTGCGCGCCGCGCTCGACCTCGGCTACCGTACCACGGTCGTCGCCGGCGCCGCCGCCACGCGCGACCTGCCCGCGCCCGACGGCGGCGTGGTCGACGCCGCCACGCTGCACCGCGCGGCGCTGGTGGAGCTGGCCGACCGCTTCGCCATCGTCGTGCCGGACAGCTCGAAGCTGCCGGAGTGAACGCCCAGCAGCGCATCGTCGTCGTCGGCGCCGGCACGCTCGGGCTCACGACGGCGCTGAGCCTCGCCGAGCGCGGCACCTCGGTCACGGTGATCGAAGCGGATCACGCGGCCTCGGGCTCCAGCGGCCGCTCGATCGGCGTGGTCGGCACGCAGCACGTCGACCGGTTCGAGATCCAGATGCGCGCCCTCAGCGTCAGGCGGATGATGGCCTGGAAGCAGCACGGGCTCGACTTCCGCCACATCGGCTACATGCGCCTCGGCCGCTCGGACAAGGATCTGGCCCTGTTCGAGAACAGCGTCGCGATGCAGGCGGAGTTCGGGCTCGACCATGCCCGCCTGCTGTCGCCGCCGGAGATCAGGAAACTGGTGCCGCACATCAGCACCGACGGCATCGCCGGCGCGCTGTTCGGGCCCAACGATGGCTATCTCGATCCGCACCTTTACTGCGGCCTGCTGGTCGACATGATCCGCGCGCGCGGCGGCGGCGTGAAGCAGCGCTGCCGGCTGCTGGCGGCCGAGCGGGCGAAGACCGGCTACAAGCTGCGCACGTCCGCCGGCGATATCGACGCCGACGGCGTCGTGCTGGCGCCGGGCGCCTGGGCCAGCGCCGTGGCGAAGCTGTTCGGCCACGAGCTGCGCGTCATTCCCGAGCGCCACGAGGCCGTCATCATCAAGCTGCCCGAGCCCCTGCCCTATGTCATGCCGATGGTGATGGACTACGTGCCCGGCAGCGGCGGCACGGGCTTGAATTTCCGCCACGAACGCCAGGGCGAGCTGATCGCCGAGACGCATCGCTCGTACGACACCGCGGGCAGCGACCCGGACAACTACAACCAGCTTCTCGACGACCGCACCAAGGACGAGCTCGCCGCGCTGCTGCTCGAGCGCCTGCCCGGCCTGCCGGGCGCCGGCTTCGGCCGCGGCTGGGCCGGGCTCTATCCGAAATCGCCCGACGGCCGGCCCCTGGTCGGGCCGATCAGCGCCGACGAGCCGATGCTGGTCGCCGCCGCCGGCGCCGGCGGCTACGGCATCCAGCTGTCGCCCATCATCGGCACCCTCGCCGCCGACTGGATCACCGCGGGCGCGCCGGTGTCGCTGCCGGAGGCGGTAATCCTGAAGCCATCGCCGAGAAGAGGTGCGGTCGCCGCTTAGCCGGCGCGCGCCAGCACGCGATACTGCACGTCCATCGGCGTGCAGCCCGGGCCGTTGATCGGCGTCACGTCCATCGGGCAGGCGGACATCACGACCACGCAGCCCATCAGCGCGCGCAGCACGACGCGGTCGCCCGGGCGGCTGACCGGCGGCTCGATCGCCAGGCGCCGGTTGTCGCTGACCGGGATGTTCATCCACAGGTTCAGCGGGTTCGGCACCAGCGGCGGCGCGATCCCGAGCGCCTCGAGCGCGGCGTGGAAATTGTCCTGGCAGTTGGCGTGGCCCGGCGGGCAGCCGTAGTTGGCGTAGACCCATTGGTCGCAGCAGGCGAACAGCGTGTCGTGGATTCCGGGTGACGTATCGAGCTCCATCACGAGCATCTTGCTGCGCCGGTTGCTGTAGAGCGCGTCGCCCTGCTGCGGCCACAGCTTGAACAGCATGCGCCGCGTCTGCTCCATCGACAGGTATTCGCTCGGGTCGGCCGTGCCGAGCGCCCAGGTGTCGACCACCTGAGTGCCATGCGTGTTGACGATCTCGATCGCCTCGCCCGCGCGGAGCCGCACGGCACGGCCGCCGCGCGCGGGAACGGTGAGGAAAGCGGATGCGGCAGACGGCATCACGCAGCCCCGGTCAGGGTGAAGTCGACGCGCACGGCGTCACAGGGAAACACGGCGCCGCTGGCGGTGCGATCAAGAATACCGGCATGAAGAAGGGCCGTCACTTCGCCATGAACGGCCCTCACGTCGCGGCCGACGCGGCGCGCCGCTTCCCGGATCGACAGCTCGCCCTGCCCCGTCATCGCCTGCGGGATTTCCCGGCGTTTCTTCGTCAGCGTCTGCCGACGCGCGTATTTCACTCCCCGCGTCTACGGCAGCCGCTCGAGGAAGCGCCGCACGCGCTCGGCGGCGCCGTGGTCGAACAGGTCGTTGTGCCCGGCCTCGGGCAGCCACGCCGCCTCTTTCGGCTCGGCGGCGGCATCGAACAGTTCGCGGCCGAAGCGCACGGGCACGGTGCGGTCGCGCTCGCCATGGACGACCAGCAGCGGCGCGCCGACGGCGGAGACGCGCGCGGCCGAGTCGAACTTGTCGGCCACCATGTAGCGCGCCGGGACGTAGAAGTAGTGGTATTGCGCCACCTCGGCGATCGAGGTGAACGGCGCCTCGAGCACGACCGCGCCGACCGGGCGTCCCGTGCCGGCGGCCTCGGCCGCGAGCTGCACCGCCACGCCGCTGCCGAGCGATTCGCCGTAGAGCACGACCTGCCGGTGCGCCAGGCCTTCTTCCGCCGCGAACGCGAGCGCGGCGCGCGCGTCGTTGAGCAGCCCCTCCTCGCTCGGCTGGCCCGCGTTGCCGCCATAGCCGCGCCAGGACACCAGCAGCACGCCGTGGCCCAGGTCGAGGAACGGGCGCGCCTTGAAGCCGCGATGGCCGATATGGCCGGCATTGCCGTGGAGATAGACCAGCAGCCGGCGCCCCGGCGCGGGCGGCTTGTACCAGGCCAGGAGCTCGAGACCGTCGCCGGTCGCGAGCCGCACCGCGCGCATGTCCGGCACGCCGGCCTCGCGCGGATCCGGCCGCGACGCCGAGGGCAGATACAGCAGCTGGCGCTGGAACAGGTAGAGCCCGGCCAGCAGGCCGCCATAGACGATGGCGCCGGTGGCGAGCCACGCCGTCATGCGTTGCCATCCCGTCCGGCTGCTCGAAGGGGTCGGGCCCGCGCCGGAACTCGATCTAAATTTAGCCAATTGCCGCACTCAGGAAACGCCGCGATAACCATGATTTTATTGATCTCTGCGCCGCTTTCGGCGCCGATTTTAACCCCATCTTAGCGGGCGCGGCCCTATCGTCTCCTGGTCGGCCGGATCCCCTCCCCGGCCTCCACAGCCCGCGAGTGGCGGCCAGCGCCTGTCCCCCCAGGCGCTAAGCGTTGCCCCCCGATCTCGCAAGGCAGCCATTGCCGCGGGCAGCGAGCGCAGAGACGGGACGGTTCTCCCCCGAGCCGTCCCGTTTCGCGCTTGTCAAGGCGGCTTCCGCCCGCGGTTTACGCGGCCGCTCACGACTTGTTGCCGGTCACGTCGGCCGCGATGCGCATCTGCTTGATCTTGTCCGGGTTCACCACGACGCGCCCGTCGAGCGCCTTCGAGCCCTTCTTGATCCGGTCGACATGCTCCATGCCGTCGATCACGCGGCCGAAGACGGTGTACTTGCCGTCCAGCTCGCTCTGCTCGCGGATGACGATGAAGAACTGCGAATCGGCGCTGTTCGGATCGTTGGCCTTGCGCGCCATCGACACCGTGCCGCGCACATGCTTCTCCCTCGAGAACTCGGCGGGCAGGTTCTGCCCGCTGCCGCCCGACCCGTCGCCTTTGGGATCGCCGGTCTGCGCCATGAATGCCGCCAGCACGCGGTGGAACGTCAGCCCGTCGTAGAACTTCTGGCGCACCAGCTCCTTGAACCGCGCGACCGTCTTCGGCGCCAGTTCGGGGCGCAGCTCGATCACGATCCGGCCGTAGAGAACGTCGAGGAACACGGTGTTCTCCGGGTCCCTGATCGGCACCGTCTTGTCCTGCGCGCGCGCCGCGCCGGCCAGGCCGAGGGCCAGCGCCAGGAAGACGGCGGCGAATCGTGCCCGCCTCATGGCCGCCCCGGCGGGCTCAGTTCTTGTCGTCGGCGGCGACGCGCATCTGCTTGATGCGGTCGGGATTCGATACCGCGCCGTTGTTCGCTTCCGAGCCCTTCTTGATCTTGTCGACGAACTCCATGCCCTGCACGACCTGGCCCCAGATCGTGTACTTGCCATCGAGGAAGGACGCATCGGCGAAGCAGATGAAGAACTGGCTGTCGGCGCTGTCGGGATCCTGCGCGCGGGCCATCGACGCCGTGCCGCGCACGTGCTTGGCTTTCGAGAATTCGGCCTTCAGCTTCTTGCCCGATCCCCCGGTGCCGCGCCCGTCGGGATCGCCGCCCTGCGCCATGAAGCCGGGAATCACGCGATGGAAGGCGAGACCGTCGTAGAATTTCTGCCGCGCGAGCTCCTTGATGCGCGCGACATGGCCCGGCGCCAGGTCCGGGCGCAGCTCGATCACCACGCGGCCGTGTTCCAGGTCCATGTACAGCGTGTTCTCGGGGTCGGCCGCGCCGGCGGACCCGCCGATCGAGGCGGCCAGCGCAGCCGCGGCCAGAACCGACGTGAAGCGTTGATGTTTCACGGGGACTACCTTTTCTTAAGGATTTCCGGACAAGGTCGGTCGGATACCTCCGGCCGGCGCGGCACCCTATCGCCCCGACCGGGCGGGCGCAACCGCCGACGAAGCGCGGCGTACGGGAGAGCAAGACCTTGTCGATCGACTCCATCGGCGGCGGCGGCCCCCCGCCCAAGGGCCTCTTCAGCCTCGCCGTCGAGCGCCAGCAGACCGCCAGCATCGCCGCCATCAAGTCGCAGGCCAAGGCCGAGCAGGCGGTCGCCGACCTCGTCGCCCAGGCGGTGCAGGAGGGGCAGCAGGCGCAGGCGACACCGTCCGGCACGCCCTCCCCGGCGCCGGCGCGCGGCAGCCGCGTCAACATCCTCGTCTGAACACGTCCGTGGCCGGGTGATTCGCAACAATTCGTGTTGCCGGGATCGCCATACCCCCATATCTTGAGGCTGATGGCCTCATAGCGCCGGGTTCCGGCGCGGGCCGGCGCTTAGGGGTGAGCGTTGCCGGCAGGCGCGATCGGGGTAAACCCTGAGTCATTCTGGTTGCATTGGACGGGCGGCGCGCGGGCGCTGCTGGGCGTAGTCATGCTCGCCGCGCTTTCCGGCTGCGGCATCCTGTGGCCGGACCCGGACGACTGCAGATGTCCGCGGCCGGCGGCCGAGGCCAAGCCGTCCCCGGACAAGCCCGCCGCCGCCGCCGTGCCGCCCTCGAGCCCCATGGTAGCGGAAGGCCAAACCGCGCCGCCGCCGTCTTCGGCGGTCGAACCGGCCCCGCCGCCACCGCCCGCCCCGTCGCCGGCAGGCCCGCCCATCGCGCTCGCCCCGGCCGCGCCGGCACCGGCGATGCCGTCGCCCCCGCCACCAGCGGC
>CAZLBB010000122.1:0-16894 GCA_964557415.1 uncultured Rhodospirillaceae bacterium
GTCGGCGCGCCACCGGTCGCGGCGCCACCGGCGCCGGGACTCGGCAGGCCGCCGGTTCCGCCGGCGCCGGGGATCGGCAGGCCGCCGGTGCCGCCGGCGCCGGGGATCGGCAGGCCGCCGGGAAGCGCCTTGCCCACGCCGGGCAGGGCGCCGCCGACGCCGGGCAGGGCGCCGCCCGCGCCGCCGATTCCGGGCAGGCCCCCGCCGAGCCCGGGCAGGCCCTTCAGGAGCTTGGTCGGATCGCCCATGAACATGCCGGCCAGGTCGGGCTTGCAGCTGTCGCCGGTCCACGGTCCCTTGCAGTTGACCGGGATGCCGACGCCGCTCTGGTCCTTGCCGCCCTGCCCTTCGATGGACGACACGGCGGCGATCTGCACCTTGTAGTCCATGGTCTTGGGCGGCAGCGCCACGGTGCCGGCGCCGCTGACGCGCACGAAGGGCGACTTCAGCGCCAGGTCCTTGTTGGTGAGGATGCCGTTGGCGATGGTGAAGGTGCCGCCCAGCTCGCTGAAGTCGGTCTTCTCCGCGGCGCCGCCGCCGCCGAACAGATTCTTGAAGCCGGACATCAGGCGCGACGGATCGAAGGTGGCGCCGCCCTTGCCGACCTCGCCCAGCTGGCGGGCGATGCCGGCGAGATCGATGCCCTTGATGGCGCCGTCGGCGAACTTGAAGGCGCCGTTGCCGTTGAGGGTCGGCATGATCTGCTTCTGGCTCTGGCCGCGGCCGGTGACCGCCAGGTCGGCGCCGAGCGTGCCGCTCAGCTTGTCCATGTCCTGCGCGTCCTTCAGGTACGGCTCGGCCTGGATGCCGGCGAGCTTGCCCTTGATGTCGTAGCTCGGCGGCTGGGTCGCGGCGTTGGCCACGACCGACAGATTGCCTTCGCCCTGGTAGAGGCCGGGCTTCGGGATGGCCGCGTCGATCGAGGCGCGGCTGTCCTTGACGACCACGGCCAGCGTGGCCTTGCCGGTCTTGATCTTGCGGTAGATCACCTGGCCGGCGCTCAACGCCAGCTCGGCGTCGAAGGTCTTCAAGGCAGAAAGATCGATCGGCGCGTCGCTCCAGTCCTGCTGCGCCTGCTGCGGCGGCGGCTCGGGGCCGAGATAGGGGTTGAGATCGAGCGAGACGACGTCGAGCTTGCCCTTGATCGCGGGTTTCGCGCGCGTCGCGTCGACCGACAGCGCGCCGGACGCGTCGATGGCGTCGACCAGGATCTTGGCGTCGGTGAAGTCGACCTTCTTGCCGGCGAGCGCCAGCTTGCCCTTGATCGACAGCTTGCCCATGGTGTTGGGCTTGACGTCCTGGAGCGGCTTGCCGGTCCAGGCGGCGAGATCCTTGATCGACGGCGATTCCAGTGCGACGTCGCCCTGCGCCGCGGTCGAGTCGCCCTTCACCTGCGCGTTGCCCTTGAAGTCGAGCGTCAGGTGCTTGCTGGCCAGCTTGGCCTCGACATTGCTGCGCTCGCCCGCCATCAGCTTCGACAGCGGCCCGGTGGCGGCCGTGAGGTCGACCTTCTCCTTGTTCCACACCGCGCTGCCGGCGAGGCTAAAGGGGCTCTCCATGCTCGGCAGCGAGACCTTGGCGTTGATCTGCTCGAGCCCCTGCTTGTCGCCGGTCTGCAGGTTGGCGTAGTTGAGCCTGCCGTTGACGAGGCGCACGTCGCCGAGCTTCAGCGTGCCCTGCGGCGCGCCGCCGGCCGCCTTCTCGCCGGGTTTCGCCGCGGCGGGCGGCCCGAACACCCAGTTCGGCCTGCCCTGCCTGTCGACCTCGAGATTGATGACCGGCTCGTTGAGCACGAAGCTGTCGATCTCGACCGAGCGCGACAGCAGGGGCATCAGCTTGACCGACACGACCAGGCTTTTCAGGGTGGCCATCTCCTTCGCCTGGCCGCCGGGGACGTTGGCGAGGGCGACATCGCTCGCCTCGACGCCGAGATTGGGCCACAGCGCGGTCTTGATCGGACCGCGCAGCTTCAGGTCGCGGCCCAGCGCGTCCTTGGCGGCGGCCTCGATCTGCGGCTTGTAGCTGTTGGCGTCGATGGTGAGAACGAAGGCCGCAATGCCGCCGATGACCAGCACGACAAGGACGACCAGCCCGATCAGAACCTTCTTCATGGGTACCTCCTCCTGCGGCCCGGCCCAGCCTTGGGCCGAGCGTGCATGCCGCCTCTTCTTCGCAGCACCCGCATCCTATCCGAGGGCGGGCAAGGCACATTGACATGGGTCACGAGCCGAATCACGCCGCGTCGGCGCTCCCCGCCCCCGCGCGGCCATGCAATTAGGACATTGCAATCATATCATAAAGTTGGACGGGTTCTGGCGTGCGCGGATTGATCGGCGTCCGCGGGCGCACTACCTTGCCTATGCGCCTGCACGCATGCGCGAAACGGACCCAGCTCCATGCAATCGACTGCAATGACAACGACGCGGGTCGGCGCGGCCCTGCGCCTCTGGACGGCGGCTTTGCTGGCGCTCGTGGCGGCCGGGATCGCCGCGCCGTGCCCGGCATCGGCCTCCGTCGACGGCGCCCAGGATTTCATGCAGGCCCTGGGCGACCGGGCCGTCAAGGTGATGAACGGCAGGGACAACGATCGCGAGGGGCTGGAGAAGCTGATCGAGGACGGCCTCGACCTCCAGAGCCTCGGGCGCTATGCGCTCGGCGCCTTCCTGCGCCAGTCCAATCCCAGGAAGGTCGACGAATACCTCAATCTTTTCCGCGACTACGCGATCATGGCCTACCCGACCCTGATGGCGAAGCTGAACCTGCGGCAATTCGAGATCCTGTCCGCCAAGGCGATCGACGCCGAGTCGAGCTATGTCGTCACGCGCATCGGCTACGGCGCGGACGAGACGATCGAGGTCGGCTGGTACGTGCGCGAGGGACCGGCCGGCCGCTACAGGATCCAGGACGTACAGCTCGAGGGCTACTCGCTGCGCAGCTTCCAGCGCGCCAAGTTCGAGAAAATTCTGCGCGACCGCTGGATCGATGGCCTGATCAAGGTGATGCAGGCCTGGGTGGCCAAGGGTCGGGAAGAGCCGTATCTGCAATAGGGTCAGGACGTACGCTCGTACACGTACTCATCGCAGCCCGACCCGAACAAGCCGATATGGCGGGGCGTGACGTTGCTCCTGACATGGCGGAACCCCAGGCGCGTCATCAACCGCTCCACTTCGGGTGCGGTGATCGACTCGTACGGGTACCCGCCTAGCCAATCATGGACGTCATGCAGGAAGTCCATGCCGCGCTGCCGCGGGTAGTCGACGATGAACCGCGCGAAATCCTCGCCGGCAAGGCGCGCCCGCAGCCGATACAGCGCGAGATAGGCAGCGCGCACCCGCGCCTGCGTCCCAGGCGCCGCCCGGCTGTAGCAGCGCTTTTCCAACCTCCACAGCGGGCAGAGCCAGGTCCGGCGGTAGAGCGCGAACGCGAACAAGCCTCCTGGCCGGGTGAGCGCCGCCGCCCGCTCGATCGCCGCCATCATGGCGCCGGTGTGGTGCAGCACGCCCCAGGAATAGACAACGTCGAAGCAGCCGGTTGCGGCGGGGTCGAGCGCCAGGACGTCGGCCTCGCGCACGTCGTAGCGCGCGCCTTGCGGCGCCAGGCGCGCCAGCACCGCGCGGGTCGTGGCGACGCTGTGCGGATCGCGGTCGAGCGCCTGGACCGAGGCCGCGCCCAGGCGCAGGGCTGCCAGGCTGTGCAGGCCTGACCCGCAGCCGATATCGGCCACGTTCCTGCCGCGGACGCCATCCGGCCCAAGCAGCGCCTGCATGCAGCGCTCGGACCAGGCGACCTGTTCGTCGCCGATGCCCTCCGCGTAGGACGCCCAGTTCTCGCCGAAGGCGAAATGCGTGGTCACGCCGGACAAGACCCCAATTCGGTCCCCCCTGCCCTCGCGGGAGGGGGATAGGGGGCGGGGGCGTTACCGCGCGGCAATACATTGCCGAAGCGTGACGCGATCGCGCGCGCATGCCCGCCGAAGGCGTGGTGTCGCGCTGCCGCGCGAATGACCCCTCCCCCTGATCCCTTTCCGCAAGGGGAGGGAGGACAAATTGACGCTGGATCCATTCCGGCCTCGACTACCCGCTCAACAAGGCGCGCGCCAGCGCTTCGACGTCCGCCGGCGCCAGCGCGCGCGCGTTGCGCGTCAGCATCGGCCGGTTCTCGGGCCAGGAAGCCGCCGCGGCCAGGCGCGGCGCGTCGGCGGCCCCGAGGCCCAGGTCGCAGAGCGACGGCGCCAGGCCGATGCGCCGCAGCAGGTCGTCGTAGGCGGCGGGCAGGCGGGCCGCCAGCGTCGCGTCGTCCTCGCCCGCGAGGCCCATGGCGCGCGCGACGCGCGCATGCGCGGCCGGCGCCGCCGCGGCGTTTCCCGGCAGTGCGACGCCGAGGCCCAGCGCCACGGCGCGGCCGTGATGCACGGGCGCGAAAGAGCCCAGCGCGTGGCCGAGCGCGTGCGCCACGCCGGTGCCGGCCTCGTCGATCGCCATGCCGGCGAGCGAAGCGGCCACCTGCATCGCGCCGCGCGCCTCCATGTCGTCGCCGTGGCGCACCGCGCGCTCGAGATGCGCCGCGACTAGGCGGATGGCGGCGAGGCCGAACGCCTCGGCGATCGGGTGCGCGCCCTTGACGGTGCAGGCCTCGATCGCGTGCACCAGGGCGTCGGCGCCGGTCGCCGCCGTCGCCGCGGCGGGCAGGCCCGTGGTCAGGGTCGGATCGAGCACGGCGAGCGCGGCGCGCAATTCGTCGCCCCAGGCCCAATGCTTGCGGCCGTTCTCCGACGCAAAAACCGCGGTGCGCGTCGTTTCCGATCCGGTGCCCGACGTCGTCGGCACCAGCACGACCGGCGGATGCGCGGCCGGCAGCGGGCTGGCACAGAGCGCGTAGTGCGCGGCCGGCCTGTCGGCGCCGGAAACGGCGGCGGCGAACTTCGCCACGTCCATCGCCGAGCCGCCGCCGAGACCGATCACGACGGAAGCGCCGCGCGCCGCCTCCGCCGCCGCGTCGACCGAGCCGATCGCCGGCTCGGGCCGCACCCGGTCGAACAGGATCGCGTCGTGCCCCGCGTGCCGCAGCGCCGCCTCGGCGCGCGCGGCCAGGCCGGCGCGCACCACGCCGGGATCGGTGACGACCAGCGCGCGCGCGCGCGGACCCGCCAGCGCGGCGACGTCGTCGCCGAGCTGCTCGATCCGCCCGGCGCCGAAGGCGACGCGCGTGGTGCCGGCAAAGGTGAACGGCGCGATGGTCATGGGCGGGGTCTCGGCTTCGGGGATGTCGGCATCGCCGGGCTTGTGGCCGCACCTCCTGCGCTGCTTAGGCCGCCTCGCGGAACGCCTTGAACGCGTGCGTCATGCCGACGACGGCCGCCTCGAAGAGCTGCTTGCCCTTCTCCGGCGTGGCCAGCGACGGGTCGCTGCCGATGCGCCCGTCGGGAAAGCGGCTGCGATAGTCGGCCGCGCCGAAAAAGCGGCCCGCCGGCGCCAGCGGCGGGTCCAGCGGCGCCGACTTGATGTGCTCGGGGAACCGGTGCCAGGTCATCGCCACTTCCGACGGCGTGGCGTGGCTGCCTTCGCGCCCGCCGAACAGCTCGCGCGACAGCGTCTTCACCTGCTCGCATTCCCACCAGTTCGCCAGCGTGCAGCGCGGCTCGGGCCGGTTCGAGCGCTCGGGCGCCGCGCCCGCCGCCGCGGTGTAGCCGGCATAGATCTCGTAGAACGCCGCGTTCACCGTGGCGATGTTGCCGCCGTGGCCGTTGATGAAGAAGAAGCGCCGGAAGCCGTGGCCCGAGAGCGTGTTCACGTAATCGCCGATATAGGCGATCAGCGTCGAGGGCCTGAGCGTGATGCTGCCGGGGAAGGCGGCGTGGTGCACCGCCATGCCGACATTGATCGTGGGCCCTACCATGGTCTGGGTGTTCTCGCCGACGCCCTCGGCTACCATCTCGGCCGTCAGCGCGTCGGTGCCGATCAGGCCGGTCGGCCCGTGCTGTTCGGTCGAGCCGATGGGGACGATGATCTCGGCGCGGGACTTCAGGTAGGTCGCGACCTCGGGCCAGGTCGACAGGTGCAGGCGCATGCGGGCTCCTTCTCGGGCTTCCGGCGCATCTTGTGCGTCGTGCCCGATCTGTCAATAATCGCGGCCATCTAGAACGAGCCCGACGGTACCCTAGCGAAGGTACAGTCGAGCCCTGGGGGAGCCTTTAGGAAACGCCATGGCCGACGAACTCTTTGCCGTTTCGCCCGAGTGGTCCAAGCGCGCCTGGATCGACGCCAAGAAGTACGACGAGATGTACCGGCGCTCGGTCAAGGACCCGGAGGGTTTCTGGGCCGAGCAGGCCAGGCGCGTGGACTGGATCAAGGCGCCGACCAAGATCAAGGACGTCTCCTTCAGCGGCAGCGTGCATATCCGCTGGTACTTCGACGGCGTGCTCAACGCGGCCTACAACTGCCTCGACCGGCACCTGGCCACGCGCGGCGACCAGACCGCGATCATCTGGGAGGGCGACAACCCGAAGGAGGACGCGAAGATCACCTATCGCGACCTGCACAGGCGGGTGTGCAAGCTGGCCAACGCGATGAAGGCGCTCGGCGTCAAGAAGGGCGACCGCGTCACCATCTACCTGCCGATGATCCCCGAGGCGGCGGTCGCCATGCTGGCCTGCGCGCGCATCGGCGCGATCCATTCCGTCGTCTTCGGCGGCTTCTCGCCGGAGTCGCTGGCAAACCGCATCCAGGACTGCGATTCCAACCTCCTGATCACGTCGGACGAGGGCCTGCGCGGCGGCCGGCCGATCCCGCTCAAGGCGAATGCCGACGCGGCGCTGCAGAAATGCCCGACCATCCAGCACGTCATCGTGGTCAAGCGTACCGGCGGCAAGGTCAACTGGGTCACGGGCCGCGACCACTGGTACCACGAGCTGACCGACATCGCCGCGGCCGACTGCCCGCCCGAGCCGATGGACGCGGAGGACCCGCTGTTCATCCTCTACACCTCCGGCTCCACCGGCAAGCCCAAGGGCGTGCTGCACACGACCGCCGGCTACCTGGTCTACACGTCGCTGACGCACCAGTACGTGTTCGACTACCACGACGGCGACGTCTACTGGTGCACGGCCGATGTCGGCTGGGTGACCGGCCACAGCTACATCGTCTACGGGCCGCTCTCGAACGGCGCGGTCTCGCTGATGTTCGAGGGCGTACCGAACTACCCCGACGCGTCGCGCTTCTGGCAGGTGGTCGACAAGCACAAGGTCAACATCTTCTACACCGCGCCGACCGCGATCCGCGCGCTGATGCGCGAGGGCGAGGCGCCGGTGAAGAAGGCCGCGCGCAAGTCGCTGCGCCTCCTGGGCACGGTCGGCGAGCCGATCAATCCCGAGGCGTGGCTGTGGTACCACCGCGTCGTCGGCGAGCACCGCTGCCCGATCGTGGACACGTGGTGGCAGACCGAGACCGGCGGCATCCTGATCACGCCGCTGCCCGGCGCCATCGCGCAGAAGCCCGGCTCGGCCACCAAGCCGTTCTTCGGCGTGCAGCCGGTGCTGGTCGACGGCGACGGCAAGGTGCTGGAAGGCGCCGCATCGGGCAATCTCTGCATCACCGACAGCTGGCCCGGGCAGATGCGCACGGTGTTCCGCGACCACGACCGCTTCGTGCAGACCTACTTCTCGGCCTACAAGGGCAAGTACTTCACCGGCGACGGCTGCCGGCGCGACGCCGACGGCTACTACTGGATCACCGGCCGCGTCGACGACGTGATCAACGTCTCGGGCCACCGCATCGGCACGGCCGAGGTGGAAAGCGCGCTGGTGGCGCATCCGAAAGTGGCCGAGGCCGCCGTCGTCGGCTATCCGCACGACATCAAGGGCCAGGGCATCTACGCCTACGTGACCCTGAAGGTCGGCCAGAACCCGTCGGAGGAGCTGCGCAAGGAGCTGGCGCAGTGGGTGCGCAAGGAGATCGGCCCGATCGCGACGCCCGACCTGATCCAATGGGCGCCCGGCCTGCCGAAGACGCGCTCGGGCAAGATCATGCGCCGCATCCTGCGCAAGATCGCCGAGAACGACTATTCGAACCTCGGCGATACCTCGACTCTGGCCGATCCGGCCGTGGTGACGGACCTGGTCGACAACCGGATGAACCGGCCGGCATAGCGGCAAGCCGGCGGCGGTCCAGGCCTGCCCCGCCGATCGTCAACGGGCGCGGCTAAGGGGCGCGGCAGATGGAGTTCTTGAGCCAGCACGCCCCGGGCGTGACCGTCGGCTCCTATGCGCTCCTGCTGGTGCTTGCGCTCGCGGTGCTGCTGTGGGTCCTCTTTCGCCTGCTGGCCGCGCTGGTGCGGCTGTTCTTCGCCCTCGGCGGCAGCGGCAGCGATGACCGGTTCGTGCGGCTGCTCGCCTTCGCCGGCGCGACCGCGCTCTATCCCGACGTGCTGACCTATGCCGTTCGCGTCGCCTATGCCATGGCCGAGGCGGTGCTGCGCTCCGTCCCGGGGTTGGGGGCGACCTCGACGTTCGAGTTGTGGTCGCGTTGCCAGTCGTATGCCGAGAAATGCCTGCCGGATGCCACGAGGATGTGGATCGACGTATGGACCCAGCTTAGCGGGCGGATCGTCGGGGCGCTCGACCTGCAACGGGCACCCGTGGTTTCGGCGGTCTTCTTCTGCGCGGTATGGGCGCTGCTGAGCCTGGTGCTTGGCGCGGCAAAGAGCGGCGTCGCGGACGGCGCCGGGTCGCCGGACGTGCGAACGCGATGGAGCGCCGGCTGGACGGCGCTGCGCGGTTCGATTTCGGCGGTGACATGGCGCAATGCCGCCCTGCTTCTGGTTCTGTGCCTCGCCAGCTACCTCAGCATCACCGCGATCATCGCGGTCCCCATCCTCACGGCGGATCCCGCGCGCGAGACGCCGGCTGGACGGGCGTCGACCGGCGAGAGCCTGCGGGAGCGCCTGAAGAACATGCTGATAACGCCCGAGCAGTTCGTGCGCGACTTTCCCGAGTCGTTGCCGGCGCCGCCGAAATGGGAGCCGCCCGAAACCGCGGCGAACGAGGCGCCCACGGCGGAGGCCCAATGGCTGCAATCGCAGTTTCGGCTCTTCGTCGCCGACCAGGCACGGGCCTACGACGATCTGGTCGCCGCGTGGGGCCAGTTGCGCGTTCGCTATCGCGACCGTCAGAGCGAACTGGTCGAGCAGGCGACGCGCACGCACGAGCTGGTCAATCTCTATCGCGTGGGCGAGCGCGAGCGCATCCAGCACCTGCTCGATATCGACGCCTGGTTCCAGGAGTGGCTGACGCTTGCGCGCAACCACCTGAACGACTGCCGCTCGGCGATGGCCGCCTATGCCGGGGCGCTCGCATTGGTGCATACGGCCTTGGGTACGCTGTCCCGATCACCGCCCGGCGCCGGACCCATGCCGCTCGGCGACGGTTCGTTGTCGCAAGCGCGGTCCAGCGCAGAGCAGCAATGCCGGCGCAACATCCGCGACACCGCCGTGCCGCGGCGGGCGGATCTCGGCTCGACGCTCGGGCCGATCGGCGTCGCCACGAACTGGCTGCTGAAGTCCGAGTCGCTTCCGTTGACGCTGATCGTCGGGCTGGTCGGCTTCGGGCTGCTCGGCGCCGCCTGCTCGACCTTCATTCGACGCCGATCGACGCGCCGTCCGGGGGAACCATGGGTGGACGATCCGCTTGCCGTCGTCGTGCAAGGAACGTCGGCGGCGATCGTGGTGTTCCTCGCTGTCTACGGCGGCCTGGCCGTATTCGCGGCGCCGTCTGCGGAACCCAATCCCTACGTCGTCCTGTTCGCCTGCCTTGTGGCCGCCGTGTACAGCGAAGACGTATGGAGCTGGGCGCGCACCCGGCTCGGCGGCGGAATCGCGGGCAAGCAAGGCACCGACAAGTCGCGCTAGGGCGCGTTGCCGTGGTGACGGGCTCGGTCGACGGCCGGCGGGACCGCCGCGGCACCCTGACGCGCCCACGCCGCCGGGCCGCGCGTCCTCGGCGGTCCGGCGATTGACGCACGTCAATGCGGGCATCGGCCGGCCGCGGGAATGTCCCGCCGCAACTTGCGGGGGGAGTCCCCGATGTCGAAGGCCCCGTTCTGCTGGTACAAGCGCGTCGCCGACGAGTTCGACCGCATCGCGACGCAATTGAAGGAAGCTGCCCGGTCGGCGGATCGAAAGCGCGCGCGAGAACTGGCGGCGCGGGCCGCAGCCATTCGCCGGGACTGCGGCTGCGAGGCGCAGCCGCCGCAGGGCGTGACCCAAGCGGCGAAACCGCGACTCCGCCTGGTCGATCCTCACGCTTGACGCCGGCTCGCGGCGGGCCGGTCAGGCCGCCCTGACCTTGGCGATGAAGCGGTCGACCTCGGCGCGCAGGGTCTCGGCCTGCTTCGCCAGTTCCGACGAGGCGCCGTTCATCTGCACTGCCGCCGCGCCGACCTCGCCCGAGGCCTGGGTCACCGAGGCGATGTTCTTGTTCACCTCCTGCGTGCCCGCCGCGGCCTGCTGCACGTTGCGGCTGATCTCCTTGGTCGCCGCGCCCTGCTCCTCGACCGCCGAGGCGATCGATGCCGCGATGTCGTTGACCTGCTCGATCCGCTTGCTGATCGACTGGATCGCCTGCACGGCCTCGGACGTGGCGCCCTGCACCTGCTCGATCTGGCGCGCGATCTCCTCGGTCGCCTTGGCGGTCTGCGTCGCCAGCGACTTGACCTCGGAGGCGACGACCGCGAAGCCCTTGCCGGCCTCGCCGGCGCGTGCCGCCTCGATCGTGGCGTTGAGCGCCAGCAGGTTGGTCTGCGAGGCGATGTCGGTGATCAGCTTCACCACGTCGCCGATCTTCTGCGCCGCCTGCGCCAGCCCGTCGACCGTCTGGCCGGTCGAGCGCGCCTCGTCGACCGCCTCCTTCGCCATCTTCGCCGACGAGGCGACCTGGCGGCTGATCTCCTCGATGGAGGAGCTGAGCTCCTCGGCCGCGGTCGCGACGGTCTGCACGTTGGACGAGGCCTGCTCGGACGCCGCGGCCACCGCCGTCGCCTGGCGGCTGGTCTCCTCCGCCGTCGCCGACATCGAGGTCGAGGACGACTGCATCTCGGAGGCCGACGACGACACCGTCTGCACCACGCCCTTCACCGTCGTCTCGAACCCGTCGGCCAGGGTGGCCATCTCGGCCTTGCGCTGCTTCTCGGCCTCGGCGCGCATATTCGCCTCCGCCGCCTTCTGCTCCTCGGCGGCGCGGCGCATGCGCTCCTCCAGCTCCTTCAGCTTGCGCTCGGTCTCGCGCGCGTTCTCGTCGGCCAGGCGGCGCTTCTCGGCCTCCTGCTCCTCCTGGCGGCGGCGCGCCTCTTCCGCCTCTTGTTGCAGCCGCTCGTTCTCGATGCCGCCGTCCTTGAACACCTGCACGGCCTTGGCCATCAGGCCGATCTCGTCGCTGCCGCCCAGGCCGGGCACGACGACCGTCCAGTCCTTGGCGGCCAGCTTCTGCATCGCCGCGACCATGCCGATGATCGGCGCCGTGACGGTGCCGGTCACGACCAGGACGGAGGCGAGCACGACCATGAGGGCGAATGCCACGAGGCCGAACATGACGTAGGTCAGGCGGGTTGCCGCGACGTCGGCGATCGCCGCCTCCTTGATCGCCTCCTCGATCTGGAGGTCGACCAGCTTGCCGATGATCTCGGTGACCGGGTCGATCGCCGGGTACAGCTCCTTGGTGGCGAACGCGTCGAGCCCGGCGCGGTCGTTGCCGGTTGCCAGCGCGATGAGCTTGTCCGCGGCCTTGTCGGCGACCTCCATCGGCGCCGCCGTGGCCTTCGCCAGGCGCTCCTCCTCGCCCGCCATCTTCGTCGCCGCGTAGGCCTTCCATTCCCCGGCGATCCTCGACCGGGCCTCGCGCACCGACTTCACCGCATCGTCCGGCGACAGCGCGCCGCTGCGCAGCTTGTGCGCCGTGTCGACGATGTTCACCGCGTACATGTCGGAGACGATCTTCAGCTCGCGCAGCGGCTTGACGCGATCGTCGATGATCGTGGTCAGCGCCGCGCGCCCCGTGCTGGCGATGTAGAAGCCGGCGCCCGCGAGCATCGCGACGACCAGCGCGAGCGCGCCGAGCAGGGCGAACAGCCGGGTCTTGATGGTAAGCCTGCCGAGGAGTCCGAGCATTTCCCTTGTCCTTCGTGTCGAGTTTCTTGTGTCCGGTCGGCCCGCCGCCGCGCGCATCGCGCTCCCGGGCGCCTCGTCGCGGGACTTGCCGCGGGCGCGGATCATTGACGGAAGTTCCTTAACGTCAGGTTAGATCGAAGGACGATCGCGCCCCCCTGGCGCCCCATTTCGGCATGGCTCTGATGAATTGTCGGCTCCCGCCACGCCGTGCTTGATCCTTATCAATGCTGTTATTGGTCGAGCGACGCCAATTGTGGTCGCTCGCGCGACGGGCGGCCGATCGGACCGTCGCACTTGGATCGCTGCCCGATCGCCCGCCTCTCGAGACCGCAGACAGAAGAATGGCCGGAGCGATGCTCCGGCCCTCGCGCCATCGGTCGATGCGCGTTTCCTCAGGCGGCGCGTACCTTGTGGATGAAGCGGTCGACTTCGGCGCGCAGGGTCTCGGCTTGCTCCGCCTGTTCCGACAATGCGCCGTTCATCTGCGCCGCCGCGCCGGCCGCGCGCTTGCATGCGCCGCGGCAATCGCGTGATATCGCGCGGATGCTGCGCCGCGATCCATGAGCACGCGACTCGCCCTCACCGCGCTCGACTGGGGCACGACGTCGCTGCGCGCCTACCTCGTGGCGGCGGACGGCGCCGTGCTCGACCGGCTCGAGCGCCCGCTCGGCATCCTGCAGGTGCCCGGCGGCGACTTCGCGCGCGCCTTCCATGACGCCGTCGGCCCATGGCTCGCGGCGCATCCCGGCCTGCCGGCGCTGGCTTCCGGCATGATCGGCAGCCGGCAGGGCTGGGGCGAGGCCGCCTACGTCGCCTGCCCGGCGGGGGTCGACGCGCTGGCCGGCTCGCTGCTCGCGGTCGACGCGGGCGGCGGCGCGACGCTCCGCATTGTTCCGGGCATGAGCGCCGTCGACTACGACGGCGTGCCCGACGTGATGCGCGGCGAGGAGACGCAGATCTTCGGCGTCGCCCTCGCCGACGGCGTCGCCGTGCTGCCGGGCACGCACAGCAAATGGGCGGTGGTCGAGGCCGGGCGCATCGCGGGCTTCGCCACCTTCATGACCGGGGAGGCATTCGCCGCGATGAGCGCACACACGATCCTCGGCCGCCTGATGACCGGCGCCGAGTTCGATGCCGACGGCTTCGCGCGCGGCGTCGTGCATGGCGGCCGCGACGCCGCCGGCCGCGGCGGCCTGCTGCACCGGCTGTTCAGCGCGCGCACGCTCGGCCTGTTCGAGCGCGTGCCCGGGCACGCGCTGCATTCCTATCTGAGCGGCCTCCTGATCGGCGCCGAGATCGCCGAGGCGCGCGCCTGGCTCGGCCGCGCGCCGGCCGAGGTCGCCGTGATCGGCGCCGCGAGCCTGGCGCGGTCCTACGAGGCGGCGCTCGGCGCGAGCGGCATCACGGCGCGCATCGCGCCCGCCGACGCGGCGGCGCGCGGCGCCATCGCCATCGCGCGCCGCGCGCGGCTGGTCGCATGAGAAAGCTGCCGGCGCGTTGGCGCTGCTGGGCGGCCGCCGATCCGGCAGCCGGACCTGAGTGCGGGGCGCGCGGATCAACGCGCGCCTGGGCGGTGCTGCTGGTCGCGCTGGTCGCCCTGTTCCTGCCGCTCTCCGGCCACGGCTTCGACGACGCGGCGCTGCGCGACTTCGCCCGCCAGGTGGGCCTGCGCGACGCCGACGGGTTCTCCGCGACCGTGCGCTCGCTCGAGACGACCGGCCGGCTGCCGCTGCGCTACCTCCGCAAGGACGAGGCCGCGCGGCTCGGCTGGCGTCCCGGCGTCGACCTGTGCCGGGTGGCGCCCGGCCGCGCCATCGGTGGCGACATCTTCTCCAACCGCGAGGGCCGGTTGCCCAAGGCGGCGGGACGGCGCTACTACGAGGCCGATCTCGACTACGCCTGCGGCAAGCGCGAGGCAAACCGCCTGGTATTCTCCAGCGACGGGCTGTTCTTCGTGACGACCGACCACTACCGCAGCTTCCATCGGGTGCCGCGATGACCCGGCGCTGCGTGCTCGATGCGGCGGTCCTCGAGACGCAGGACGCGGTCTACGACGCGCTGGCCGGGCAGCTCCGGCTGCCGGCGCATTTCGGGCGCAACCTCGACGCGCTGTGGGATGCGCTGACCGTCGACGTGCCGGGCCCGGTGGAGATCGTCGTCGCGAACCGCGCCGCCGCGCCCGCCGACATGCACGCGTTCTGGCAGCGCCTGTGCGGCGTTCTCGCCGAGGCGGCGGCGGCGCGTGGCGACCTCGTCGCCGTCGAGCGGTAGTGCTCGGCGCCGCCACGCGCTAGTCTCGCCCGCATGAAGGGCTTTCTCACCGTCCTGCTCGTGCTCGCCATGGTCGCGGTCGTGGTGGTGCTGCTCGCCGGCGTCGTCGGCATGATCCGCGGCGGCGACCCGCGCCGCTCGAACCGCTTCATGCGCATGCGCGTGGTGATGCAGGCGGCGGCGCTGGCGATCTTCGCGCTGCTGCTGCTGCTGTGGAAGAACGCGTGACGACGCGGCGGCGGCGCGGCGCATGGTCCGCCTGACGCGCATCTACACGCGGGTCGGCGACCGTGGCAGGACGGCGCTCGGCGACGGCGTCATGGTCGACAAGCATCACCCGCGCGTCGCCGCCTATGGCGGCGTCGACGAGGCCAATGCGGCGATCGGTCTGGTGCGGCTCGCGCTCAAGCGCGACCGCAAGACCGACGCGCTGCTGCTGCGCATCCAGAACGATCTGTTCGATCTCGGCGCCGACCTCTGCACGCCGGAAACCGGCCGCCGCGGCCAGGGCGCGCTGCGTGTCACCGAGGCGCAGGTCGCCTGGCTGGAGCGTGCGATCGACCGGGTCAATGCCGGCCTGAAGCCGCTCGACTCCTTCGTCCTGCCGGGTGGCTCGCCGGCTTCGTCCTACCTGCACCTCGCCCGCACGGTGACCCGCCGGGCCGAACGCGCGATCACGGCGCTCATGGCGCGCGAAAAGGTTAATCCCGCTGCCCTGAAATACGTCAATAGGCTGAGCGACCTGCTCTTTGTTTTGGCGCGGCATTGCAATGCACGCGGCAAGCTGGACGTGCTGTGGGTTCCCGGCGCCAATCGCTGAACCGCCGACGGGGCCGAACGCCCGAGAATTAGGCAAACGCCCGCCCGCCCAAGTTGACACCGAATGTTCACATGCCTATGGTGCAGCGCACCATAACTCGTCGCGTTCCTGGATGACCGGCGGGATATGGAAAATACCTATAAAATCCAGCCAATCGTCTCGGTCGAGCGGCTGCGGTCGGGGGCAAAAGAGGTCTGATGAAGGTTCTGGTCGCGGTCAAGCGCGTCATCGACTTCAACGTCAAGGTCCGCGTGAAGCCCGATGGCTCCGGCGTCGAGACGGCCAACGTCAAGATGTCGATGAATCCCTTCGACGAGATCGGCGTGGAGGAGGCCTTGCGCCTGAAGGAGAAGGGCGCGGCCAGCGAAGTCGTGGCCGTCTCGCTCGGCGTGCAGGCCTGCCAGGAAACGATCCGCACCGCGCTCGCCATGGGCGCCGATCGCGGCATCCATGTCGTGACCGACGTCGAACTGCAGCCGCTGGCCGTGGCCAAGCTGCTGGCGGCCGTGGTGAAGAAGGAAAACCCCGGCCTCGTGATCCTGGGCAAGCAGGCGATCGACGACGACTGCAACCAGACCGGTCAGATGCTGGCGGCGCTGCTCGGCTGGTCGCAGGGCACCTTCGCCTCCAAGGTGGCCGTCAACAGCGGCGACCTCTCGGTGACGCGCGAGGTCGACGGCGGTCTCGAGTCGGTGGCCCTCAAGCTGCCGGCGGTGATCACCACCGACCTTCGCCTCAACGAGCCGCGCTACGCCTCGCTGCCCAACATCATGAAGGCGAAGAAGAAGCCGATCGAGGCGCTGACGCCCGAGGCGCTCGGCGTCGACCCGGCGCCGCGGCTGAAGCTCGTCAAGGTCGAGGAGCCGGCGAAGCGCCAGGCCGGCCAGAAGGTGAAGTCGGTCGCCGAGCTGGTCGACAAGCTGCGCAACGAAGCGAAGGTGATCTGATCATGAGCGTGCTGGTCGTCGCCGATCACGACAACAGGGCGCTCAAGGCCGCGACGCTGAACGCGATCGCCGCCGCCGCGGCGATCGGGGGCGAGGTCGTGGTGCTGGTCGCGGGCCACGGCTGCGGCGCGGCCGCCGCGGCCGCCGCCAAGGTCAAGGGCGTCGCCAGGGTGCAGACGGTCGACGATCCGGCCTATGCCAACCTGCTGGCCGAGAACACGGCGCCGCTCGTCGTGCGCGAGGCGGCAAAGCACGGCCACGTGGTGGCGCCGGCGACCTCGAACGGCAAGAACCTGATGCCGCGCGTGGCGGCCCTGCTCGACGTGCAGCAGATTTCCGAGATCGTCGCCGTCAAGGCGCCCGATACCTTCGTGCGGCCGATCTATGCCGGCAACGCGCTGGCGACGGTGCAATCGGCCGACAAAGTGAAGGTCATCACCGTGCGCGCCACGGCGTTCGAGGCGGCGCCGGCCGAGGGCGGCAGCGCGCCGGTGGAGAGCCTGCCGGCGGCCGGCGACCAGGGCCTGTCGAAGTTCGTCGGCCAGGAGCTCAGCCGCTCCGAGCGCCCGGAGCTCACCTCCGCGCGCATCGTCGTCTCCGGCGGGCGCGGCATGCAGAACGGCGAGAACTTCAAGACCTATATCGAGCCGGTGGCCGACAGGCTCGGCGCCGCGGTCGGCGCCTCGCGCGCCGCGGTCGACGC
>CAZLBB010000123.1:0-16887 GCA_964557415.1 uncultured Rhodospirillaceae bacterium
CGACCGCTGGTTCCTCGACCGCATCGCCACCCACATCCTCGCCTTCGAGGGCGACAGCCACGTCGAATGGTTCGAGGGCAACTACCAGGACTACGAGGCCGACCGCCGCCGCCGCCTCGGCGCCGAGGCCGACCAGCCGCACCGCATCAAGTTCAAGCCGCTGACAAGGTGACCGGCCGGCACGCCGTCCGGCGGCCCTTCGACAGGCTCGAGGCCCGGGAAGAGGATCCTTCGAGAGGCTCAGGGTGAGGAAGGGTCGAAGGATGATTGGGCACGGCCTGGGGCGATGGTGACGTGGAGAAGGACTTCACCTCATCCTTCGACAGGCTCTGCATGAGGACACAGGGCCTCATCCTGAGCCTGCCGAAGGATGCGCCAGCGCGCGCGCCTTCTGCTCGAGCTGTGCGAGCTTGGTGTTGAGCGCCGCGATCAGCGCGTCGACCTTGCCGTTGCCCTGCTGCAGCACGGCGGAATAGTCGGCGCGCTGCGCCACCGCCATCGAGCTGCCCTCGACCGCGATGTCGAGGATCTTGTAGGCGCCGCGCGGCCGCTCGATGCGCCATTGCACCTTGACCGGGTCGCGGCCGGGCCGGATCACCTGGCTGTCGACGAAGGCGACGCGGCCCTCCGCGCGGGTCTTGTCCAGCTTCAGCGTCTCGCCGGCGTACTCGTTGAAGCGCAGCGCCCAGGTCAGCAGCGTGACCTCCTCGAACACTCTGAGATAGGTCTGGCGCTGCTCCTCCGTCGCGCGCGGCCAGGCACGGCCCATGACGAACTGGGCGATCGTCGGCACGTCGAAGCCTTCGAGGAACAGGGCGCGGAACGCGTCGATGCGGCGCTGCAGCGGCATCGACTTGTCGTTCAGCACGCCGATGGCGCGGTCGGCCAGGTCCTTGATGAAGTCGCCGGCGCCGTCGGCGAAGGCGCTTTCCGCACGGGCCCGGCCGAGCGGGAAAATCATTGCTGCAACGCCGGCGAGCGCGGCGCGTCGGGAAAGAATCACGTCCACCTCTTCGATCTTGGCGCGGTCGTCGCAGCGATTCGCATCGCCGGCTCGCGCCGGCGCGTCGCTATTCGAGCTTCGCCTGCTGCCGGAGCTTCTCGCGCTTGTCGCGCAACGCCCGGATCAGCCCCTCGAACTCGCCGTTGTTCTGCTGGATCACGGCCGAGTAGTCGGCGCGCTGGGCGATGGCGAGGCTCGTGCCCTCGGCGACGATGTCGAGGATCTTGTAGCCGTCCTTGCCCTTCTCGATGCGCCACTCGACCCTGATCGGGCTCTTGCCCGGCCGGATGATCGAACTCTCGAGGATCACCGCCTTGCCGTCCTCGCGCACCTTGTCGATCTCCAGCTTCTCGCCGGCGTACTGGTCGAATCGCAGCGCCCAGGTCAGGATGGTGACGTCCTCGAACACCTGGAGGTAGGCGGTCTTCTGCGGCTCGGTCGCGCGCTGCCACGAGCGCCCGGCGACGAATCGCCCGATCGTCGGCACGTCGAAGCCGTCGGCGAAAAGCCGCCGGAACGTCTCGATTCGCTTCGGCGGCGCCAGATCCTTCTGGTTCAGCACGGCGATGGTGCGGTCGGCGAGCCCTTGCAGGAAGGCGCGCGCGCCCTCGGCGTATTCGCTGGCCGCGCGCGCAGGCGGCAGCGGCGAAAGCAGTGCCGCTGCTGTCATCATCAGCAGTGCCATGCCGACGCGGCGGCGCGTCAACACGAGAACCTCGCTACTGCGCTCGTTGCGAAATCTGGTCGGCTCCGACGCGGCCCTTCTTGATGAACAGCGGGCTCGGCGGCGGCGGCGCCGCCGGAAGCTCGGCCGGCTTCGGCGTCTCGAACATCGGGCTCGTATCCTCGCCGGTGATCGTCGGCGCGAATGGCGTCGCGGTCGGCCGGCCTTGGCGGATCTCGTCGTCGCGGCGCTGGCGATACAGGCTGCGGATCGTCGCGTAGTAGTCGATCGAGGTGCGCTCGACCTCGTCCAGGGTGTCGATGGCGCGCGAGCGCTGGTCCAGCGCGGTCAGGACCGAGCGCGCCAGCGGCCCGTATTCCGGCCCGTAGAGCTGCATCGCGATCGAAACCGGGTCGATGAAGCTGTCGACGACCAGGCCGACCGTGTCGCGCGGGTTCGACGGCCCGTAGAAGGGCAGCATGATGTACCAGCCCTCCTGGAAGCCCCAGACGCCCAGGGTCTGGCCGAAATCCTCGTCGTGGAATTGAACGCCCATCACGTCGTCGGCGAAATCGATGAAGCCGGCCACGCCCAGCGTCGAGTTGAGCGCGAATCGCTGCAGCGTCTGGCCAGCGCGGTCAAGCTCGCCCTGCAGCAGGTCGTGGATCAGGATCAGCGGCGATCGCAGGTTGCGCAGGAAGTTGCGAATCGCGTCGCGCACCACTTCGGGCACGCCGGTGCGGTACATGCCGGCGATGGGCCGGAAGAACAGCTGGTCCATCGCGTAGTTGACGTCGAAGATGTAGCGGTTGAACGGCTCCCAGGGGTCGTTCGCCTCGTCGTAGGCGGCCCGGGCGTCCGGATCCGTCGGTGGGCCGGCACACCCGGAGGTCAGCACCATGGCTGCCAGGGCCGCTCCCATCAGACTCCGCTTCAGGCGTTCTTGCATTTCTTGTCTCTGACCAATTCGTCCAACACCAAGTCCCAACCGCGTTCTCTTCTCGCCCGCGGTTGTCCCGCGTGTCGTTGCGTTTCCGTCTCGCGCGGCAGCCTTGGCACGCACTCGACACCGCCTTGCCGGCCGCTTCATACGGGCAAGGAGCGCCGTCGGACGGATATGGCCCGACTTCGGGTTAACGCGTATCACGTCCCTCCAATAGGGAGAATTGGTTTCCCTCAGCCTGTGTGTTTATTGACACCGTTGTTGCAATTCTGCCGCGCCGCTGCCTTCCTTCGGGGAACTACGGGGCAGTTTTCTCTCGACATGAGGCGCAGAAATACATAAACATATTTTTATATCCTTCTGTCTAGATGACCCCGGTCTACGGTTAGGCCATGGACGAGCTTTTGTCAGGTCTGCGCGCCGCGGCCGAGCCCTCAAGGCTCCGGCTGCTGGCGCTGTGCGCCCATGCCGAGCTGACGGTAAGCGAGCTGACCCAAATACTTGGCCAGAGTCAGCCGCGCGTGTCGCGGCATCTGAAGCTGCTCTGCGAGGCCGGCCTCCTCGACCGCTGCCGCGAAGGCACCTGGGTGTTCTATCGCGTGGCGCAGCACGGGCCGGGCGCGGAGCTGACCCGCGGGCTGATCGACCTGATTCCCCCGGACGACGCCACGCTGGGCCGCGACCTGGCGCGCCTCGGCGACGTGCGCCGCGCCCGGGCCGAGGCCGCGGCGGCCTATTTCCGCGCCAACGCGGCGCGCTGGGACGAGATTCGCTCGCTGCATGTCGACGATCGGGTGGTCGAGGGCGCGCTGCTCGACATGCTGCCGCGGCTGGGAATCGCCGATCTGCTCGACATCGGCACCGGCACCGGGCGCATGCTGGAGCTGTTCGCCGACCGGGTGGAGCACGCGGTCGGCATCGACATGTCGCGCGAGATGCTGGCGGTTGCGCGCGCCAACCTGGACAAGGCGGACCGGCGCAACTGCCTGGTGCGCCAGGGCGACATGTACCAGCTGCCGCTGCCCGACCGGTCCTTCGACGCGGTCATCATCCACCAGGTGCTGCACTACGCCGACGAGCCGGCCGAGGCCATCGGCGAGGCGGCGCGCGTGCTCCGGCCCGGCGGGCGGCTGGTCGTGGTCGATTTCGCGCCGCACGAGCTCGAGCACCTGCGCAGCGAGCACGCGCATCGCCGCCTCGGATTCCGCGACGACGAGATCGCCGGCTGGTGCCGTGCGGCAGGGCTGGAGCCCGCGCCGGTCGTCCGGCTCGCCGGCGATCCGCTCACCGTGAACATCTGGCAGGCCACGGCCGCCGGCAACGAGAACGACGAGAAGCAAAAGCAGCTGGCCGGGGCGCAACCGGCCAAGGTAACACCGGAAGGGCGAAAGCGATGAGCACTGAAGCATCGAGCCGGCGCGCGATCGATCTGTCGTTCGAGTTCTTTCCGCCCAAGACGCCCGACATGGAGCAGCGCCTGTGGCAGGCGATCCAGGCGCTGGCGCCCCTGAAGCCGCGGTTCGTCTCCGTCACCTACGGCGCCGGCGGCACGACCCGCGACCGCACCCATGCGACGGTCGCCCGCATCCGCGCCACGACCGCGCTCGAGCCGGCGGCGCACCTGACCTGCGTCGGCGCCACCAGGGCCGAGATCGACGCCATCGCCGTACGCTACTGGCGCGCCGGCGTGCGCCATATCGTGGCGCTGCGCGGCGACCCGCCCGAGGGGCTCGGCAAGCGCTACGCGCCCTTCCCCGGCGGCTACGCCTATGCCGCGGAGCTGGTCGAGGGCCTGCGCCGCATCCATGATTTCGACGTCTCGGTCGCGGCCTTCCCCGAGACGCATCCGGAGGCATCCAGCCCCGAGGCCGACCTAGACAACCTGAAGCGCAAGATCGACTCCGGCGCCTGCCGCGCCATCACGCAGTATTTCTTCGACCCGGACGTGTTCTTCCGCTTCCGCGACCGCGCGCGCGCCCGGCGGATCACCGTGCCGGTCGTGCCGGGCCTGCTGCCGATCGCCAATTTCCAGCAGACCTGCAGCTTCAGCGAGAAGTGCGGCACGACCGTGCCGGCATGGCTCAGGCGGCGCTTCGAGGGGCTCGACGCCGATCCGAAGGCGCGCCATGCGGCGGCGGTCGAAACCGCCGCGGCGATGGCCACGGCGCTGATCGCGGGCGGAGTCGAGGCGCTGCATATCTACACGCTGAACCGCGCCGAGCTGACGCGCGACATCTGCGCCGCGGTCGGCATCGTGCCGCAGGAAACCGCCGCGCCGCTGGCGTCTGCGGTCGGCGCCTGATCCCTCCCGCGCGGGGCATTCCCTCATGAGCGAATTCCTGGCCCTTCTGGCCGAGCGCGTGCTCTTGTGCGACGGCGCCATGGGCACGCAGGTGCAGGCGCTGGACCTGGACGTCGACCGCGACTATCTCGGCCAGGAGAACTGCACCGAGATCCTGAACCAGAGCCGGCCCGACCTCGTGCGCGCGATCCATCGCGGCTATCTCGAGGCCGGCGCCGACATGGTCGAGACCAACAGCTTCGGCGGCTCGCCGATCACGCTGGCCGAGTTCGGCCTCGAGGGCGAGGCGCACGCGCTCAACAGGGCCGCGGCGCTGCTGGCGCGCGAGGCGGCCGAGGATGCCGGGCGCGACGGGCGCAGGCGCTTCGTCGTCGGCTCGGTCGGCCCGGGCACCAAGCTGCCGACGCTCGGCCATGTCGACTACCAGGCGGTCGAGGACGCGATCGCGGTGCAGTGCGGCGGGCTGATCGAAGGCAGCGCCGACGCGATCCTGGTCGAGACCTGCCAGGACCCGCTCTACTTCAAGGCCGCGATCAACGGCGCCAAGCGCGCGCGCGCAGCGGCCGGCACCGCGACCCCGATCCTCCTGCAGGTGACGGTCGAGACCACCGGCACGCTCCTGGTCGGCACCGACATCGCCGCCGCGTCGACCGTGGCGCACGCGCTCGACGTCGCCGCCATGGGGCTCAACTGCGCCACCGGCCCGCGCGAGATGGCCGAGCATGTGCGCTGGCTGGCCGAGAACTGGACCGGCCCGGTCTCCGTGCAGCCCAATGCCGGCCTGCCCGAGCTGGTCGACGGCCGCACGCGCTATCCGCTCGGGCCCGAGGAGATGTCGAAGTGGCTCGAGCGCTTCGTCGTCGAGGACGGCGTCAACCTGATCGGCGGCTGCTGCGGCACGACGCACGAGCATATCCGCGCGCTCGACCGGATGCTGCGCGCGCGCGCGAGCGACGGCTGGCGCCCGGCGCCGAAGCCGCGCAGCGTGCGCTGGACGCCCTCGATCGCCTCGCTCTACGGCCAGGTGCCGCTCCGGCAGGAGAACGCGTATCTGTCGATCGGCGAGCGCTGCAACGCCAACGGCAGCAAGAAGTTCCGCGAGCTGCAGGAGAAGGGCGACTGGCAGGGCTGCGTCGAGATGGGGCGCGAGCAGGTGAAGGAAGGCTCGCACGCGCTCGACGTGTGCACCGCCTTCGTCGGCCGCGACGAGATCAAGGAGATGGCCGAGGTCGTCTCGCGCATGCGCGGCTCGGTCAACGCGCCGCTGGTGATCGACTCGACCGAGTACGACGTGCTGGAAGCGACGCTCAAGCTCTACGGCGGCAAGCCGATCATCAACTCGATCAACTTCGAGGACGGCGAGGAGCCGGCGGCGAAGCGCTTGGCATTGGCGAAGCGCTTCGGTGCCGCCGTTGTGGCGCTGACCATCGACGAGAAGGGCATGGCCAAGTCGGCCGAGGACAAGGTCAAGGTCGCGCACCGGCTCTACGACTTCGCCTGCAATCGGCACGGCTTGCCGCCGTCCGACCTGCTGTTCGACCCGCTCACCTTCACCATCTGCACCGGCAACGAGGACGACCGCAAGCTGGGCCTGTGGACGCTGGAGGCGATCGAGCGCATCGCCACGGAGCTGCCCGAGTGCCAGATCATCCTCGGCCTCTCGAACATCTCCTTCGGCCTCAAGCCGGCGGCGCGCCACGTGCTCAACTCGGTCTTCCTCGACCACGCGCTGAAGCGCGGCATGACCGGCGCCATCCTGCACGTGTCGAAGATCATGCCGCTGCACAAGATCCCGGCAGAGGAGGTCCAGGTCGCCGAGGACCTGATCTACGACCGAAGGCGCGACGGCTACGACCCGCTGCAGGCGTTCATCGCCCTGTTCAAGGACCGCCAGGCCGAGGCGAGCGAGAAGCGCGCGCGGCCCGAGACGGTCGAGGAGCGGCTCAAGCTCCGCATCGTCGACGGCGAGCGCAACGGGCTCCACGAGGACCTCGCGGTGGCGATGCAGACCTACAAGCCGCTCGACATCATCAACACCTTCCTGCTCGACGGCATGAAGGTGGTCGGCGAGCTGTTCGGCGCCGGCAAGATGCAGCTGCCCTTCGTGCTGCAGTCGGCCGAGACGATGAAGGCGGCGGTCGCCTATCTCGAGCCGTTCATGGAGCGGGTCGATGGCCAGAGCAAGGGCACGATCGTGCTCGCCACGGTCAAGGGCGACGTCCACGACATCGGCAAGAACCTGGTCGACATCATCCTCACCAACAACGGCTTCAAGGTCGTCAACCTCGGCATCAAGCAGCCGCTCGACGCGATCCTGAAGGCGGCGGAAGAGCACAAGGCCGACGCCATCGGCATGTCGGGCCTGCTGGTCAAGTCGACCGTGGTGATGAAGGACAACCTCAACGAGATGACGCGGCTGGGGGTCAAGACGCCGGTGCTGCTCGGCGGCGCCGCGCTCACCCGGCGCTACGTCGAGGACGACTGTGTGCGCGCCTATGCCTGCGGCCGCGTCGCCTATGCCGGCGACGCCTTCGACGGGCTCGACCTCGCCACGCGCGTGGTCGAGGGGCGGTTCGACGATCACCTCGCCGAGCGCCAGGCGGCCAACCAGAACAAGGCCAGGAACACGCGCCGCACGCTGGGGCGCGCGACCGACGCGGCGACGCGGCCGGTCGACTACGAGGAGACGCGCCTGCGCCGGTCCGAGCTCGCCGGCGGCGTCGACGTGCCGGCGCCGCCGTTCTGGGGCGCGCGCGTCATCGACCAGACGCCGATCCGCGCGCTGGTGCCCTATCTCAACGAGCGCATGCTCTACCAGTTCCACTGGGGCTTCCGCAAAGAGGGGCGCACGCTCGAGCAGTACATGGCCTGGGCGCGCCAGGAGCTGAAGCCGATCCTGAAGCGCCTGATCGACGTGTGCGAGCAGCAGGACATCCTGCAGCCCAAGGCCGCCTACGGCTTCTGGAAGGCGGCGGCCGAAGGCAACGACGTGATTGTCTACGACACCGACGGATCGTCCGAGCTCTGCCGCTTCACCCTGCCGCGCCAGGCCAAGCCGGACGGGCTCTGCATCGCCGACTTCTTCCGCGACGCCTCGCTCGGAGCCGAAAAGCGCGACGTGATCGGCTTCCAGGTCGTCACCATGGGCCAGCGCGCCGCCGACGTGGCGCGCGAGTGGTTCGCCGACAACCGCTACCAGGACTATCTCTACCTGCACGGGTTGGGCGTCGAGATGGCGGAGGCGATGGCCGAATACGTGCACACCCGCATCCGCGCGGAACTCGGCTTCGGCCACGAGGACGCGCGCAGCATGGACGAGCTCTTGCGCCAGTCCTATCGCGGCTCACGCTACAGCTTCGGCTATCCCGCCTGCCCCAGGCTCGAGGACCAGGCGCCGATCCTGAAGCTGCTCGGCGCCGAGCGCATCGGCGTCGCGCTGTCGGACGAGTTCCAGCTCCATCCCGAGCAGTCGACCTCGGCGATCGTCGTGCATCACCCGCGGGCGAAGTATTTCAGCGTGTGAGGCCCTGACCTGTGGCCACAAGACCAGGGTATCGATACGCGGACCGGTCCAGGTTCCGGGATGCGGCCAAATGCAGCAAAGACTCTGCCTTCGCCTGGACGAAAATCGCGCGTCAGGCCAACCCATGAGAACCGAGGCCCGGGCCAGCCGGGCGGAGACGTCGATATTCTACCGTCGCATACACTCGATGTAGGACGGGCCGAAAGCGTCGAGGACACAATTTTTCCCGCGCCAGGCGCCGCCGGTCGCGGGCGGCCGGGACGAACGCTGGTTAAGCATCGCACCAATTCCGTTCATCAAGGCGGCAGCGGCGGCGGCGGCCGCCGCGTCGTTCGCGCCCTGACCCGGCTGCTGCATTTGGAAGCAGTTGAACGATCCGTCTGCCTGGATGGGGCCGGCATAGACGTCCGGCTTCCCGGGGTTCGCCTGCTGGCAACGGGCGTCGGCCAGCACGCTGCCGGCAACACAGGTATGGGTGCCGTCGGGATTGATCGTGCCCGCGAGGCTGCCGGGCCCATTCTTCTCCCAGCACCATGCGTCGGCCGTTTGCTTGTCCGGAACGCAGTAGAACGTTCCGTCCGACCTGATCTGACCCACGGAATACCCCGTTCCGAAATCCCGCCGGCATGCGGCATTGGCGGTATCCCTGGTCGGCAGGCAATAGAAGCTGCCGCTCGCGTCCACGGGACCGGCGCGATGGCCCGCCCCGCACCTCGCGTCGCGCGCCGCGGCGGTCTCGCTCTCGGTTCTCGGTTCGATGCAGGCGCTGCCTTCGAGCCGGTACGGACTCTCGCAGTCGCATCTGTAGCCGGACAGGCGGTCCGGAGCGTGCACGGCGATGCCGTGCGTGCCGAGCTTGCCCTTGCATTCGCCATGGGCGCGGGCAATGTCGGTTGTCGGCGGCTTCTGTTTCGCACGCGGACATGACTTGAGCGCGGCATCGAGCCGGCCCCGCATTTGATTGAGGGTCGCCTGGTCGCCGTCCGGAAGCTCGGCGCTGAAACGCTTGATGCGGTCGAGGTCGCAGTTGCGGGTCATCGCGTCGACCTGGGCCGCAAGCCGGCCGACGGTCTCGATCCGGTCGAGACCGGTGTCGATCTTCTTGCGCAGGGCGGGACAATCGTCGGGCGGTGCACCGGCCAATGACGCCTTGATCGCCATGAGCTGATCGCGCGCGGCGTTCAGGTTCCCGGCCTTGTAGGTGTCGTTGGCCGCGTTGAAGCGGTCGAGCCCGGCAAGTTGCCGCTGCATGCGCTGCTTCAAGGTGGTCAATACCGGGTGCCTGGTCTTGTCGTCCAGCGCCTGCACGTGCGCCCGCAGCGTGTCCGGCTCGCATTGCCGCAGCGTTTCCTCGGCGCGCTGGATTGCCTTGGCGAGCCGCTCGGCGCGGTCGCGGCCCTGCGCGATCGTCTGTTTGAACGAGCTGCAATCGACCTTGGCCGCCATTGCATCGACTTGCGCCTGCGCCTGGTCCAGCTCGGCATGAATGAGCGGGAAGTCGGCCTTGTCGTAGGCGGCTTTCGCCTTGTCGAAGCGGCTCTTGGCGACATCGTAAATGCCCGCCAGACGCTCCAGTTCGGCAGCCATGTCCTTGACGCCGGGCACTGCGGCGTACTTCGGATCGCGCAGGCGCGCCGCCCGGCCGCGCAGGTCCGTGGAATTGCACGCGGCCTTCGACGGGCTGCCCAGGTCGCCGGCCTCGCCCAGAAGCTTGGGATCGATCGCCGGCTTGCCGCTCTCCGCGTCGGCAAGACACTGGCGGGCGTCGGCATTCGCTTTCAGCACCTTGAGCAACAGGCTATCGATTTGCGGTGCCTCCGTTAGGACGCGTTCCGCTTTGGTCCGCCGCGCGGGAATTTCCAAGAAATGGTCATTGATATTGCGGCGCAGTTCGCGGAGCGAATCAGAAAATCTCTCGGCGATGTTTTCTTTCCGATATCCGCCCCCATCCTCATCAATGCCGAAGCATTGCAACCGCGCCGACTTTCGGCTCAAATCGCAGGCAGCATAGTCAATGCTGCCGATGCTGGCGTGCATGCGCGCCGTATAGTCGTTGAACCTGTCGCCATATGCGGCTCTACGCTCAGGTGTCAATCTACCGCCGGCGGCCTCCTGCAACGCGGCGAGTATCTCGCTCCGCGGCTCTTCGAGCCGCTTCATCCGGGCATCGACGTCCGGCCGAAAAAGGGAAGCGCTATGACAGAACTTCTCGATTCTATTAATCTCAGTTACGAGGTCGCGGATCGAACTCTCGTAGGTTTCCCTGTCGATCGTGGGACTATCGATGCGGTCCATAAGTCCACTGACGACCCCACGCGCCTCAGCCGCAATTCTGTTGGCGATGGCACCGAGATTGCGCCCCTTCAGAACGTCCGCCTTGATGTCATCGAGATTGGGCGGCGAAGCTCTCGATGTGGCGCACGCTCCATCTCGGGCCTGATCGACCTGCCGCACGACCCGTTCCAAGGCGGCGAGGAGAGATCGCCACTCGGCCACCTGGACGTCGAAAGCGGTCGGACGCATGTCGCCCGCCAGCTTGGCAATGGAATCTTCAAGCGTCTTCACGCGCCGCTTGATGTTCTCCGGTCCGTCCGTTTCCACCGCGTCGGCGATGCGCTTGCATTCCTGTCGATCTCGGGCGATGTCGCGCTCCATTGACGTCATGGCGAACTGAAGCTTGACGAAGCTCTTGTCGAGACGCGCGATGAGTGCGGGGTCGTTCCGGGCGCCCGGCGGCGGAACGCTTTCGCCGACCTCTGCAGGCCGGTCCGGAGGCGCGGCGGTCCCTTGCGTCTTGTACGCTTCCTTCTCCTCTTCGGTCATGCTTGCCAGCAGTGTCGTGCGTTCGTGGTTGATCTCGGCGATCTTGGTGCGCATTCGCGCGATGGCCTGCCCGCTGCGTACGACCTCCACTTTGAAATGAGCGACGCCGACCGCGATGTCCTGGATCTTCCGCTCTTCGGCTTCCGGCAGCTCGTCATTCGGGCCAAGGCCGAGCTCCTGCTTGCGCTTGGGAATCAGCTTGTTCCGTTCGCCGGCAATGTCGTTCAGGAATTTGGCCCCACCGGCCAGGTTCTGCGGATTGGCGAGGCTCTCGAATTCCTTGATGAAGGCCTGGACCGCCGGATGCTTGCCGTGGCCGGCGCCGACCACGCCAACGCCCGCCTGCCCCATGGGCTTGAGCTGGCCGGCCCGGGGCGCCGGGCCCCGTGCCGCGGCATAGTCGTCGAGAATCTGCTGCATTTTCGCGACGTTCTCGGTCTGATTGGCGATCTCCTGGCCGAGAGCGGCCGCCGCCTGATCGAGCTCGCGCATCGCGTCGACGGAGCCGGCCCGGGCATTGCCGTTGGCGGCGACGAGCAGCAGGCAGGCGAGGATCCCGGAGTATGCAGTGCGAGCGATTGGCATCGTTGCTTCTCCTGATTCTGCCCCCGCGCGATCGAGCGGAGCGGAATGTCCGCTAGTCGAGCGAATCGAGATCCTTGAGGTCCCCCGGCTTGCCGCTATCCGGGCTGCCGGCCGGTTCCGAGCCCGCGGTTCGCTCGGCCGACTTCGGCGCGGCCTTCCTCTGCTTCAGCGCCGCGCGCAGCTGGCCGACCAGACGGGGCGAGTCCTCGCCGTCCACCGTCAGCCCGCGAGTTTTCTGGAAGTCGCGGATCGCCTGCTTCGTCTTGGGGCCCGGCTGTCCGTCGATCGGCCCGGGATCGAAGCCGAGCTCGGACAGCAGCCGCTGCATCTCCTTGGGATCGTGGGCGCTGGCGTTGAGCGTCTCGAGGTGCCTCCGCGCGCGCTCCTCGCCGGCTTCCACGGCGAGTCGGTAGAGGCGAATGGCTTCGGTGAGGTCCCGCGGAACGCCTTCGCCGTCCCGGTACATGATGGCAAGATTGTGCAAACCGGATCCGTCGCCCTTGTCGGCCGCCAGTCGAAACAGTCGGACGGCCTCGGCGATGTCCTTCGGTTTGCCGCCCTTTCCGTACTTGTACATCCAGCCAAGGCCGGACATGGCGGTGAGACTGCCGGCCGCAACCGCCTTCTCGTACCATTCCGCGGCAAGCTGCAGGTTCTGCTCGACGCCGCGGCCGGCTTGATGTCTGATCGCGAGATTGAACATCGCGGACGCATTTCCCTGCATGGCTGCCAGGCGATACCAGCGGATCGCCTCGGGATCGTTCTTCGGCGTTCCGCGACCTGTTCCGTGCATGTAGGCGAGCAGGAACTGGGATTCGTGTATCCCGCCGGCGGCCGCCTTTTGCAGCCATTGGAATGCAAGCGCATCGTTCACGGGCATGCCGCGCCCGTAGAAGTGCCGCTCGCCGAGCACATGCATGGCTCTGGCATCGCCGGCGTCGACCGCCCGCTGGACCCAATAGCTCGCCTGTTGCTGGTCAAGCTCGACGAAACGGCCTTCGGCGAAAAGCAGGCCGAGGGTGCGCATGCTTGGCGCGTGGCCGCGATGCGCCGCCTCCCAAGTCTCCTTGAAAAAGTCGCTGGTCGACGTTTCGACGGTCTGCTGCCGGCGATCGCGCAGGAAGGTGACTTTGACGCGATCGCCCGGCTTCGTCTCACCCAGTAGTCGGCCCACATCCGCTCGATTGGCGATCGGCGTGCCGTTCAACGAGACGAGCACGTCGCCCGCCTTGAGGCCGCCATTGTCCGCAGCGAGGCCGTGGAAGACTTGTTCGATCTCCAGTCCCGTCGGGGTGGTGAGGCCAAGCGCGCGAGCCTGCGTCTCGCCGAACATGCGCGTCGTGATCCCAAGAAAGCTTACGGCTGGCCCATCCGGACGCGCCTGCGCGCCTGCGCCCGCAGCCGGCGCAAGCGTCTTCGAGCCTTCACCGCTCGCGCCCTGTTTTCCTGCGCCCTTGAGCTTGCCGAGCCGAATTCTGGCAAGGGGGGCGAATTGCCCGTTCGGGTAGGCCTTCAGGTACGCCTCGAGTTCCGCCGGGTCTTCCGCGGCTTTGACGCTTTGCCAGAATTCGAGCTCCATTGCAGACGCTTGCGCGGCATCGCCTGGCGTCGGCACCGGATCGGATAGGCTGCTGTGCGCCGCGACAACGACAAGCACGCAAGCGGCGAATCCGATGGCGATCTTGCGTCCCGTGTGTAGCGCCATGTCTCCTCGCGTTTCCGGCGGGCGTCCCCACGCAGCCGCTATTGCAGCGAGTCGAGATCCTTCAGGTCCTTCACCTTGCCGAGTTCCGGGCTGCCGGCCGGTTCCGCCCGCTTGGTTTGCTCGGCAGGCTTTGGCGCGGCCTTCCCCTGCTTCAGCGCCGCGCGCAGCTGGCCGATCAGCTGAAGCGAGTCCTCGCCGTTCACCGTCAGGCCGTGGCTTCGCTGGAAGTCGCGGATCGCCTGCTTCGTCTTCGGGCCCGGCTGTCCGTCGATGGGGCCGGGGTCGAAGCCGAGCTCGGACAGCAGCCGCTGCGCCTCCTTCGGATCGTGGACACTGAGATCGAGCTCGCGCAGGCGTTGGAGCGCGAATTCGTCGCCGGCTTCGGCTGCCTTCCGGTAGTACATGGCCGCTTCGGCCATGTCCTTCGCGAGGCCGCCCTCGCCGCGCTCGTACAGCATGCCCATGCCCGCCAGGCCGGTGCTGACGCCGCGCTTTGCACCCTCCCGGTACCAGCGCTCGGCCTCGCGAAGGTCTCGGTTCACGCCGCGACCGGCGTAATAGGCCTCCCCCACGGCAGGGAAAGACCCGGCGAACCCGAGTTGTGCGGCACGGCGGAAGTAGTCGACGGCCTGCGCTTCATTCTTCTCGACGCCGAGGCCGTCCTGCAGGAGATTGCCATAGTTGTGCATCGCGCGGGCGTGGCCCTTGTCGATCGCACGCTCGTACCAGCGTGCCGCCTCGACATAGTCGCGTGCGACGCCTTGACCGCGGTAATGGAAGAGGCCGAGCGCGAACATGGAGTCGGGATCGCCGGCGTCTGCCGCCTTGCGGTACCAGAAGACCCCCTGCCGGTCGTCGCGCGCGACGCCGCGACCATAAAGATACTGCGAGCCCAGGGCCGCCATCGCCTTGACATTGCCGGCTTCCGCAGCTTTGCGAATCCACTGGAAGCTCTTTCGGTAGTCCTGCGCCACCATGTCATGATCGGTATAGATCAGGCCCAGGTTCAGCATGGCCGTCGGATCGCCGCGATGCGCCGCATGCCAGTGGTCATCGAAAAAATTCCCGAGCCTGATCGTGACGGCCTGATGCTTGCCGTCGCGCATGATCGAGAGGGAGATGGTCGCGCCGGGCGGCAATGCGCTGACCGTCCGAATGAAATGCGCGTGATCGACGATGGCGGCGCCATCCGCTTCGACGACGACGTCCCGCTGCCTGAGGCCTGCCTTGCCGCCCGGGCCGTAGCCGATGATCGCCACGATTTCCGCGCCGGCAGGCGAAGGCAGGCCGAGCTCCCGCGCACGCCGCTCGTCGATCGATCCGACCTCCAGTCCGACCCAACCGCGCTTCTTCGCCGGTGGCGCGGCTGGGACATTCGGGTCGGAGGGGGCCGTTCCGCCAGCCGCGGATTGCTTCCCGGCAGACGCCGTGCGCGCCGAGCCGCCCGAGCTCGCATCTTGCCGTGCGGCTCGCGCCAGATGGTCCAGCCGAATTCGCGAACGCGAAGCATATCGCCCGCTCCGGCGGGCCTCGATATCGGCATCGATCTCCGCGGGCTCCACGGAAAGCTCGCCGCTGCGCCGGAATTCGCTCGCGGTGGCGGAGGCTTGGACAAATTGCGTGGCCGCCGCGTTCGCCAGATCGGACGTAAACGCTACCAAGGCGGCAAATATGGAACTTACGATCGCGCGGGCTGCAGCCATGTACCCAGCCCTCCCGCAATTTGAAATGCTACCGCCAATCCAGTCCCGGCTCAAGCGTTGAGGGTGGATTGCAGTGGCGGTGCATTCAATTCAAGTGCGCGGGCCGAAACCAAAAATCCGACGGATGAATCGAATGCATTGTCATCGTAATGCTGTCACCGTAACGCCGAAGCATTCCGGCGCATGAATTCTGCGGTCGCCACCGCATCGGCGCTCATCATCCATCGAGACGCCCGCGAAACGCAGGCTCCTCGGGATGATGCGGTCGATTGGCGTCAAATCAACGCGTCATCCTGAGGAACGAGCGAAGCGAATGTCTCGAAGGATGATGAGCTCGATCCGGTAGCAGTCTTCTACGCCGCCTTCTTGCGGTTGGCCTCGAGCCTGGCGTCGACCAGCGCGACGATCGCGTCGATCGCGGGATGGCGCAGGCCCTTCTGCAGCGCGATCTGCTGCACCAGCTTGTCGGCGCGCTCGATGTAGGGCGCGCCGTTCTGCAGCGCGCGGGCGGCCGAGGCCGGGCGCGAGAGGCTCTGCGCGGCGGCGGCGTATTTCTCGAACGGCACCAGGTCGCCGGGCGACGCGCCCAGCTTGACGCACAGGTCGAACACGAAGTTGTAGACCGAGCGCGCTTCCTCGATGTTGCTGTGCACGGCCTCCTGCGCGGTGCGCATGCCGTCCTTGGTGATGCAGCGGTAGTTGCCGGCCAGCAGCATCGACCACTTCGCCAGCGGCACGAAGATGGAGTCGTGCACCCGGAGCTTCACCGGCAGCTCGATCTTGCCTTCCGGCGCGTCGTAGCGGATCGCGTCGATGTCCTTCTCGAGCTGCTGCAGGATCGCCGTGTCCTTGGGATCGTCGAAGCGCGCGACCTTGAAGTTGGTCGGCAGCGTCACCTGCAGCACGTTGACCTTCTCTTCGGGCGGGCGGATCGCCTGCGGGTCCGGGCTGCACAGGGTCAGCTTCGCCGGGTCGAAGCTGTCCCACACCGTCGCGTCGGTGTAGGCGACCTTGAGCGCGTCGTAGTTCAGGCCCGGGATGCGCCTCACATAGGGCAGCGGCGGCATGTTCATGATCGACATGCACGGCACGCGCGACCTGGCCACCGCGTCGAGCAGTTCGCGCACGCCGGGCGCGCGGTATTGCGGCTCCTGCATCGCGAGGCCGACGAGGTCGTAATCCTTGGGGTCGATGCCGGCGGCGGCGCCGGCGGAAACCGTGCCGGGCAGCTTGCGCGAATCCAGCACCACCGGGTCCCTGCTCCCTTTCACCGGCAGGCGCACGCGGAAGCCCTCGGCGTTGATCAGGTCGGCCTCGACCGGAAGGCACACGAGATGGATGCGGTGCCCGCCGAACAAGATCTTCGAGGCGAGCAGCGATCCATACGATGCGCCCATCAGCAAGATATTGAATTTTCCGGCCATTTCCGCGTCTCTCCCTGTCGTTTGGGCGGGCCGTTCGGTCGCGCCGGCCTGCCGCCGTTGTTCGGCATCGCGCGATGCTATGGGGCGCCCGACCGCAATGCAATCTTAGGCAAACCAGCGCATCGCCCGAACCCGCGTTAAGCATGATTACCTATTCATTTCTCCGCAAATATCCTAGAGGTTTTAATGCCCAACGCTTGAGCGCTTTGCCG
>CAZLBB010000124.1:0-16785 GCA_964557415.1 uncultured Rhodospirillaceae bacterium
GGTCTGCGACGGCGTGCAGCTCGCCTTCAGCGGCGTGCGCGCGCTCGCCGGCGTCAGCCTGGAGCTCGAGCCGGGCGAGATCCTCGGCCTCGTCGGCCCGAACGGCTCGGGCAAGTCGACGCTGACCAACGTGATCAGCGGCTACTACCGGCCCGATGCGGGGCGCATCCTGTTCGCGGGCGAGGACCTCGCGCGGCTGCCCGGGCACCGCATCGCGCGGCTGGGCGTGGCGCGCACCTTCCAGATCCCGCGGCCGTTCCGGCGCCTGCCCGTGCTCGAGAACGCCGCCATCCCGGCCATGTTCGGCGCCGCCGCGCTCCATCGCGACGCGGCGCTCGGCGCCGCGGCCGAGTGGCTTCGCTTCGTCGGCCTCGACGAGCGCGCCGGCGCCATGCCGGACGAGCTCAACCTGCACCAGCGCAAGTTCCTCGAGCTGGCGCGCGTGCTCGCCTCCGGCGCGCGGCTGATCCTGCTCGACGAGGTGCTGGCCGGCCTGACGCCGGCCGAGATCACCGGCGCCGTGGCGCTGGTGCGCGCCATCCGCGACCGCGGCGCCACGATCATCTTCATCGAGCACAACATGCGCGCGGTGCTGGAGCTGAGCGACCGCATGGTGGTGCTGAACCACGGCGAGGTGATCGCCGAGGGCAGGCCGCGCGACGTGGTCGCCGACCCGGCCGTCGTCGCCGCCTATCTGGGCACCGAGCATGCTTGAGATCGAAGCCCTCGAGGTCGCCTACGGCGACGCGCCGGCGCTGGGCCCGGTCGACCTCAGGCTGGACGCGGGCGAGCTGGTCGCCGTGGTCGGGCCCAACGGCGCCGGCAAGACGACCCTGGTCAACGCGGTCCAGCGCCTGCTGCCGATCCGCGCCGGCCGGCTGCGGCTCGACGGCAAGGACGTCACCCAGGCGGCCGCGCAGGACATGTGCGCGCGCGGCGTCGCCCTGATCCCGGAGGGCCGCCGCCTGTTCGGCACGCTGAGCGTCGAGGAGAACCTCGAGCTCGGCTGCTATCGCCGCGAGGCGCGCCCCCGGCGCGACGCCGGGCTCGAGCACGTCTACGCGCTGTTCCCGATCCTCAAGGAGCGCCGGCGCCAGCGCGCCCAGACGCTGTCGGGCGGCCAGCAGCAGATGGTCGCGATCGGCCGCGCGCTGATGGCCGAGCCGCGCCTGCTCTTGATCGACGAGCCGTCGCTGGGGCTGGCGCCCGCGGTCGTGGCGCAGGTGTTCGAGGCGATCGGCGCCATCCACGCCGAAGGCGTGTCGGTGCTGCTGATCGAGCAGAACGTCATGCGCGCGCTCGCCATCGCCCAGCGCGCCTACGTGCTCGACGGCGGCCGCGTCGCGGCGGAAGGCCGCCCGGCCGAGCTGCTGGCGAAGCCCGAGCTGCGCGAGGCGTATCTGGGCGCGTAGTCCGGTTCCGCCGAAGCACGCGTGCACATTCCGGTCCCCCGCCCTTACACAAGGGGAGGGGGACGGAAAAGTTCGACAGGGTCACGGGCGCCGCGCTTGTCGCCCTTCGACGGGCGCAGGGGTTGAAGGCGGTTGGCGAAGCCAAGACCGGAGATCACTCCGATGGGAGCCGTTCGCGGGCGGGCCTTGCGCGTCGGCGTGGTTTCGGACACGCACGGGCTGCTGCGGCCGGAAGCGGTCGCCTTCCTCGGCGGCGCCGACCGCATCGTCCACGCCGGCGACATCGGTCACGCCGACGTGCTGCGCCGGCTCGCGGCGCTGGCGCCGGTCACCGCGGTGCGCGGCAACAACGACCGGGGCGCCTGGGCCAGGTCCGTGCCGGCGACCGCGGTGCTCGCGCTGGGCGCGGTGCGCGTCTACGTGCTGCACGACCTGGCCGAGCTGGACCTCGACCCGGCCGCTGCGGGGTTCCGCGTCGTCGTCTCGGGCCATTCGCACCGGCCGCGGATGGAGGAGCGCGCCGGCGTCCTCTACCTCAACCCCGGCAGCGCCGGGCCGCGCCGCTTCAAGCTGCCGGTCGCCGCGGCGGAGCTGGCGGTCGAGGGCGCCAAGGTGCGCGCGCGGCTGGTCACGCTGGACATCGGCACATGACCGAGGACGCCGGCGTCACTTGCGCTGGTTGAAGCGGCGCCCGACCAGCGCCGCGGCGATGTTGGTCTTCTGCACGTCGATCGTGCCGCCGGCGATGCCCCAGCCATAGGCGTCGCGCAGCCGCTGCTCCATGCGGTAGGCGGTCGAGTAGCCGTAGCCGCCCATGAGCTGCATGCCGGTGGCCGCGACCTCGCGCACCATCTCGTTGGCGAAGCACTTGGCGATGCTGCTGTCCGATACGGAGGGCAGCCCATCCGCCGCGTTCTGCGCCGCGCGCCAGATCAGGAGGCGCGCGGCCTCGACCTTGATCGCCATGTCGGCGAGCTTGAGCTGCACCGCCTGGAACTCGACGATCGGCCGGCCGAACTGCTTGCGCTCCTGCACGTAGGCGAGCGCCTCCTCCAGCGCCGCGGCGGCGATGGCGAGCGACATGGTGGCGTTGCCGCAGCGCTCGAGGTCGAAGGCCTCCATCAGCTGCCTGAACCCGCCCGCCGGCACGATCAGGTTCTCCGCCGGCACGCGCACGGCGTCGAAGTAGAGGTCGCAGCTGGGGATGCCGCGGAAGCCCATCAGCGTCTCGGGCTGGCCGAAGCCCAGGCCCTTCGTTCCCTTCTCGACCAGCACCGCGCCGATGCCGGCGGCGCCGGGCGCATCGGACATCCGGCAATAGACGACATAGGCGTCGGCATGGCCGCCGCCGCTGCACCAGCGCTTCCGCCCGTCGACGACGATCGCGTCGCCGTCGACGCGGGCGCGCGTCGAAAGGTCGGTCAGCGCCGTGCCCGCGTCCGGCTCCGACATGGCGACGGCGACGACCTGCTCGCCGCTGACGACGGCCGGCAGGATGCGCCGGCGCAGTCCCTCATTGGCGAAATGCAGCACGGTGCGCACCGGGCCGGTCGCGCTCTCGAACACCGGGAAGGCGACCGCGGGCGAGACCTGCGCGAATTCCTCCAGCACGAGCAGCGCGTCGAGATGGCCGAGGCCAAGCCCGCCATAGGCCTCCGGCGTGTTGACGCCGAGGAAGCCCAGCTCGGCATAGCGCCGCCGCATCGCCGGCGGCACCGGCTCGTTCCTCGCCTCCAGCGCGCGCGCGAGCCCGGTCAGCTCCTGGCGCGCGAAGCGCCGCGCCGCCTCGCGCAGCGCCTGCTGCTGCTCGGTTAGTCGGAAATCCACGATCCTGCTCCCCTGCTGCCGGCCGAACCCGCGCCCGCCGCGTCCTGTCATGGCCGATCAGGTACGGTTCCGGCAAGGGCCGGCGCCGCCCGGAACCGTGCCGGGACACGCGTGCCACCGCGGAGAGGACCCATCGCGTTCAAGCCGCAAGGGCCGCGGAATCTCCGGTCCCGCTCCCTCCGCAGCATCGCGCGGGTGGGCGTCGGGTGAGCGCCTTGTCGATCCGGCCGCGAGCAGCCGTCGCGCGCGTCTCCGGGACTTCGGCCTTTCCTAATCCTGGCTCTTGAATGTCAGATACATCAGGGCGAGATACACCGCCGGAAGGACGATCACGACGATCCCCTCGACGAGTCCGGGCGCCGGGCAGGCGGTCGCGAACATGCGATAGACGACCCAAAGGTCGGCGAGAACGACGATGACGATGCCGATGAACCACGGAAGCAGTGCGTTGCGCTTTGCGGTCTGCTGCATATGCGGTACTCCACTCCAATACTTGGTCGCGATTCGAACGGCAACGCGCGACCCATCGGCCCATGCGCGCAGTGACGTCATTCGTGCCCGGAAGAACTTCTAAGGAGTTGCCGTACCTCGCGCGTTGACATGGATCAACGCACCGCGGCGCCGACGCGGCATGAGCAGGAGCGATCCTCGGTCGGTCCGCGAAACCGTCGCGGCGAATGCCCGGCCGTTCATTTGCCGAGGTATTTCATGCCCGTGTCGCACATCACCGTGACCACGGTCGCGCCGGGGCCGAGCCGTTCCGCCAGGCGCAGCGCGGCGACGACGTTGCCGCCGGAGGACGTGCCGGCGAACAGGCCCTCCTCGCGCGCCAGCCGCCCGGCCATGGCCTTGGCTTCTTCCGTCGAGACGAGTTCGATCGCGTCGGCGATGTCGCCGCGCCACAGCGGCACGACGAAGCCGGCGCCGACGCCGTCGATCTTGTGGGCGCCGGTGCGGCCGCCCGACAGGACCGGGGATTCGGCCGGCTCGACGGCGGCGATCCGGATGCGCGGGTTGCGGCGGCGCAGGCCCTCGGCGATGCCGCGCAGCGACGCGGCGGTGCCGACCATCTGCACGAATCCGTCGATGCGCCCGCCGGCCTGGCTCCAGATCTCCTCGGCCATCGCGTGGTAGGCGGCGATCTGGTCGGTGTTGTTGAGCTGGTCGGTCCAGAAGCCGCCGGTGCGCGCCTGGATGACGCGGGCGGCCTCGATCATGTCGCGGGTCAGCTTCTCGGTCATGCGCCCGCTCTCGCTCGGCACGATGTCGAGCCGCGCGCCCAGCGCCCGCATGTGCGCGAGCTTCTCGCGCGCGAAGGCATCCGACGTCACGATGTCGAGCGGATAGTTCTTCACGGCGCAGACGAGCGCGAGCGACACGCCGGTGCTGCCGCCGGTGTACTCGACGACCGAGCCGCCCGGCCCGAGGCGCCCGTCCGCCTCGGCCGCCTCGACCATGGCGAGCGCCATGCGGTCCTTCATGCTGCCGGTCGGGTTCTCGCTTTCCAGCTTCAGGAGGACGCGCGAGCCGTTCGCCGGCACCACGTTGCGCAGGGGCATCAGCGTGGTGTCGCCGATGCAGTCGAGGATGCTTCGCGGCGGTCCGTCCATGGCGCTCCCCTTCGGGTATTTGCATGTATCTGCAAATGTTGTAGATACATAGAGCGATGGGGCACCCGAGGCAACCGCGAAAGACGCTGCGCGCGGACGCAGCCGGCATGGTCGCCGCCTGCGCCGGCTGGAACAGCCGGCTGGCGGCGCGGCGCATCGGCCAGTTCCTCGATAGCGCGCTGGAAGATGTCGGCCTTACCGCGGCGCAGCTGGGCCTGATGGCGCAGGTCGCGGCCGCCGCGGACGACACGCTGGGCGCGCTGGCGCGCCGTACCGGGCTCGACCAGTCGACGCTGTCGCGCAACCTGCGCAGGCTCGAGGCGGCGGGGCTGGTCGAGATCGCGACGGTCGAGCGGGACCTCAGGCGGCGCGCCGTGTGGCTGACCGAAACCGGCGCGCGGCGGCTGGAGGCGGCGATCCCGGCCTGGCGCCAGGCACAGGGACGGCTCGCCAGGATGCTGTCGCCCGGGCTGGCGCGCCGCCTGGCGGACGAGAGCGAGGCATTGGTCGCGGCGCCGAAGCAGGCTGGCGCCGGCCGGGCTACCTCCGCCCGCGGTCCGCCAGCCAGTTGACGAACTGCATGTCCTTCAACAGCAGCACGGACACGAGCTCGTGATAGCAGTCGCGCGCGACGTCGCCGTCGGCGGACTTGCCGCGCGCGACGTCCTGCATGAGGCGGTCGAGCGCCGCCAGCATCTCGGCGTGGTGGCTTCCGTGCAGTCCGACATCGGGGAAGTTCTCCGCCCGCATGTGGACTTCCTCCGCCGCGAAATGCCTGGCGAGATCCGCCCGAAAGTCCGACAGCGCGGCCAGGAGCGCGGCCGTGTTGCCGGCCTGCTCCCGCTCGTGGATGGCGTTGACATGCGCGATCAGGTCCAGGTGATCGTCGTCGATCGCCTTGATCCCGGTCAGCATGACGTCCGTGAGCGCGAATTTCACCGGACCCGCCCTTCCTGCCGCACACGCGCCTGCGTCGCCGCGCGATTTCGGCGCGGCGATCCCTGCCCGATCCTATGCCGGCTTCCCCGCGCGTGTCGCTACGCGACTTGGGTCGGCGGCGTTCGCGCACTTGAACGCCGCCGTGCCTGCTTCGCGCGCTGGGAGAATTGCGGGGCCTGTCCTGCTTCGCGCTTCAGCGCGCAAGGCACGATGGCGTGGGGAGAGGCGCCGGGGTCGAACACTCTCCACCTTCCGACAGGATGTTGCGACCTGGCAGAGCGAGGGCCAGGGAAACTGGCCATGATGCGGCGTCAAGAAGCGGGTCTTGGCGAGCAGGCCGGGATAGGCCAGACGGGCCTCACGATTGCTGTGCACGAGCACGGTCGATCTCCGCGCGACATGCTTCGCTGAAGCTGCGAATGAAGTCGAGTGATCCGTCCCTGGCCATGGCGCGAAGCTCGGCAATTCCCAAGTCCGGCTCGAAATAGACGTCGATGATCTGCCCCAGGAGGTGATCGGCGCCTTCGATAACCGGAGGCGATGAAACGATGCGCATGCGGCTGACTTTCGCATACAGCGACACCAGCAAGGAAATGTCAGGCTCGTGGTTCTGGCGCGCATGGATGTAGCACCGCGCGGCGTCCTCGACGAATTCGTTGTAGAGGTCCTGACGACGCAGCAGGTCCTGGGCAAGCAATTGCACGCGAGCTTGCCGCTGCTGGACGAGCCAGGAGCCGAAAAAGGTCGAGGCCCCGCCGATCACCGCGCCAGCCAGAGCCCCGAACGTCGAAATCAAGGTCGAGTCCATCGTCTTGACCATCCTGTGGCATGGCGCAGTGTTGACGGGCCTTGATTTAAGTCAATGCAGCGCCGCGTGACCGCGCCTAACTTCTAACAAATTCTACCTACAACGGGATCTGACTGTGCGGTCTTCACCACGGATCGCCATCGCGTTGGCGATTGTCGCTGCAGCCGGTGCCGGCTGGTATGCGTGGCAGCATTTCAAGCCAGGCAAGCTTCCGCCCGGCATCGCCAGCGGCAACGGCCGGATCGAGGCGACCGAGATCGACATCGCCGCGAAGCTCGCGGGCCGCGTCGCAGAAGTCACCGTTCGCGAGGGCGATTTCGTCGTTCCCGGGCAGGTCGTGGCGCGCATGGACACGGACGTGCTGAAAGCCCAGCGCCGCGAGGCGGAGGCGCAATTGCAGCGCGCGATCATCAATGTCGACACGGCGCGCAGCACGGTTGTCCAGCGCGAGGCGGAGAGAGCCGCGGCGGTGGCAACAGTGGCGCAACACGAAGCCGAGCTCGACGCTGCGAAACGGCACTTCGTGCGGTCTGCCGAGCTCGTGCCCCGCGGTGCGGTGCCGGAACAGCGTCTGGACGACGATCGGGCCAGGTATCAGCAAATGCAGGCCGCGGTCAGCTCGGCCAAGGCGCAAGTGGCGGCCGCGGACGCCGCGCTCAGCACGGCCAGGTCCGACGTCATCGGCGCCCAAGCCAGCGTCGAAGCGATGCGCGCCACGATCGAGCGCATCCAGGCCGATATCGACGACAGCGTCCTGAAATCCCCAGCCGACGGGCGCGTGCAATATCGCGTCGCGGAGCCCGGCGAAGTCCTGGCCGCCGGCGGCCGCGTGCTCAACATCGTCGATCTCACCGACGTGTACATGACGTTCTTCCTGCCGGAGGCCTTTGCCGGTCGCGTCAGATTGGGCAGTGACGTGCGACTGATTTTCGATGCGCTGCCGCAGTTCGTCGTCCCGGCCAAGGCGACATTCGTTTCTGCGGTGGCGCAATTCACCCCGAAGGCGGTCGAGACGGCCGAAGAGCGCGCCAAGCTCATGTTCCGGATCAAGGCGCATATCCCGCGGGAGCTCCTGCGCAAATACATGGCGGACGTGAAAACCGGCGTCCCCGGGTTGGCCTATGTGAAGGTCGATCCGGACGCCGAGTGGCCGGCTTGGCTGGAGATCAAGCTGCCCGAAGGGGAGAGGATCGTCCCGTGACCTTGCCAAGTGCGCCGGCGACGACGCCGGCCTTGGCGCCGGTCGCCAGGCTTGCCAAGGTCGGCCTGCGGTACGGCAACGTCACCGCCCTCGGCGAGGTCACGCTGGACGTGCCGGCGGGCTGCATGGTCGGGCTGATCGGTCCGGACGGCGTCGGCAAGTCGAGCCTGCTGTCGCTGGTCGCGGGCGCCCGGAAGATGCAGGAGGGACGCGTCGAGGTCCTCGACGGCGACATGGCGCGGGCGTCGCACCGCAAGACGGTGGGGCCGCGCATCGCCTTCATGGCGCAAGGCCTCGGCAAGAATCTCTACCCGACGCTCTCGGTCACGGAGAACGTCGATTTCTTCGGCCGCCTGTTCGGCCATGATCGTGCGGAACGCAAGCGGCGCATCGCAAGCCTGCTGGAAAGCACGGGCTTGGCCCCGTTTCCGGATCGGCCGGCCGGCAAGCTGTCCGGCGGCATGAAGCAGAAGCTCAGCCTGTGCTGCGCGCTGATCCACGATCCCGATCTGCTGATCCTCGACGAGCCGACCACGGGCGTCGACCCGCTGTCGCGCCGGCAGTTCTGGGAGCTGATCGACCGCATCCGCGCCGAGCGCCCGACCATGAGCGTCATGGTGGCGACCGCCTACATGGAGGAGGCGGCGCGGTTCGACTGGCTGGTGGCCATGGATGCCGGGCGCGTGCTGGCGACGGGATCGCCGCACGAGCTGCTCGAGCGGACCGGCAGCGCGACCCTCGAGGAAGCATTCATCCGCTTGCTGCCCGAGGAAAAGCGCCAGGGCCACCAGGCCGTGACCATTCCGCCGCGCGTCAAGGATGACCAGGAGGCCGTCGCCATCGAAGCGCGTGGCCTGACCCAGCGATTCGGCGATTTCGTCGCGGTCAACCACGTCGATCTCCGCATCGAGCGCGGCGAGATCTTCGGATTCCTCGGATCGAACGGCTGCGGCAAGACGACCACGATGAAGATGTTGACCGGCCTCCTGCCGGCGACCGAAGGCCAGGCCTGGCTGCTCGGCAAGCCGGTCGATGCCGGGGATCTCGATACCAGGCGGCGGGTCGGCTACATGACGCAGGCATTCTCGCTCTACGGCGAGCTGACCGTGCGCCAGAACCTGGAGTTGCACGCCAAGCTGTTCGGCGTGCCGGCCGAGCAGCGTGCCGATCGGGTCGCGGAGATGATCCGGCGCTTCGAGCTGGACGCGATCGTCGAAACGCTGCCCGACGCCTTGCCCCTGGGACAGCGCCAGCGTCTGCAACTGGCGGTCGCCCTGATCCACAAGCCGGAGATGCTGATCCTCGACGAGCCGACCTCCGGCGTGGACCCGGTGGCGCGCGACGCATTCTGGCGGGTCCTGATCGAGCTGGCGCGCCGGGACAAGGTGACGATCTTCATCTCGACACATTTCATGAACGAGGCCGAGCGCTGCGACCGCATCTCGTTGATGCATGCGGGCCGCGTGCTGGTCACCGATGCGCCGGCAGCATTGATCGCCAAGCGCGGCGCCGCCAGCCTGGACGACGCCTTCATCGCCTATCTCGAGGAGGCCAGCGCCGAGTCCGCGGCGGGACAGCGCGCCGCGGGCCCCGCCGGTGCATCCGGCGCCGCCGCGCTGCCCGCCGCCGCATCGGACAGGCCGTCAAACGCACGATGGTTCGACCTGCGGCGCATGTTCAGCTACGCGCAGCGCGAGACGATGGAGGTCCGGCGCGACCCGATTCGCGCGGCATTGGCGCTGCTCGGGACCGTCGTCCTCCTGATCGTGTTCGGCTACGGCATCAGCATGGATGTCGAGAATCTCACCTTCGCCGTGCTCGACCGCGATGGGACGGCGACGAGTCGCGACTACGCGATCAACATCGCCGGGTCGTCGTCGTATTTCAAGGAGCGCGCGCCGATCGTCGGCTATGCCGATCTCGACCAGCGCATGCGCAGCGGCAAGCTGGATCTCGCGATCGAGATTCCGCCGCGATTTGCGCGCGACCTCGCGCGCGGCACGCCGGTCCAGGTCGCGGCCTGGATCGACGGCGCCATGCCGCTGCGCGCGGAGACGGTGCGCGGCTATGCCCAGGCCATCCATGCCGACTGGCTGGAGAAACGCGGCGCCCGTTCGCCGGCGCCCCGACCGGCTGCCAAGCAGGCGTCGATCGAGGTGCGCTACCGCTACAATCCGGGCCTCAGGAGTCCCGTGGCCATCGTCCCGGCCGTGATCCCGCTTCTGCTCGTCATGATCCCCGCGATGCTGACCGCCCTCAGCGTCGTGCGCGAGAAGGAGCTCGGGTCGATCGTCAACTTCTACGTGACGCCGGTGACCCGGCTCGAGTTCCTGCTCGGCAAGCAGCTGCCCTATATCGGCCTGGCGCTTGTCAATTTTCTCTTGCTGACGGTGGTCGCCATCGTTGTCTTCCGCGTGCCGCTCAAGGGCGACTTCCTGGCGCTGGCCGCGGCAACGCTGGTCTACGTCATCGTGACGACCGCCATCGGGCTGTTGATCTCCGCCTTCATGCGCAGCCAGATCGCGGCGATTTTCGGTACGTCGATCCTAACCTACCTGCCGGCGACGCAGTTCTCCGGCATGATCCACCCGGTCAGCGCGCTCCAGGGTATCGGCCTGCTGATCGGACAGGCGTTTCCGACCACCTACTACACGATCGCCTCGCGCGGCGTCTTCAGCAAGGCGCTCGATTTCGACGGAATCGGTCCGACCTTCATGCCCCTGCTGATCGCCATTCCGGTGCTGCTCGCCCTCGCTGCCGCGTTCCTTCGCAAGCAGGAGACGTGAACCGATGCGCGTGGCCAACATCGCCAGCCTGGGCATCAAGGAGCTGAACAGCCTGGCCCGCGATCCGGTCCTGGTGGCGCTGATCGCCTATGCCTTCAGCCTGGCGGTCTATGCCGCCGCCACGGCGGTGCCCGACGTCCTCACGCGCGCGCCGATCAGCATCGTCGACGAGGACGACTCGCCCTTGTCGCAGCGCATCGTCGCCGCCTTCTACCCGCCGCTGTTCGTCCCGCCCGACGTGATCACGACGGGCGAGATGGACAGGAGAATGGATGCCGGTACGGATACGTTCGCGCTGGACATCCCGCCGGAGTTTCAGCGCGACCTTCTCGCCGGCCGCGGTCCGGCCATTCAGCTCAACGTCGACGCCACCAGGATGAGCCAGGCGTATTCCGGCAGCGGCTATGTCCGGGCGATCGTCGCCGGCGAGATCGACACCTTCCTGCGGGGCCATCGCGCTCCGGACAAGTCGGACGTCGCGCTGGTCGATCGGATCCGGTTCAATCCGCTGCTGAACAAGGCCTGGTTCGGCGGCACCATCGAGATGATCAACATGGTCACCATGCTGTCGATCATCCTGACCGGCGCGGCGCTGATCCGCGAGCGCGAGCACGGGACGATCGAGCATCTGCTGGCCATGCCGGTGACGCCGTTCGAGATCATGGCCAGCAAGCTCTGGTCGATGGCGCTGGTCGTGCTGGGCGCCTGCAGCCTGTCCCTGCTCGTCGTCATCCAGGGAGTTCTTGCGATGCCGGTCGAAGGTTCCGTCGCGCTGTTCCTTGCGGGCGCGGCGATGAACCTGTTCGCCACCACGTCGCTGGGCATCTTCCTCGGCACCGTCGCACGGTCGATGCCGCAGTTCGGGCTTTTGATGCTGCTCGTGCTGCTGCCGCTGATGCTGCTGTCGGGCGGCTACAGCCCGCGCGAAAGCATGCCGGAGGTCGTGCAGATCATCATGCTGGCGGCGCCCACCACGCATTTCGTGATGCTGGCGCAAGGCATCCTGTTCCGCGGCGCGGGCTTCGCGACCGTCTGGCCGCAATTCGCCGCCCTGGCGGCGATCGGTTCCGGCCTGTTCGTCTATTCCCTGGCCCGTTTCCGCTCGACCATCGGCACGATGGCCTGAGGACCAGGCAAGAGGGGCAGCATGTTGCGCGCTTCCGTCTTTGGGCTCTCGCTGGTCCTTTGCACCGGTTCGGCGCTCGCCCAGCAGGTACCGGGCCTGTGCGGCGACCGTCGCGACATGCAGGCCGAGCTGGCGCAGAACTTCGACCAGCGGCCCGTGGGCTCGGCCGTGGTCGGATCGAGCGTCCTGGTCGAGCTGATGATGTCGGATTCGGGCTCGTGGTCCTTGCTTCTGAGCTTTCTCGACGGAAGCTCGTGCCTGGTCGACCAATCGGGTGCCGGCGAGCGCCTGCCGCCGGCGCCGTTCGTGAGGAAGCGCTGAACCGCGCGCGGCGGACCAGTGCCCGGGCGTCGGCCCGCCTCAACGCGCAGGCGCTGCCGATTGCCCATGCAGGCGCAACAAAGGGAATCGAGGATCAGAATACGGGGACATAATAGCCATCTCGCCGCATGCGGCAGCCCTCCTTCGCCAAGGCTTCGGAGGGCGGAGGGGATGAACCGCATTTCGACATTCCCTGGAGAGTTACCGAGCCGCCTCGCCCTGATCTGGCTCAATGACACGCGCCTTCGCGGTCAGCATGTTGCTTTGCGAACCGATGCGGCATGCCCGCTATGCGGGACGCTCCCAGCCGGCTTGACGGCGCAGCGGACGGAATCTTCGCGTAAGTCGCGGATCGGGCTAGCAGAATCGAGCGCCCGTCGATCTCAATTCTGGTTTGTCTTGCAAAGTCCTTCGGATTAGTTTAGAAGCATTCTAATCACGAATGCAGCGTTACCCGGATCGGAGGGACAGATGGACGGAAACGATACCGCAAGCGCCGGCAAGTGCCCGGTGATGCACGGCGCCACGAACGTCGGAATGCGGTCGAACCGCGACTGGTGGCCGAACCAGCTCAACCTCGACATCCTGCATCAGCACTCGGCCCTGTCCAATCCGATGGGCGCGGCGTTCGACTACGCCGAGGCGTTCAAGAAGCTCGACCTCAAGGTCTTGAAGAAGGACCTCTACGCGCTGATGACGGACTCGCAGGCCTGGTGGCCGGCCGACTGGGGCCACTACGGCGGGCTGTTCATCCGCATGGCGTGGCACAGCGCGGGCACCTACCGTGTCAGCGACGGCCGCGGCGGCGCCGGCACCGGGAACCAGCGCTTCGCGCCGCTCAACAGCTGGCCCGACAATGCCAACCTCGACAAGGCGCGCCGGCTGCTCTGGCCGATCAAGAAGAAGTACGGCAACAGGATCTCCTGGGCCGACCTGATGATCCTGGCCGGCAACTGCGCGCTGGAGTCGATGGGCCTCAAGACCTTCGGCTTCGGCGGCGGGCGCGCGGACATCTGGGAGCCCGAACAGGACATCTACTGGGGCTCCGAGGCCGAATGGCTGGGCGACAAGCGCTACAGCGGCGACCGCGACCTGGAGAACCCGCTGGCCGCCGTGCAGATGGGTCTCATCTACGTCAACCCGGAAGGGCCGAACGGCCAGCCGAGCGTGCTGGCCTCGGGGCGCGACATCCGCGAGACCTTCGCGCGCATGGCCATGAACGACTACGAGACCGTCGCGCTGGTCGCCGGCGGCCATACCTTCGGAAAGTGCCATGGCGCGGGCAGCGCGACGCAGGTCGGTCCCGAGCCCGAGGCCGCGCCGCTCGAGGCGATGGGGCTCGGCTGGATCTCGCGCCACGGCAGCGGCAAGGGCGGCGATGCCATCACCTCGGGGATCGAGGGCTCGTGGACGGCGAACCCGACCAAGTGGGACATGGGCTATTTCGACGTGCTGTTCGGCTACGACTGGGACCTGGTGAAGAGCCCCGCCGGCGCCTGGCAGTGGGTGCCGATCAATCCGGCCCCGAAGCACCTCGCGCCGGCCGCGCACGACCCGAAGAAGCGCGTGACCACCATCATGACCACCGCCGACATGGCGATGCGGATGGATCCGGCCTACGAGAAGATCTCGCGCCACTTCCACAAGAACCCGGAGGAGTTCGCCGACGCCTTCGCCCGCGCGTGGTTCAAGCTGACGCACCGCGACATGGGGCCGAAGTCGCGCTACCTGGGCGCGGAGGTTCCCAAGGAGGACCTCATCTGGCAGGACCCCGTTCCGGCGGTCGGTCACCCGCTGATCGACGCCAAGGACGCGGCCGCGCTCAAGGCCAGGATCCTGGCCTGCGGGCTCTCCGTCGCCGAGCTGGTTTCGACCGCCTGGGCGTCGGCGTCGACGTTCCGCGGGTCCGACAAGCGCGGCGGCGCGAACGGCGCGCGCATCCGCCTCGCCCCGCAGAAGGACTGGGAGGTCAACGAGCCGGCGCGGCTGGGGAAGGCGCTCGCGGCGCTGGAGGGCATCCGGAAGGCGTTCAACGCCGCGTCCGGCAAGAAGAAGGTCTCGCTCGCCGACCTGATCGTCCTCGGCGGCTGCGCCGCCGTCGAGGCGGCCGCGAAGAAGGCCGGCCACGACGTCGAGGTTCCGTTCGCGCCGGGCCGCACCGACGCTTCGCTCGAGCAGACCGACGTCGAGTCGTTCGCCGTGCTGGAGCCGCGCTCGGACGGGTTCCGCAACTACCATAGGAAGGGGCTCGGCGCTGCGGCCGAGGCGATGCTGGTCGACAAGGCGCAGCTGCTGACCCTGACCGCGCCGGAAATGACGGTCCTCGTCGGCGGCATGCGCGTGCTGGGCGCGAACCACGGCCAGTCGCAGCACGGCGTCCTGACCGTCCGTCCCGGCATGCTCACCAACGACTTCTTCGTGAACCTGGTCGACATGGGCACGGAGTGGAAGCCGGTGTCGGACGCCAGGGACGTGTTCGAAGGCCGCGACCGCGCCAGCGGCAAGGTGAAGTGGACCGCCACCCGCGTCGATCTCGTGTTCGGCTCGAACTCCCGGCTGCGGGCGCTCGCCGAGGTCTACGCGCAGGACGACTCGGGCAAGAAGTTCGTCAGCGACTTCGTCGCGGCCTGGACCAAGGTGATGAACGCGGACCGCTTCGACCTCGCCTGACCGCCGCGCGAGGACGCCCGGGCGCTGCTGGCCGCCAGCCGCGCCCGGGCGTCACGCGCAGGCAGAGCCTGTCCGCGCAGCGGTCCCGTCTCCCGCGGCGGCCGCATCTGCCAGGGACGGCATGTTGCGTCGGATAGCCTGGCTGACCAATCTGGGCATAATTCTGTCCAGATCATCCCATCGGGCGGCGCCACGGATGCGCTAGCCTAGGCGCCCCTGCCAAGGGAGGCCGCAATGGGCCGGAGAACACGCGCACGTCGGCCGCCGCAGCCAGCCAACGCGGCGCCCTATATCACCCGCAAGCTACGTCCGTTCGAACCCCTCGACGAGGAACAGCTGTCGCTGATCGAGTCCAAGGCGGACGAACTGCTGCGCGAGATCGGCATGGAATTCCGGAACGATCCGGAATCCCTGCGCTTGCTGCACGAAGCCGGGGCGGAGGTCAAAGGCGAGCGGGTGCGGTTCGAGACGGGCATGGCGCGCCGCCTGATCCAGGCCACCGCGCCGCGCGAGTTCACGCAGCACGCCCGCAATCCGGCACGGTCGGTCCGCATGGGCGGCGACGCCGTCGTCTTTGCGCCGGGCTACGGCATGCCCTTCGTCCAGAGCCTGGACGAGCCCCGGCGCTACGGCACGCTCGACGACCTGACGAAATTCGTGAAGCTCACCTACATGACCCCGCACCTGCAGCACTCGAGCGGGGTGATCTGCGAGCCGACCGACATTCCCGTGTCCAAACGCCATCTCGACCTCGCCTACGCCCATCTCAAATGGTCGGACAAGCCGTTCCTCGGCGTCGCCACGGCCGGGTCGCGCGCCGCCGACACGATCGCGCTGTGCGAGATCGTGTTCGGCAGGGAATTCGTCGACCGGAACTGTGTCGTCGGCTCGATCATCAACGTGAACTCGCCGCTCGTCCTCGATCACACGATGCTGGAATCGCTGCGGATCTACGCTGCGGCCAACCAGGCGACGATCGTGACCCCCTTCGTGATGGGCGGCGCGATGGGGCCGGTGACCGTCGCGGGCATGATGGCGCAGGTGCTTGCCGAGGCCATGGCCGGCGCTGCCCTGACGCAGCTCGTGCGGCCGGGTGCGCCGGTCATCTTCGGCGTGATGCTGAGCGGCCTCAACATGAAGTCCGGCGCGCCGACTCGCGGGGCCGAAAGCTGGCTCGCCATGCTGGGGCTGGGGCAGCTGGCGCGGCGGCTCGGATTGCCGTATCGCGGCGGCGCCGCGTCGACCTCGGCCAAGACGATGGACTCGCAGGCCGGCCAGGAATCGGCCGACATGCTGATGATGACGGTGCTTTCGGGCGTCAATTTCCTGATCCATGCCGCCGGGCACATGGAAGGGGGACTGTGCGTGAGTTACGAAAAGTTCATGCAGGATGCGGATCACCTGGCGATGATGGCGAGGCTGCTCGGCGGCTACGACCTGAGCGACGACGAGTTCGCATTGTCCGCCTTCCGGGAGGTCGGCCCCGGACAGCACTACCTCGGCGCGGCACATACGCTGCAGCGTTACGCCGACGCATTCCACATCTCCGACGTGCTGGATTCGAACTCGTTCGAGCAGTGGCGGGACCAGGGCGCCCTCACGACCGAGCAACGGGCCAATGCCGCCTACAAGCGCGCCTTGGCGCGCTACGAACCGCCGCCGCTGGATCCGGCGCTGGATGCGGCGCTCGGCGACTTCATCAAGCGCCGGAAGGCGGAATTGCCCGACTCCCTCGACTGAGTGCCTGTAGTGAAGATCAGGTCCTGGCGTGGCGGCTGTCGAACACCATGGATGCCGGGTCCTGCGTCGAGGCATTGAACGGGGCGCTGGCCGAACACGGTCGACCCGAGATCTTCAACACCGACCAGGGCAGCCTCCCCGGGCTTGGTCCGGGGATCACCAGCATCGGGTTCACCAGCGTGCTCGAGGACGCGCGGATCGCGATCTCGATGGACGGGCGGGGACGGTGCCCCGGTATCAAGGAGGTCGACGAGGGCATTTGGATCGTCAGCTTCCTGCAGTACGATCTCGGATACATCGACTTGGAGCAGAGAACCCTGCAGCCCCTCGACAACCCGTTCGGCA
>CAZLBB010000125.1:0-8335 GCA_964557415.1 uncultured Rhodospirillaceae bacterium
CAGCTTCAGCTCGTGCGGGCGGTTGAGGACGCTCAGCATGGCGAGGTTCAGCATGCTGCGCGTCTTCTTCGGCAGCGTCTCGCGGCCCCAGCACCAGCCCCAGCAATACTCGGTCACCAGCTCCTGCAGCGGCTTGTTGAACGCGTCCGCCGCGGCGATCGACTTCTCGACGTATTCCTTGCCGAGCACGCTCTTGCGGATCTCGAGCCCCTTGTCGAAAACTGCCTTGTCCATGCCGTTCCTCTCCTTGCTTGCACGAACGCGCCCGCCGGCGGGGCCGCCGCCGGCGGGCGCTGGGTCGCCGAACTCTAGACTACTTCTTCGGCCAGATCGCCTGCGATACCGCCAGGTTTTGCGGATAGACCACGACCGGCACGCCCTTCTGCCACTGGATGATGGTCAGGCCCGCGCCGACGCGGCGGCCCTTGTCGTCGAACTTCATCACGCCGCCCGGATAGTTCGTCGCCGGGCCGTCGTCCATCTTGCGCAGCGCCTCGGCCACCGCCTCGCGGTCGGCCTTGCCCGCCTTCTCGAGCGCCGACTTCATGATCCACATGTCGCCGTAGGTCGAGATCGCGTTCTGCGTCATCCAGGGCTCGTTGTACTTCTGCTTGAGCTCCGCGATCAGCTTCTCGTGCCCCTTGCCGCCCCAGTTGCCGACCACCGCGATGACGCCCTGCAGCAGCTCGGGCGTCATGGTCTTCAGCATGTCCGGCTCGGCGATGGCGATGCCGAACGAGATGGTCGGCACCTTGCCCTGGCCCATGCCGAACTCGTTCATCTTCTCCAGCAGCAGCTTGGCGTCGGAGATGACCGTCGGCAGGAAGAACAGCAGGTCCGGCTTGGCCGCGCGCACGCGCTGCACCAGCGGCGTCGCGTCCGACAGCGGCGGCGTGAAGGTCTCGTCCACCACCAGCTTGAGCCCGACCTTGGCCAGCAGGGTCTCCCGCATCGGCTTGACCGAAGCGATCGAGGCCGCGGTGTTGTCGGTGATGATCGCCACCGTCTGCGGCTTCCCGCCGCCGGACGCTTCGGCCACCTTGATCAGCTCGGGCAGGGACTGCTCGGCCTGCGCGCCCGAGGTGGCGGAGGTCTGGAAGATGTACTTGAAGCCGCGCTCGGTGATCAGGTCGGAATAGCTGAGCGTCAGCATCGGCAGCTTGGCGCGCTCGGTCACCTCGGTGACGGCGAGCGTGAACGAGCTGAGATAGGACCCGCTTGCCACCACCAGGTCGGTTTCCTGCGCCACCATGCGCTGCGCGGCGGCCTTGGCCTTCTCGGTGCTGTCGCCGCTGTCGAGCACGACCAGCTTCAGCTTGGCGCCGCCCAGCGCCTTGATGCCGCCCTGGGCGTTGATGTGCTCGACGCCCATCTCGGCGCCCATGCGCATCACCGCGCCGGGCCGGGCGTAGATGCCGGACAGCGGCACCAGCAGGCCGACCTTGACCTCCTTCGGCTGCTGCGCGCCGGCCTGCGGCGTCCACAGCGCCAGCGCCGCCAGCGCCGGCAACAGTCCTGCGAGAATCTTGCGCCTGAATGTCATGACGGTTTCCTCCTCTATGGGTTCGTTGTCGTCTACATGCCGAGATAGGCCTGGCGGACGCGGTCGTCCGCCCTGAGCGTCTTGTTGTTGCCTTCGAGGACCACGCGCCCCATCTCGAGGACGTAGCCGTGGTCCGCGGATTCCAGCGCCTCGGCGACGCGCTGCTCGACCAGAAGGACGGTGAGCCCGGACTGGCGGCGGATCTCGATCAGCCGCTCGAAGATGAAATCGGCGATCGTGGGCGCGAGGCCCATCGACGGCTCGTCGAGCATCAAGAGCTTCGGCGACGAGGCCAGCCCGCGGCCGATCGCCAGCATCTGCTGCTCGCCGCCCGACAGCGTGCCGGCGAGCTGGTCGCGCCGCTCGGCCAGCACCGGCAGCCAGGCGAAGATGCGCTCGATGTTGCTCTTCCAGTCGCGCCGCCCGGCCTCGGTGTAGGCGCCCATCTCGAGGTTCTCCATAACCGTCAGCGACGGGAACACCTGGCGGCCCTCGGGAACGTGCGCGATGCCGAGATGCGCGCGGCGATGCGGCGGCACCGAAGCGAGATCGGTGTCGAGGAAGCGGATCGAGCCGCCCATCAGCCTGACCGTGCCCGAGATCGTCTTGAACAGCGTGGTCTTGCCGGCGCCGTTCGGCCCGACGATGGCGACGAACTGCCCCTCGTCGACGGCGATCGACACGCCGTTGAGGACCGGCACGGCGGTGTAGCCCGCGCTCAGGGCCTCAAGCCGCAGCATGGGCGCTCCATTTCTTGCCGAGATAGGCCTCGATCACGCGCGGGTCGCGCGTGATCGCCTCGGGCGCGCCCTCGGCCAGCACGGCGCCGTGGTCGAGCACGACGAACCTGTCGACCAGCCTGACCATGGCGTGCATCGTGTGCTCGATGATGACGATCGTCGTGCCCTGCGCCGCCAGGCCGCGGATCACCTGGATCACCTCGGCCGCCTCGGCCTGGCCGAGGCCGGCGAGCGTCTCGTCGAGCAAAAGGATGCGCGGCTTGCCGGCGAGCGCGCGCGCCAGCTCCATGAGCCGCAGCTCCTTGGTGGTGAGCCCGCCGGCGAGCCGCCCGGCGACGGCGGCCAGCCCCACGCGCCGGATCGCCTCGGCGGCGGAGCGGCGCGCCTCGGCGTCGGTCGCCGCGTGCACGTAGGCGCCGACGACGACGTTGTCGGCGACCGACATGCGCGGGAACGGGCGCATGATCTGGAAGGTGCGCCCGACGCCGGCCTGGCACAGCGCGTGCGGCTTGCGCCCGACCATGTCGCGGCCGTCGAGCAGCACCTCGCCCGCGTCGGGCCTGAGGAAGCCGTTGAGCAGGTTGAACGCCGTCGTCTTGCCGGCGCCGTTCGGCCCGATGATGCCGAGGATTTCGCCCTCGCGCACCTGGAAGGCGACGTCCTGCACCGCCCTCAGGCCGCCGAAGCTCTTGGTGAGGCCGCGCACCTCGAGCAGCACGCGGCCGGCTTCGGGGCGCCCGGGCGGCGCCGGGTCGTTCGCGGCCGCGACCGCCGGCAGCGGCGTCGGCCCCGGCACGGCATCGGCCGCTTGCGGCGCGCGGCGCCGGCGCAGGTGGTCGCGCGCCTTCCAGAACACGCCTTCCGGCGCCACCAGGATCACGACGATGATCGCCAGCCCGTAGATCACGCCGTGGATGCCGGGAAAGCGCGCGCCGAGATGCGCCTGCAGCGTCTCGGCCAGCGGGATCAGCACGGCCGAGCCGATCACCGGTCCCCACACCGTGCCGACGCCGCCGAACATCGTGACGGTCAGCGCCTGGGCCGAGACCAGCATGCCGAACACCGACACCGGCGTGACCACCAGCAGCACGACGGCGTAGAAGCCGCCGACCGCGCTGCCGATCGCGCCCGAGACCGTGATCGCCTTGAGCTTCCAGGCGAGCGTGTCGATGCCGGCCGCCTCGGCCGCGGCCTCGTTCTGCTTGATCGCGAGCAGCGCCATGCCGAAGCGCGAGCCCTCGATCATCCGGGTCGCCAGCATCACCACGACCAGCAGGGCGAGCGCGACCAGCGTGTAAAGGCGGTGATCCTCGAACTGCATGTAGGAAGCGGCGTTCTCGCGCTTCATCGGCAGGGTGATTTCCTGGTAGCCCAGCCATTCGAACACGTAGTAGAGCGCCAGCGGATAGGCGAGCATGGCGAGCGCGAAGTAGTGGCTGCGCAGGCGGAAGGTCGGGAAGCCGATCAGGAGCCCGGCGACCGCGCCGAACGCCGCCGCCACCGGGATCAGGAACCACGGCGAGACGTCGAAATAGATCTGGCCGAGCGCCGTCGTGTAGGCGCCGATGCCGAAGAAGGCGGCGTGGCCGAACGACACCAGACCGGTGTAGCCGCTCAAGACGTTCCAGGACAGGCCGAAGATCGCCCACACCAGCACCAGCGTCAGCATGAGCTGGTAGTAGTTGTTGGTCACCATGAGGGCGAGCGCCGCGTAGGCCGCGGCGAAGACGAGGACGGGCAGCAGCGAACGGAGCGCCGGCATCGCCTACGTCCTCTCGACCACGCGGCCGAAGAAGCCCTGCGGCCGCAGGAACACGATCAGCAGGAACACGACGAAGATCGCCGCGTTCTGCAGCTGCGTCGGCAGCACCAGCGTCGAGAGCTGCTGCACCAGGCCGATCGCCATGCCGCCCCAGAAGGCGCCGAGGATGCTGCCCATGCCGCCGAGCACGACGCCGGCATACATGACGATCACGTATTCCAGCCCGATATGCGGCTGGAACGGGTAGTTGGTCGCGAGCAGCCCGCCCGCGATCGAAGTGATCGCGGCGCCGAGGCCGAAGGCGACGCGGTAGGCATGGTCGACCTCGATGCCCATGTAGGTCGCTGCCTCGGGATTGTCGGCCGCCGCGCGCAGCGACTTGCCGAGCGTGGTGCGCGCGATCAGGAGCGCCAGCGCGGCGATCGTCGCGACCGACACCAGCGCGGCGATGCCGCGCGACTTGTTGACGAACACGCTGACCAGGTCGCCCCACAGCGGCCCGATCTCCCAGGCGCTGCTCGACAGCGGCGTGCGCACCGAGACCAGCACCGAGCCGAACAGGATCTGCCCGCCGTTCTGCAGGATCAGCGCGATGCCGAGCGTCAGGATCAGCTGCGCGTAGTGCCCCTCGCCCTCGAGCCCGGCCGTGCGCGCGCCGGTGACGCGCGAGATCAGCACGCGGTGGATCACGTAGCCGAAGGCGAACAGGAACGGCGCCGCCAGGCCGACCGCGACATAGGGCCCGAGATTGTTGCCGAACGCCGCCTGCACGCCCAGCGCCGCGAACAGGTAGTAGGCGGCGTACATGCCGAGCATCATGAAGTCGCCCTGCGCGAAGTTGATCACGCGCATGACGCCGAAGATCAGCGCCAGGCCGACGCACATGAGCCCGTAGATCGACCCCGCCAGGATGCCGGCGGTCAGCGCCTGGAGGAAGTTCTCGAGCATCATCACGGCGGGGAGTCCCCGGTGCATGGGCGACCGAGCCAGCCCTCACCCTCCCACGCCGTTGGCGTGGGCCCCTCCCTCTCCCGCCTACGGCGGGCGAGGGATTCGAATTCCGTCCCTCGCCCCCCGTGCAGCGGGGGGAGAGGGATACGGAGGCTTAGCGGGTCCGTAGCGCAGCGAAGGACCCACTTAGCCGGAGTTGGGTGAGGGCGGAGCGGCGGTGCACGCCGCGCCCCGACCTCGCCGACGAGACTCGAAATCTGACCCTCCCTGAATCTTGTTCGTTGGCGGCCCGCGGGTCCTCCGACCCGCGTCAGTCGGATGCGAGGCGCCTGGCGTCCGGCGCGGCCGTGGCGCACAGCGCGGCGATGCTGCCGGCGTCGCCGGCCTGCTCGAGCTGGTCGATCGCGGCCTCGATCGACAGCGCGCGTGGCTCGCCGACCTTGGCCGCGGCGGAGCGCCGGAAGCGGGCGCGCACCTCGTCCGCGGTCGCCGGGATCACGTCCTCGACCCGGCGGGCGACGCGCGTGCCGTCGCCGAGCACGACCGCGACCTCCGCGCCCTGCCGGCCGGGATAGGCGGCGGTGAAGCCGGCGTCGCTCTCGAGCGTCGTGGCGCGCACCAGGCGCAGGACCTCCGGATCGTCGAGCACCTGGTAGTTCTTCTCCTCGGCGACGCCGCGCGCCAGCGCGGCGGCGGCGACGTACTGGATGCTCATCTTGCCCTGCAGCGCGCGCGCGAACGGGCCCGCGAAGTCGCAGCCCGGGTAGCGCCTGGCCGCGTCGGAGACGCGGATCGCGACCGACTGGATGTCGCAGCGCCTCTCTCCCAGCGCGCGCGCCACCTGCAGCGCCGCCTGGCAGGCGGTCTGCGCGTAGTTGCAGGCCGGCACCGGCTTGAAATAGACGGCGAGGATCTCGGGTCTGGCGTCGGCGAACAGCGCGACGTCGCCGCGCGGGGCCTTGCGGCGATAGGCGGCGAACAGGCCGGCCTCGCCCTCGAGGATGTCCTCGGAGGCGTAGACGCCGGCTTCGGCCAGCTCGACCGCGGCCACGGCGTTGCGCGCGGCGAAGCCGGGATGGAGATACATCTCGCTGCCGCCGGAGTGCGGCCACTGGTTCAGGCCCAGCGCCGTGTTGACCCCGAGCGACAGGGCGTGCGTCGCGGCGTCCTCTCCCAGGCGCCGGAGCCGCGCGCCGGCGACCGCGGCGGCGACCGGGCCGGTGAGCCCCGTGGGCCGGAACAGCCGCGCCAGCTCGGCGTCGAACAGCGCGCGGCCGATCCGCCCGCCGGCCTCGTAGCCGACGACGGCGGCGGCGAGGAAATCGGCGCCCGATGCGCGCGCCTGGTGCGCCAGCGCCAGCAGGGTCGGCCAGATGACGATGCCGAGATGGCTGATGCTGCCGGTGTGCATGTCCTCGCGCACGAGGCCGTGGCCGAGCACCGCGTTTGCGAAGGCGGCGTCGCCCGGGTGCGCCGTCGCGTCCGTGCCGATCACCGCCGCGCCGCCGGCGACGAGGCGGGTGACCGCGAGCGCCTGCCGGCTCCACGGCAGCTCGCCCGTCTCGAACGCGCAGGCGAGGAAGTCGATGAGGCAGAGCTTGGCCTTGGCGACGACCTCGGGCGCCAGGCGCGAAAGCTCGGTCGCCAGCGCCGCGCGCGCGACGAGGCGCGCGGTCGTGTCGCGAGCAGCGCCCATCGCCGGCCTCAATTGCCGCTGCGGCTGCGAATCTCGACTCCCGCCCATTCCTCGACCACCTTGGCGATCGAGGTGAAGTCGGAATCCGCGCCGAACTTCGCCTGCGTCACCGCCAGCATCTGGCGCACCGCCGCACCCACCACCATCGGCACGCCGAGCGCCTCGGCTTCGTCGACGCACAGGCGCACGTCCTTGTAGGACAGGCCGGTGGCGAAGCCGAAATCGAACGTGCCGGGCAGGATCGAGCGCGGGAACTTGTCCTGCGTCGCGCTGTTGCGCCCGCTGCCGGCGTTGATGATGTCGATCATCACCTTGGGGTCGATGCCGGCCTTGGTGCCCATCGCAAGCGCCTCGGACGAAACCACCAGCGCCGCGGCGGCGAGCAGGTTGTTGCCGAGCTTGGCGACCTGCGCGAGGCCGGGCTTCTCGCCGGTGTAGAACAGCTTGCCGAAATTCTTCAGGATCGGCTCGACCGTGCCGTAGGTCGCCTTCGGGCACGACACCATGACCGCGAGCGTGCCCTTCGCCGCCCCGGCGATGCCGCCGCTGACCGGCGAATCGACCCAGGCGACCTGGCGCGGCGCCAGGCCCTCGGCGACGACCTTGGCCACGCCCGGCCCGGTGGTCGACAGGTCGATCGCCGTGCGGATCGCCGAGCCGTGCACCAGCCCGTTCTCGCCCAGCGCGACCGTCTGCACCACCGGCGGCGTCGGCAGGCTCATCAGCACGATCTCGGAGGCCGAGGCGACCTCGGCCGGCGACTTCGCCGCCTTGGCGCCGCGCGCGACGAGCGGCTTCATCGCCGCGGCGCTGGTGTCGTAGACGCAGAGCCCGTAGCCCGCGTCCATGAGCCGCGACGACATCGGCCCGCCCATGCGCCCGAGCCCGACGAATCCGAGAACCGGTCCTGCCATCGACGTTTCCCCCTCGGTGCCGGGTTGCCCCCGCATCCTGCGCTTGCTCGCCGACTATAGGACCGGCCCGGCCGCCCGGGCATTCCCGCGCGGCGCATAACAGAAATAGCGATTCGGTCAGGTGGCGATCGCCGCCACGTTGGAATAGGGTTCGCGGCAACGAGCGAGGACGGAGGAAGCGCGATGGCAGTCCTGCCCGAGTACGAGGTCTATGCGATCCGCTACGCCACGCGCCAGGCGCGGCGGACCGACCATTTCATCGGCGGCGACCCGCACGACGCGCCGATGCCGATGGACTACTTCACCTGGGTGATCAAGGGCGCCGGGCGCCACTACGTGGTCGACACCGGCTTCACCGCCGAGGTGGCCGCCCAGCGCAAGCGCACGCATCTGCGCTGCCCGGCGAAGAGCCTCGACCTCGTGGGCCTCAAGGCCGACGCCGTGACCGACGTGATCCTGACGCACCTGCACTACGACCATGTCGGCAATTTCGACAAGTTCCCGCAGGCGCGCTTCCACCTGCAGGACAGGGAGATGAGCTACGCCACCGGGCGCAACATGGCCTACGCGTTCTTCGGCCACAGCTTCGAGCCCGAGGACATCGCAGGCCTGGTGCGGCTCAACTTCAAGAGCCGGGTCGCCTTCCACGACGGCGACGAGGAGCTGGCGCCCGGCGTCAGCGTGCACTTCACCGGCGGCCACACCGCCGGCCTGCAGGTCGTGCGCGGG
>CAZLBB010000125.1:8345-16776 GCA_964557415.1 uncultured Rhodospirillaceae bacterium
TCGGACGCCAGCCACTACTACGAGCACATGCGCACCAACCGCCTGTTCACCACCGCCTACCATCTCGGCGACATGATCCAGGCCTTCCGCAAGGTCGAGCGTCTGGCGGACTCGCCCGACCACATCATCCCCGGCCACGACCCGCTGGTGATGCAGCTCTACCCCGCGCCGAGACCGGAGCTCGAAGGCGCCGTCGCGCGGCTCGACGCGGAGCCGAGGAAGGGGAATTAGGAAAAACTTCCCTCGCCCAGCGAAGCTGGGAGAGGGAGGGGCCCATTGCCGAAGGCAATGGGAGGGTGAGGGCGCGCTTAAGCGCGCCACCTTCTCCCGCCTGCGGCGGGCGAGGGTTGCTAACGCGCGAACACCTTGCGCTCGAGCTGCGTCAGGCGCTCGGCGCCGCCTGGCGTCACCAGCACGGTCTCGCTGAAGGCGAGGCCCTGGGCCGAGACGTACATGTGGAACACCATGCCTTGCTCGAGCGTCCAGTCGGCGTTGGGCAGGAAGGCGCGGTGGAAGTTGCTCGAGCGCGGCGTGCTGAGCGGGTAGTAGCCGAGCGTGTAGCCGGTGATGTTGTCGTAGCGCGGCCTGAGGCCCGCCTCGAGCACGCCGCGGCGGGCGATGGCGTCGACCTCGCGCGCCGGCGCGCCGGGCTTCATCGCCTGGAACTGGCGGTCCTGGATGTCGGCGAGCTGGCGCGCGACGCGAAGCTGCGCCGCGCTCGGGCCGCCCAGCACGGTCGAGCGCATCAGCCGCGCCGAGTAGCCGCGCCAGCGCGGGATCAGCTCGAGATGCAGGATGTCGCCGGTCGCGAGCGGCCGGTCGTGCGTGCGCCCGTGCAGGAAGTTCTCGCCGGTGCCCGATGTGACCGGCCCGACCGGCGCGTGGTCGGCGCCGTGCCGGGCGAAGCCGGCGGCGGCGATCGCCTGCGCCTCGCGCTCGGTCATGCCGGCCCCGGCGGCCTCGATCGTCTCGCGCATGACCGCGTCGACGATCGCCGCGGCGCGCCGCAGGCATTCGATCTCGGCCGCCGACTTGACCAGCCCCATCTGCATGAGGTCGTCCGACAGGTCGACGAACGCGGCGCCCGGCAGGGCGCGCTTCAGCGCCTCGAAGCCGCGCACGGTCAGCGAATGCGACTGCAGGTCGACCGCGATCCGGGCACTCGCCAGGCCGCGCGCCTCGATGGCGCGCGCGACCGCCGCAACGGGATCGTCGGAGTCGCGGAACGAGACGTGGTCCCGAAGCCAGCTCGTCTCCAGGAACGGGCCCTCGTCGAGCTCGCGCAGCACCATGACCGGGTCGCCCGCCGCCGGCACCAGGCAGGCGCGGTACATCGTGGTGGAGATGTCGAAGCCGGTCAGATAGGCGAGATGCTCCGCCATGTCGGCGATCAGCAGCGCCGCACCCTTCTCGCGCATGCGCTGCTGCAGCCAGGCGACGCGCCGGCGATACTCCGCGGCGTCGAACGCCGCGAGGCTTCCGCGGACCGGCGCGCGCGCTTCCCGATCGACCGTGTTCATGCTCCGTGGTTCCTTTGTCTTCGCCGCGCGCGGCGCAGCCCGCCCGGCGCCTCGCCCTTCGGCAAGCCCGGGAGAGGTCGAGGGGACCGCCGCGGGACGTGCGGCATCACGCAAGCAAGCCCCTCGTCCCGAGCCTGCCGAAGGATGAGCCCCCTACTCCGCGAACAGGATGCCCGGGTTCAGCCGGCCCGCGGGGTCGACGGCGCGCTTGAGGCGGCGCAGGAGGTCGAGCTCGGCGGGCTGGGTCAGGCGCGCGAGCTCGCCGACGAGCTTGCGGCCGATGCCGTGCTCGGCGCTGAAGCTGCCGCCGAAGCGGCTGGCGATGTCGTGCACCGCCGTCTGCAGCCGGTCGATCTCGCGCTCGGGATCGGCGCGCCGCGCCCAGTCCTCGCGCCGGAACATGGCGATGTAGTGCACGTTGCCGTCGCCGAAATGCGCGACGACCAGCGGGACCGCGTCGGGAAAGTCGCGCGCAAGCATGGCGTCGGCCGCGCGGATGAACGCCGGCACCTGCGAGACCGGCACCGAGACGTCGTGCGTGTGCGAGGTGCCGTGGTGCTTGTTGGCCTCGGACACGCTGTGGCGCAGCCGCCAGAAGGACTTCGCCTGCGCCTCGCTCTGCGCCACGGCGGCGTCGGCGATCGCGCCCGCCTCCAGGGCGGCCGCCAGCACCCGCTCGAGCCGCGCGGCGAGCGGCGCCTCGGGGTCGGTGTCGCCCAGCTCGATCAGCACGGACCACGGCGGGGCCGCGGCGAAGGGGACGCGGTTGCCCGGCACGTTGGCGAGCGTGATCTCGACCTCGGAGCGCGACAGCAGCTCGAAGGCGTGGATCGCGGTGTCGAACGCGTCCTGGCAGCGCCCGAGCAGCCGGAGCGCGTCCTCGGGCGAGTCGACCGCGACCCAGGCATGGGTGCTCGCGCGCATGACGGGGAAGAGCCGCAGCGCCGCGGCGGTGACCACGCCGAGCGTGCCCTCGGCGCCGATGAACAAATGCTTGAGGTCGTAGCCGGTGTTGTCCTTGCGCAGCGTCGAGAGCCCGTTCCAGACCTGCCCGTCGGGCAGCACGACCTCGAGCCCGAGCACGAGGTCGCGCATGGCGCCGTAGCGGATGACGCCGGTGCCGCCGGCGTTGGTCGAGACGAGCCCGCCGATCTGCGCCGAACCCTCGCTGCCGAGATAGAGCGGGAACTGGCGGCCGACGCCGTCGGCCGCTTCATGCACCGCGGCGAGCGGCGCGCCCGCCTCGGCGATCAGCGAGTTGTCGGCGCGGTCGACGCGGCGGATGCGGTTCATGCGCCTGAGTCCGAGCACGAGGCCGGCGCCGTCGGCGCCCGGCACCGCGCCGTAGCAGAGCCCGGTGTTGCCGCCCTGCGGGAACAGCGGCACCCCGCGCTCCGCCGCGAGACGCACGACCGCCGCGACCTCCTCGGTCGTGCCCGGCAGCACGACGCAGCGCACCGCGCCGCGCTCGCGCCCGCGCCAGTCGACGCAGAAGGGCTCGACCTCCGCCGGGTCCGTGAGCACGGCGCCGGGCGCCAGGCGCTCCTTCAGCGACTGGACGACCGGGTCCGAGGCGGTACGGGCTCGCGGATGGCCGCTCATGCCGCCTTCTGCGCCAGCCGCGCCTCGTAGGCCTGGAGCGGCGGCAGCGTGGCCGCCAGCCGGTCCGCGACCTCCTTCGACGGCGCGCGGAGCGGCGGCAGCGCCGGACCGACCGGCATGCCGATCATCGCCTGCGCCGCCTTGAGCGGGCCGGGGTTGCACTCGGCGAAGACCGCCGCGAGCATCGCCGCCAGCTCCTTGTGCCGGCCGAGCGCCGCCTTGAGGTTGCCGGCGCGGGCGAGCTCGTAGATCTCGCCCCAGATGCGCGGAAACAGCACGGCGGTGGCGAGCACGCCGCCGACCGCGCCCATGGCGACGCAGGTCGGCAGCAACGGCTCCTCGCCGCTCATGACGCCGATCTTCTCGCCGCACAGCGCCAGCACGCGCGTGAACTGCCCCATGTCCGGGTTCGACGACTTCATGCCGACGATGCTGCCGTCCTCGGCGATGGCGGCGATGGTGTCGGCCTTGAGCGCGACGCCGGTGCGGTAGGGGATCTCGTACAGCAGGACGGGCCCGCCGATCGCGTCGGCATAGGCCTTGTAGTAGTCGCGGATGCCCTCCTGCGTCGGTGTGACGTAGAAGGGCGCGATCAGCATCAGCCCGTCGGCCCCGGCCGCGAGGAAGTCGCGGCCCGCCTGGATCGCCTCGCGCAGGCCGGGCGCGAGCACGCCGGCGATGACCGGCACGCGGCCGCGGCCGGCCTCGACCGTGGCCTCGACCATCGCGGTGCGGTCGGCGGGCGACAGCGCCGCGTACTCGCCGGTCCCGCCGACCGGGATCAGGCCGCCGGCGCCGCCGGCGACGACGTGTTCGACCATGCTGCGCACCGCCTTGCGCGCGACGGTGCCCGTCGCCGGGTCGATCGGCGTGGTAAGGGCGGGCATGATGCCCTTGATCATGCTGCGGTGAAGCGCCATGGAAGGTCCTCCTTCGGTTCAGCTTCGGGCGGGCGCCGGCGCGGCGACGCGCGGCGTCGCCGCCGCCGCCGTCCGGCCGCCCAGGGTTTGGGCAAGGTTCAGGCCCAGGGTCAGGTTCTCCTCGAAATAGCTGCGCAGCCGCTCGACGAGCCCGGTCGTGAGCGCGTGCGCCTCGGCCTCCGCCGCGTCGGCGTCGCCCGCCTCGATCGCGCCGACCAGCCCGCTGTGGCGCGCGACGACGCGCCGGACGAAGGCGTCGACCGGCTCGCCGGGGGTCGCATCGTAGGCATAGGGAATGCGCAGCATGCGCTGGCCGACGGTCAGCAGCCGGTCGCAGCTCTCGGTCAGGTAGGCGTTGTGCCCGGCCTCGGCGACCGCGCGGATGAGCGCGGTCTCCAGCGGCGACAGCCGGTGCGCCAGCGCGTCGCTGCCCATGAGCGAGCCGCGCGCGGCCCGGGCGAAGGCGGCCTCGGCGGCGCGCAGCTTGGCGATGTCGCTGTCGTGCCGGCGCGCCGCCGCCAGCCGGCTGACCGCGCGCCGCGTCAGGTCGAGCGCCTCGATGAAGCGGGGATAGTCGGCGAGGATCAGCGGCGTGACGCCGGCGCGGCGGTTCTGCCCGAACGCGACCAGCCCCTCGCCGCCCAGCATGATCAGCGCTTCGCGGACCGGCGTGCGCGACACGCCGTAGCGCCGGCTGAGCGACACCTCGTCGATGTCCTGCCCGGGCTTGAGCGCGAGCGAGAGGATGTCGGCCTTGATCCGCTCGTACACCGTGCGCCGCCCGCTGGCGCCCGCCCGGCCGGACCGTCGCGACCCGCTGTCGACCACGCCGCCAACCCCGCCTGCCATGCTGTATTCTCGTTGTATACAATATGGCGGCCCGGGCCGCCGGTCAAGCCGGCGATGGCCGCGCCATGGCATGCGGGCCTGCGCGGCTTGACGGGCGGCGGCGTCGCGGTCGATCCTGCCGGCGTGAAGGAGTTCGCGTTCTCTTCTCCCGCCACCGTCGCCGAGGCCGTGGCGCTGCTCGGCCGGGGCGCGCAGCCGCTGGCGGGCGGCACCGACCTGATCGTGCAGATGCGCGAGGGACGGCGCGCGGTCGCGCACGTGGTCGACCTGAAGCGCATCCCCGCGCTGACGTCGATCGAGGCGGCGCCGGACGGCAGTCTGCGCATCGGCGCGGCGCTGAGCGTGACGAAGATGGCGGCGCACCCGGCGCTGGCGCGCCATCCCGCGCTGGTCGAATCCGGCCGCATGATCGGCTCGTGGCAGATCCAGAACCGCGCCAGCATCGGCGGCAACCTGTGCAACGCCGCGCCCTCGGCCGACGCGATCCCGGCGCTGATCGTGCTCGGCGCGCGCGCCGTCATCGCGGGTCCCGACGGCACGCGCGAGGCGCCGGTCGAGACGCTGTTCGAGCGGCCGGGCAAGACGAAGCTGGGCAAGGGCGAGCTGCTGCAGGCGATCGTCCTGCCGGCGCCGCCCGAGCGCAGCGCCGCGAAATACCTGCGCTTCACGCCGCGGCGCGAGATGGACATCGCCGTCGCCGGCGCCGGCGCCTGGCTCCGGCTCGACGCCGCGGGCGTCATCGCCGAGGCGCGCGTGGCGCTCGCCTCGGTGGCGCCGACGCCGATCCGCAGCGCGCGGGCGGAGCAGCGCCTGGCCGGCGAGAAACCGTCCGCCGCGCTGTTCGACGCGGCGGGAAGCCTGGCGGCCGCCGAGGCGCGGCCGATCTCGGACACGCGCGGCTCGGCCGCCTATCGCACGGAGCTGGTGCGCGTGCTGATGCGCCGCGCGCTGGCCGATTGCTGCGCGCAGCTCGGCATCGCGGTGGAGGTCGCGTGAAGAAGGCGCTGGAGCTCACGGTCAACGGCGAGTCCGTGGCGGTCACGGCCGACACGCGCGACACGCTGCTCGACCTCTTGCGCGACCGCCTCGGCCTGACCGGCACCAAGGAAGGCTGCGGCAACGGCAATTGCGGCGCCTGCACCGTGCTGCTGGACGGCCAGCCGGTCAACGCCTGCATCGTGTTCGCCTGCGAGGCCGAGGGCGGCGACGTCCGCACGATCGAAGGCGTGGCCCACGGCGACCGGCTCGATCGCGTGCAGCAGGCGCTGATCGATCTCGGCGGCACGCAATGCGGCTTCTGCACGCCCGGCATCGTGGTCGCGGCGCGCGCGCTGCTGGAACGCAACCCGCGCCCGACGCCGCACGAGATCCGCGCCGCCATCGCGGGCAATCTCTGCCGCTGCACCGGCTACGACAAGATCGTCGCCGCCATCGAAGCGGCCGCGGCTGGGTCGAATGCGACCGATGCTGCATGAGCTTCATGCCCGGGCTCCCGAACGTCTTCGAAGGGCACGTCGGGGCTCGGCCACGGCTGGTTCACGCGGAGACGCGGAGCACGCGGAGCGGATCAAGCCGCAATCGCCGGGAGCGCGCCAAAGCGGGTCACCCTTGCGCTGCCTCGCTCCGCGCCTCCGCGTCTCCGCGTGCGCTTCTGGGTTCGGTTGCGGCCTGACGGCCGCGCTGTCGATAGGGGTACAAGACCGAGCATGGACACGCCCTCCCCCGAGCTGAAGGTCGTCGGCCAACGCCTGCCGCGGGTGGACGCGAAAGAGCGCGTGACCGGGCGCGCGGTCTATCCGGCCGACTTCATCCTGCCGCGGCTGGCGCACGGGCGGATCAAGCGCAGCCCGCACGCGCATGCGCGCATCGTCAGCGTCGACGTCAGCAAGGCGCTGGCGCTGAAGGGCGTCTGCGCCGCGGTCAGCGCCGCCGATTTCCCCGACATTCCCGACGGCGCGACGGTGCAGATCGGCGAGGGCTTCGCCGACGCCGCGGCCCTGGCGGAAGTGTGCATGGCGCGCGGCAAGGTGTTCTGGGTCGGCCAGCCGGTCGCCGCCGTGGCGGCATCGGACCCGCACGTCGCCGAGGCGGCGCTCGAGCTGATCGAGGTCGAGTACGCGGTGCTGCAGCCGGTCCTCTCGATCGCCGAGGCGATGCGCCCCGACGCGCCGCTGCTGCACCCGGACTGGTACACGAAGGGCGTCGAGCCGAAGCCGGCGCGGCCGTCGAATGTCGGCAGCCGCACCGTGCACGCGCGCGGCGACGTTCAGCGCGGCTTCGCCGAGGCGGACCAGGTGGTCGAGCGGCGCTACACGGTCGACACCGCGCACCAGGGCTATATCGAGCCCGTCGCGGCCGTGGCGGAAGCGAGCCCGAGCGGCATGACCACGGTCTGGGCCTCGACCCAGGGCTCGTTCATGCTCGAGCTGCAGCTCGCCGCCATCCTGGGCAAGCCGCAGTCGCAGCTCAAGGTCGTGCCGCTGGAGATCGGCGGCGGCTTCGGCGGCAAGATCAATGCGCATGTCGAGCCGGTGGCGGCGAAGCTTTCGGAAAAATGCGGCCGCCCGGTGAAGATCGTCTTGAGCCGCGCCGAGGTGATGGTCGCGACCGGCCCGGCGCCGGCGGCCGAGATCGAGGTCAAGGTCGGCGCCAGGCGCAACGGGCGCCTGACCGCGATCCAGGCGCGCTACCTGTTCGACGCGGGCGGCTTCCCCGGCACGCCGACCACCCTGCCGATGCAGGCCTCGGCCAATCTCTACCAGTGCCCGAACCTGCTGCTCGAGGGCTTCGACGTCGTCACCAACAAGCCGCGCGCCGAATCGTACCGCGCGCCGGGCGGGCCGCAGGCCGGCTTCGCCGTCGAGCAGGCGATGGACGAGCTGGCGGAGCGCCTGGGCATCGATCCGCTCGCCTTCCGCCGCGTGAACGCGTCGACCACCGGCAGCCCGATGGTGGTCGGCACGCCCTTCCCCAGCATCGGCCTGACGACGATCCTCGAGCGCGTCGCGGCGCATCCGTGCTGGACCGACAAGCTGCCGCCCGGGCGCAACCCGCGCGGACGCGGCCTGGCGATCGGCTACTGGCGCGGCACGTCGATGACCTCCGCCTGCCACATGTCGCTGACCGGCGACGCGCGGCTGATGGTGACGGTGGGAGCGGTCGACGTCGCCGGCACGCGCACCTCGATGACGCAGGTGGCGGCCGAGTCGATGGGGCTCGACCCCGCCGAGGTGCACGTGCAGATGGGCGACACCAAGTCGGTCGCCTTCACCAACATCTCCGCCGGCAGCCGCGTGACGCGCACCATGGCGGCCGCCGTGCACGACGCCTGCCAGCAGATGATCGCCGAGCTCAAGCGCCGCGCGGCCGAGCAGCTGCAATGCGCGCCGGCCGACGTGATCTACGCCGACAAGGCGCTGCACGCGCATCGGATCGGCGGCCCGTCGATCACGCTGGCCGCGCTGGCGCGCGCCTCGATGCTCGATGGCGCCATCGCCGCCAACGGCAGCTCGACGCGCCTGCCGCTCGGCGTCGAGATCG
>CAZLBB010000126.1:0-16631 GCA_964557415.1 uncultured Rhodospirillaceae bacterium
CTGCTGTCGGGCAGGCCCGCCTTCGCGGGGCCGTACCCGCTGGCGGCGCTGACGGTCATGGCGCCGCGCGATCGGCGCGGCCGCGTGTGGATCTATTTCCGTCCGGACGGCACGGCATGGTTCCGCAACGAGGGCGGCACGCGCGAAGAGGGAGCCTGGACTGTCGATCACGCCGGTGCCCTGTGCACCAAGTGGCGCGCGCTGCGTCAGGGGATGCGTGCCTGCTTCCGCGTCTGGCTGGCCGGCGACATGCTGCACTGGGAGGGCGGCGAGCGGCTCAACCGCACCACCGGGCGGCTGCTCAAGGGCGAGGTCAACGCCAACTAGAGGCCCGCTGGTCGCGACGCTGCGCGATTCGCGCAATCTGCGCGACCGCCTCGGTCCCGAACGGCAGGCCGTCGCGAGCGCGGCGCTGCACGACCGGCATGGGGCCGGTCGCCAGCCTGCCCGCCTGGAACAGCGCGTACCGTTCCCCGGTGAACGGCGTCGGGCGGTAGCGCCCGTAGTCGACGAAAAGCGCCGTGCTCTTCACGACATGCTCGGGCTTGGCGCCGGCCGCTTGATCCAGGTCATGTCGCCGGCCTTCGACCGGTGCCAGGGTTGCTTCGACATTCGAAGCCTGATCCGGAGGCTGGCCGATGAGCGATTTCACACGGCATCGTCGTCACGTCGCGGTCGTGGCCGGCGCGGTGGCGCTGGCGGGTTTCATGACCGCGAGCCCGGCCCACGCGCATCGCGACAAGGACGCCGCCTTCATCGGCGGCATGCTGGGCGCGGTGCTGCTGGGAACCATGCTCGGCGCCATCGCGCGGCCGAGCCCGCCGCCGGACTACATCTATGTCCAGCCGCCGCCGGCCTATGCGCCGCCATACCCGCCGGTGCCCGCCTATCCTGCGCCCGTCTACACGGCACCGGCCTATGCGCCGGCGACGGCCGCGCAGCGGCTGCAGGAGCTGGACCAGGCCTGCCGCGCCGGGCTGCTTTCGCCGCAGGAATGCGAGGCAAAGCGGCGCCAGATCATCGAAGGCATGTGAAGCAGGAGTCAGCCCATGCAAGGGAATCGCGCCATTCTTGCCGCCGTCTTCGCTGCCTTCGCCTTCACTGCCGGCGCCTGGCCCGCCACGGCCGACACGCTGCCGCTGGCGCTGGACGACCGCGTCTGTTCGATCGACAAGGGCTCGGTGTGCCGCGCGGGTGAGGAATGCAAGCCGACCGTCACGATCGGCAGGGAGAAACTCCCGCTGAAATTCACCGTCTCCTTCGATGATCGCATGGTCATGGCCGCGACGGGGGCGGGATACATCACCTCGTCGGCCGCGACGATCATCGCGCGCGACGACGGTCAGCTGATCCTTCAGGGCATCGAACACGGCTTCAGCTGGTCGATCGTCATCCGCGAGCACAACAACGTCATGTCGACGAGCCTGTCGACCGCCGAGGGATCGTTCGTGGGCTACGGCGCCTGCACCCTGGTCGAGGAACTGCGCGCCAGGGCGAAGGGCGGCTGAGCAAGCTGAGGCAGGGTTAGCCGCGAAGGATTGAAGCGCCGCGTCCGGCCGGCCTATTCTCCCCGCGAGCAAGGGCGGGGGAGCTTCATGGGGCCGGTGCTTGACAGCCTGATGGCCGGCATGCCGGTGCTGATCGCGCATTTCCTGGTCGCGATCGCCATCTTCGTCGCCGGCGTGTTCATCTACACCCGGATCACGCCGTTCAACGAGCTGGCGCTGATCCGCCAGGGCAACGCCGCCGCCGGGGTGTCGGCGCTGGGGGCCACGCTCGGGCTCGCCCTGCCGATCGCCGGCGCGCTGGCCGGCAGCGTGAACCTGTTCGACCTGCTGGTCTGGGGCACGCTCGCGCTGGCGATCCAGGTCCTGACCTTCGTGATCGTGTCGTTGGCGATCCGCCGCCTGGTCGAATCGATCATGCGCGAGGAGATGGCGGCGGCGATCCTGCTGGCCGGCGTGCAGGTCGCGGTCGGACTGATCAACGCCGCCGCCGTGCGCGGGTGATGCGCTGGCGCGACCGCATCCTGGTCCTGCTCGCGCTCGGCATGTTCGGGCATTCGCTGCTGCAGGCGGCGATCGAGCGGTTCTGGATCGTCGCCGACGAGCTGCGCCGTCCGCCGCCGACGCTGCCGGGCGGCGATGTCGGGGCGCCGGCGCCGCGCCGTCCGGCGCCGGGCGCGCCGCTTCTGGCACCGCCGAGCCAGCGCGATCCGTCCTTCAGCGTAACGCCGACCGCGCCGCGGCGGCCCGACCAGCGTTCGATCGGCTCGGCCTTCGCCATCGGGCGCGAAGGGGCGTGGATGACGGCACGGCACGTGATCGAAGGCTGCGGCCGGTTGCAGCTCCGCCGCGGCGGCACGTGGGACCCGGCCACTGTCGTCTTCAGCCACCCCGCGGCCGACATTGCCGTGCTGCACGCGCGCGCCGGCGGCCCGCCGCTGCCGGTCACGGAAGGGCCGTTCGCCCTCGGCGAAGACGGCTTCGCCTTCGGCATCGCCGGCCAGGGCGGCCCGTCCGCCATCCACGGGGTGCTGCTCGGTCGCGCGCGCGCCGTGCAGAGCGGCCGCATGAGCGGCGTCAGCGAGGTGACGGTCTGGGCCGAGCGCGCGATCGTGCCGCCGGGCGAGCGCTGGATCGGCGGCATGAGCGGCGGCCCCCTGATATCGCTCGAGGGCGCGGTGGCCGGCGTCATGTCGGTCGCCTCGCAGCGCCGGGGCCGCATCTACACGGTGGCGCCGGAAACGGTGGCCGCCACCATGCGCGGCCTGCGGCTCGCCTTCGTGCCGCCGGCGGCGGCGCCAATCCAGGTGACGCCGGCCGCGATGGAGCGTGTTCGTGGTACGCTGCTCGACCGCCGCATGGTCGTGCAGGTGCTGTGCACGGGGTGAGCCGCATGCAGGACGCGACGATTTCGGGCTTCCATGCTCGTGTCTATTTCGACGCGGCGACGCGCGAGCGCGCCTGCGCGCGCGATGATCCGCGCGCGCCTCTATTTGAGTCGGGCGGCCGGATCAGCGGCCGCTCGGCCTTGCGCGAGCGCGTCGGCAAGACCTTCGGCGGCGCGGTCGCGATCGGTCGCTTCCATGGGATGCCGGTCGCACCGCATCCGCGCTGGAGCTTCCAGGTCGCCTTCGCTCCGGCCGCCTTCGAGCGTGTCGTGCCGTGGCCGATGCTGAACCGCGACGGCCTCACCGTGCTCCTGCATCCGGAGACCGGGGACGCGCTCGGCGATCATGCCGATCGCGCGCTGTGGATGGGCGAAATGCTGCCGCTCGACCTGGACGCGCTGCGCCGGTGAAGGGCAAGGTCTGCATGGTGACCGGCGCCACCGCCGGCATCGGCCTCGTCACCGCGCGGGCGCTGGCCGAGCGCGGTGCCTGTGTCGTGATCGTTGGGCGCAATGCCGAAAAGGGCGATACGGTTGCCCGCGATCTGCGCCGGCACACCGGCAACGCACTGGTTTCGTTCCTGCGCGCCGATCTCTCCCGCCAGGCGGACGTCAGGCGCCTGGCGGAAGAATTTTCCGCGGCGCATCCCAGGCTCGATGTCCTGGTGAACAATGCCGGAGCGATCTTCTGGCGCCGCCAGGTCTCGGCCGAAGGCATCGAGATGACCCTGGCGCTCAACCATCTGAACTATTTCCTGCTCACCGGGCTGCTGCTCGACCGCCTGTGCGCGGCGGCGCCGGCACGTATCGTCAACGTCGCATCGAGGGCGCACCGGCGGGCCACGCTCGATCTCGCCGACCTGCAGTCGGAGAAGAGCTATTACGGCCCGCGCGTCTATGCCACCTCCAAGCTTGCCAACATCCTGTTTACCCGGGCCCTGGCACGGCGCTTGCCGGCCGGCGAGGTCACCGTCAACTGCCTGCATCCCGGTTTCGTGCGCAGCACGTTCGGGCAGAACAACAGCCTGTGGTTCCGCGTCGCGATCCGCATCGCCATGCTCAACGCGATCGGCGTGGAGGAGGGGGCCCAGACCAGCATCCATCTCGCCACCGCCGATGAGGTCGCCGGCACCACCGGCGGCTATTTCGTCGAGCGGCAGCCGGCGGAGCCAACGCGCGCCGCGTGCGACGCCGACGCCGGCGAGCGTCTCTGGGCCGCGAGCGAGGCGATGACCGGCTTCAAGTATCGGATTTGATCAGCGCGCCGTCATGAACAGCCACGGCGTCGGGCCCTTGCGCCATTCCCAGATGGCGAGCAGGCGGTCGAGGTCGGTGTATTCGTGGAAGCTGTCGGGCAACTCGGCGGCGTGGAAATGGCGGTCGATCTGTTCGACCTGGTGGGTGCCCTGGAACCGCCCGGCAACCTCGCGCGAGATGCCCGGCGTCAGGCAGTCGTGGCACTCGACCAGAACGTCCATGCGCCTGAGCGCCGGATAGGCGGCCGGGTCGAGCAGCTGCGCCTCGGCACCCTCGATGTCGCAGAACACCAGCGTGCGCAGGCCCTCGAACTGGGCAAAATCCTCGCCCGCGAAGGCGCCCGCGACCGTCACGCGGTCGGCGACCTCGTTCTCCTCCGCCAGCTGGCGACAGACGGTCTGCGCCTTCTCGTTCGTGTCGCAGGCGAGCACGCGCGCCTGCTTCATGCGCCGCGCCAGGCCGACCGCGTAGAACCCTTCGGCGCAGCCGATATCGATGACCACCTCGTACGGCGTCGCGACGATCCGCTCGATCACCCCGTGGAGCTCGCGCTCGTAGCTGCCGAGCAGCTTGGGCGCGTTGCAGCCCTCGGTCGATTGGGCGGCGAACTTCATGCCGGTGAATGGCCCGCCCAGCACGATGCTGCCGAAGCTGTGCACCAGCGTGTTGTTGATCAGGGTCGCGCGCCATTTGCCCAGCAGGCGCAGCGCGGCGTTCAGCGCGCGGCGCTTGTCCACGCCGGGGTGGTCCAGCATCGCCTGCAGATCGTGGAATACCTTGTCGTGGATGCTCATGGCCGGAAAGGGATGATCGCACTTCGCGCGCAGAATACATGAACCGCGCGCGATTGCGACTGCCGCCCCATCTCGGTGCGAGCCCGCGCCGCCACCCGACTTGCGCGGGTCCGGCGGCTTCGCTATCCCTGCCGCGCCTGCCCCGTTCCATCCGGCTCTCCCTGAGGACTCCCCGCATGACCACCGCCATCGTCGATATCCGCGCCCGCGAGATCCTGGACAGCCGCGGCAATCCCACGGTCGAGGTCGATGTGCGCCTCGAAGGCGGGGCCCTCGGCCGCGCCGCTGTGCCGTCGGGTGCCTCGACCGGCGCGCACGAGACGCTCGAGCTGCGCGACGGCGACCAGAAGCGCTATGGGGGCAAGGGCGTGCTGGGCGCAATCAGGGCGGTGAATGGCGAGATCTTCGACGCGCTGTCCGGATTGGACGCGCGCGACCAGGTCAAGATCGACCGCACCATGATCGAGCTGGACGGCACGCCGAACAAGGCGCGGCTCGGCGGCAACGCAATACTGGGGGTGAGCCTTGCCGCGGCCAAGGCGGCGGCGGCGGCATCCGGACTGCCGCTCTACCGCTATGTCGGCGGCGCCTATGCGCGCAGCCTGCCCGTGCCGATGATGAACATCGTCAACGGCGGCGCCCATGCCGACAACCCGATCGACGTGCAGGAGTTCATGATCATGCCGGTCGGCGCCGCCTCGGTCGCCGATGCGGTTCGCGTAGGCGCGGAGATCTTCCAGACTCTGCGCCGGAAGCTGATGGACGCCGGCCACAACACCAATGTCGGCGACGAGGGCGGCTTCGCGCCCAACCTGTCAAGCACGGTCGACGCGCTCGATTTCATCATGAAGGCGATCGAGGCCGCGCACTACAAGCCGGGCCATGACGTGGTGCTGGCGCTCGACGCCGCCTCGACCGAGTTCTTCAGGGACGGCCAATATGTGATGGAAGGCGAGGGCAAGACGCTCGACGCGGCCGGCATGGTCAAGTTCTACGAGGGACTGGTCGCCAAGTTCCCGATCGTGTCTATCGAGGACGGCATGGCCGAGGACGACTGGCAGGGCTGGAAGGCGCTGACGCTCGCGATCGGCAGGAAGGTGCAGCTGGTCGGCGACGACCTGTTCGTCACCAACCCGGCGCGCCTGAGGCAGGGCATCGAGAAGGGCGTCGCCAACGCCGTCCTGGTCAAGGTCAATCAGATCGGCACGCTCAGCGAGACGCTGGAGGCGGTCGAGACCGCGCACCGCGCCGGCTACCGCGCCGTGATGTCGCACCGCTCGGGCGAGACCGAGGACGCGACCATCGCCGATCTGGCCGTGGCCACGAACTGCGGCCAGATCAAGACCGGTTCCTTGTCGCGCTCGGACCGGCTGGCCAAATACAACCAGCTGATCCGCATCGCCGAGGATCTGGGGCCGGCGGCCCAGTACTCGGGACGCGCGGCACTGCGCCGCTGAGGGAGCGCCACGAAGGCGCCCCAAAATTGCGTGACCGCAACGGCTTCCCCGCATAGATTGACGCCCATGCCCGCTGACGAAGCCAAGTCGCAATCCGCGCCGGTTCAATCTTTCAATTTCGAGTCGAAGGTGTTCGGCATGCCCGAGGCGCGGTTCGTTCTTGCGCGTGACGGGCAGGCGACGCTGCGCATGATCGTCGGCACGATGCAGGCCAGCTTGCCGCTCAACACAATCGTCAGCTCGTTCGAGATATCCGACGCCGACAAGGAACTGCTCGCCATCGTCGCCAAGAGCCTCAAATACGTGAAGGAGATCCGTCCGGGTGATTCGATCCCGAGCGAGATCCTCGACGGCTCCGCCTCATGGGCGATCGACGAGCGGCACAGCGACGTCGCGCGCAAGCGCCTGACCGTGCAGCTGGTCGGCTGGTTCACCGGCGAGCCGGTCGAAACGCTCGACACCGAGCAGCTGGCCAAGCTCGCCGAGGACCCCAAGGTCACGGCCCGGGTCAACGATGCATACCAGAAGGCCGCGACCAGCATCGGGACCGACAAGGATGGCGTGCTGCAACGTATCGAGACGCTGGTGCGCGAGCTCGGATACATCGAGGCCTTGCGCGAGCGCTTCTTCCGCGTGCGAAAAGTGGACCAGACGATGGGGGCGCTGGCCACCTACTTCAACGGCGACGCGACGACGATGGAGTCGATCCAGCGAATCCGCGCGTTGATGCGCAAGCCGCTGACGCGCTTCCAGACGATCTTCGACCAGGTCGATGCCATGACCGGCGAGGTCCTGTCGGCGCTCAAGAACGTCGGCGCCCAGATCGACTTCATCCGCAAGTGCCGCGACGAGCTGTGGGACCACTACATGTCCTGGGAATCGATCATCGACGACATGCAAGGCCTGGATCTCGAACGCAACCCTGCCTGCGCGAACTTCATCCGCAAGGTCTACCAGTTCGTCGCCACGCGCTACCCGCAGGGCGTGTCCTGGCGCTGAACGAGGGCGCCGCGACCGCCAGCAAAAAGGCTCCGGCGCCGAGTGCGAACAGCAGCGCGTAGGCGCTGCCGGAGCGGCTGAGCAGGTACGAGTATCCGTAGGCGGACGCGGCTTGGCCCAGAGCGAAGGCGGTGGTCGCGGCGCTCCAGGCGGCGCCGTGCGCATCGGGGTCCCGCGCCGACAGTTCATGCACGCGCCCGAGCACCAGCGGCACGATGCCCGGCACGCAGGCGCCGATGACCAAGCTCGATACCGCCAGCGCCACCGGATCGTCAGGGACGGCAGGAAGGCCCACGAATGCAGCCGACCCGGTCGCAGTCGGCGGCCGGGGCTTCGGCTTCGAGACGTTGTTCGCGAATCGGGCGAGGTCGCCGCTTGTGGGAGCTGCCAAAGACGAGTCGGCGGGAACGTACCGTAAGTATTTGATTTTCTGTGAGAGGCTTGACGGTTATCCACAGGCATGATTCGATGCACGTCATGTCGCTGCTTTCGGAACTCAAGCGCCGCGCGCGCCATGTCGTCGCTCCCGTGCTCGGGATCGGGATCTTCGGCTATTTCGCCTATCACGCCATCGAGGGTGATCGCGGCCTGTTCGCCTACATTCGCATGAAGGAGCACGTGGCGGAGTCCGAGCAGATGCGGCGCGAGGTTGCCGAGATACGCGCGGAACTGGAGCGGCGGGTCTCATTGCTGCGGCCGGACCATACCGATCCCGACATGCTCGACGAGCGCGCGCGTTCGATGCTCAATCTCGCGCAACCCGACGAAGTCGTCATCTTCAGCAAGCGCCAGCCGCGCGCTTCCATCGGCACGCCCGTGCCCATCCCGCTGCCGCCGCCGCCGCGTTGATCCATCCTGCGCTCTGCTGTCGATCGGCGAGCTGTGGGTAGAAGTCCCTGCGAACCGCCCTGCAATTCGCAGATGCGAAGAACCGCGCTGCGAAAAGATATTTCAGTTTCCGTCAGTTAACTCGATTCCTAGCAACCTGCATTTTTGCAAGGCAATACAAAGAATTATCCGCTCCCGCCTTGCCAGGGTTCGGCCGCAAGGTCTATGAATCGGTAAACGCGCCGGCGACCTGCCGGCGCAATTTTCTGTCCGAGGGAGCGCCAGCCATGGCCGTGACCAAGAGGGCCGCCAAGCCGGGGGCAAGAACCGCGCCTGCGCCCGCCGAAGAGCTGATGACGCATTACCGCCGCATGCTGCTGATCCGCCGCTTCGAGGAGAAGGCGGGCCAGATGTACGGCATGGGGCTGATCGGCGGCTTCTGCCATCTCTATATCGGCCAGGAAGCCGTTGTGGTCGGCATGCAGGCGGCACTCAAGCCCGGCGACTCGGTGATCACGTCCTATCGCGACCACGGCCACATGCTCGCCTGCGACATGGACCCGAAGGGGGTGATGGCCGAGCTGACCGGCCGCATCGGCGGCTACTCCAAGGGCAAGGGCGGCTCGATGCACATGTTCAGCCGCGAGAAGGGCTTCTACGGCGGGCACGGCATCGTCGGCGCGCAGGTGCCGCTCGGCACCGGCCTCGCGTTCGCGCACAAGTACAAGGAGGACGGCGGCGTCTCGGCGACCTATCTCGGCGACGGCGCGGTCAACCAGGGCCAGGTGTACGAGGCCTTCAACATGGCGGCCCTGTGGAAGCTGCCGGTCGTCTACGTCATCGAGAACAACAAGTACGGCATGGGCACGAGCGTCGAGCGCGCCTCGGCGCGCACCGATCTCTACCAGCGCGGCCAGGCCTACGGCATCCCGGGCGAGCAGGTCAACGGCATGGACGTGCTCGAGGTCAAGGCCGCGGGCGAGAAGGCGATCGCGCATGCGCGCGGCGGCAAGGGGCCGTTCATCCTCGAAATGATGACCTATCGCTATCGCGGGCATTCCATGTCGGACCCGGCGAAGTACCGGCCGAAGGACGAGCTGGCGCGCATGCGCGAGGAGCACGACCCGATCGACCGCTTGCGCGCGGAGCTGATGGAATGGGGCGTCGCCGACGAAGCCGCGCTCAAGACCGTGGACAAGGAGGTGAAGGATATCGTCACCGCCGCGGCCGAGTTCGCCCAGAACAGTCCGGAGCCCGATCCCAAGGAGCTCTACACCGACGTTCTGGTCGAAGCCTGAAATCCGGCCGACGATCGCGCGCATCATTTCGCACGCGGATCGCGATCAACGCGGCCAAGGGGGAGCAAGTCCGTATGCCGATCCAGGTCCTGATGCCGGCGCTGTCGCCGACGATGACCGAGGGCAAGATCGCCGCCTGGCGCAAGCAGGAAGGCGACAACATCAAGGCCGGCGACGTGCTGGCCGAGATCGAGACCGACAAGGCGACGATGGAAGTCGAGGCGGTAGACGAGGGCGTGCTGGCGAAGATCCTGGTCGCCGCCGGCACCGAGGGCGTCAAGGTCAACACGCCGATCGCCATGCTTGCCGCCGAGGGCGAGGATGTCGGCACCGGCACGAAATCGTCCGGCAACGGCCATGCGGCGGCTATGCCGCCGGCGGCGACGAAGAGAGAGGAGCCGCCGCGCGCCCCGACGCAAGGCCCGTCGCCGGCCGAGCCGGAATGGACCGGGCCGACCGTCACCGTGACGGTGCGCGAGGCCCTGCGCGACGCCATGGCCGAAGAGATGCGTCGCGACCCCATGGTGTTCCTGATGGGCGAGGAAGTCGCCGAGTACCAGGGCGCCTACAAGATCAGCCAGGGCCTGCTGCAGGAGTTCGGCGCCAAGCGCGTGATCGACACGCCGATCACCGAGCATGGCTTCACCGGGCTTGCGGTCGGCGCGGCCTTCCAGGGCTTGCACCCGATCGTCGAATTCATGACCTTCAACTTCGCGATGCAGGCGATCGACCAGATCATCAACTCGGCCGCCAAGACGCTGTACATGTCGGGCGGCCAAATGGGCTGCCCGATCGTGTTTCGCGGCCCGAACGGCGCCGCCGCGCGCGTCGCCGCGCAGCATTCGCAGTGCTACGCGAGCTGGTATGCGCATTGCCCCGGCCTCAAGGTGATCGCGCCCTGGTCCGCGGCCGACGCCAAGGGTCTGTTGAAGGCGGCGATCCGCGATCCCAACCCGGTCATCTTCCTCGAGAACGAGATCCTCTACGGACAGAGCTTCGAGCTGCCGAAGGCCGAGGATTTCGTGCTGCCGATCGGCCGTGCCCGCGTCGAACGCAAGGGCATCGACGTGACGATCGTCGCCTTCTCGCTGATGGTCGGTACGGCGCTCAAGGCCGCCGAGGAGCTGGCCAAGGAAGGCATCGAGGCCGAGGTCATCAACCTGCGCACGCTGCGTCCGCTCGACACCGCGACGATCGTGGAGTCGGTGAAGAAGACCAACCGCATCGTCAGCGTCGAGGAAGGCTGGCCCTATGCCGGCATCGGCGCCGAGATCGCGGCGACGATGATGGAGCAGGCTTTCGACTATCTCGACGCGCCGGTGGCGCGCGTGACGGGGCTCGACATCCCGATGCCGTACGCGGCCAATCTGGAGCGCATGGTCGTCCCGCAGCCCGACCGCGTCATGGCCGCCGCCAAGGCGGTGCTGTACCGGTCCTGAAGCGGGAGGGCACGACGATGCCGACGAATATCCTGATGCCGGCCCTCTCGCCGACCATGACGGAGGGCAAGCTCGCCTCCTGGCGCAAGAAGGAAGGCGACCGGATCAAGGCCGGCGACGTGATCGCCGAGATCGAGACCGACAAGGCGACGATGGAAGTCGAGGCGGTCGACGAGGGCGTGCTGGCCAGGATCGCCGTGCCCGCCGGCACCGAGGGCGTCAAGGTCAACACCGTCATCGCCGTCCTCGCGGACGAGGGCGAGGATCCGAAGAGCATCAGCGCGGCCGGCGCCGCGGCGCCGCCGCCGAAGCCCGCGCCCGCGGCGGCACCGACACCAACTGTGCCCGGCCCGCGGCCGACCGCCAGCGCCGCGCCGCCCGCATCCGTTTCGCCCACTTCCGTCTCGCACGAGGGAGATCGCGTGTTCGCCAGTCCATTGGCCAAGCGCATGGCACAGCAGGCCGGAATCGACCTCAAGTCGCTCAAGGGCAGCGGCCCGCATGGCCGCGTGGTCAAAGCGGACATCGACCGGGCGCTTGCTGGCGGCGTCCCAACGCGCGCGCCTTCTGCCGTTCCGGCCTTGGCACCGGTGCAGGCCCCGCCCGCTGCTGTGCCCGCCGCGCCGCCGGTCGCCGGCATGCCGGCGTTCGACGAGGCGCCGATCAGCCAGATGCGCCGCGTGATCGCCAAGCGCCTGGCCGAGTCCAAGCGCGACGCGCCGCATTTCTACCTGTCGATCGACTGCCGCATCGACGCGCTGCTGAAGCTGCGCGCCGATCTCAACGGCCGCGCGCCGAAGGAGGGCCCGGGCGCCTACAAGCTCAGCGTCAACGACTTCGTCATCAAGGCGGCGGCGCTGGCGCTGATCAAGGTGCCCGCCGCCAATGCGATGTGGACCGAGCAGGGCATGCGCCGCTACAAGTCGGCCGACGTCTCGGTCGCGGTCGCGATTCCCGACGGCCTCATCACGCCGATCGTGCGCGGCGCCGAGAACAAGGGGCTCGCCGCGATCTCGAACGAGATGAAGGACCTGGCCGAGCGCGCCCGCGCCGGCAAGCTCAAGCTCGAGGAGTTCCAGGGCGGCACGTTCTCGATCTCGAACCTCGGCATGTACGGCATCCGCGAGTTCTACGCCGTCATCAACCCGCCGCAGGCCTGCATTCTGTCGGTCGGCGCCGGCGAGCAGCGTCCGGTGGTCAAGGACGGCGCGCTCGCCGTCGCCACCGTCATGACCTGCACGCTGTCGACCGACCACCGCGTGGTCGACGGCGCCATCGGCGCCGAGTTCATGGCCGCGTTCAAGAAGCTGATCGAGGACCCGCTGCAGATGATGCTCTGAGGGGGCAGGGCGCGCGATGCCGTACACCCTGTTCACCGCGCGCCGCTCAGGCGCGGTCACGCCGGAATGCCTGCTGGCCGAAGCGGGCGCCGAGGTGAAGCTGGTGCAGGTCGACCTCAAGGCCGGGCAGCAGCTTTCGCCCGAGCACCGTAAGGTCAACCCGCTCGGCCGCGTGCCGGCGCTGGTGCTGCCGGACGGGTCGATCATGACCGAGTCGGCGGCGATCGTGCTGACGATCGCCGAGCTTCACCCGGAAGCGAGTTTCCTGCCACCGCCGGGATCGAGCGAGCGGTTCCAGCTCTATCGCTGGATGATGTTCGCGTCGAACAACGTGTACGAGGCGATCGGCCGCGAGGACTATCCGGCGCGCTATTCGGCCAATCCGGATCATGCACCGAATATCCGCGAGCGGGCGCGCGAGGACCTGCGGCGCTTCTGGTCGATGATCGAGGCGGGCCTGAAGCCGCGGCCGCACTGCATCGGCGGGCGCTTCACCGCGCTGGACGTGTACCTGGCGAACCTGAGCCAGTGGACGGTGCCGCGCGAATGGCTCTTGGCCGAATGCCCAGGCATCGCCGGCCTGCCCGACATCGTGCGCACGCGCCCGAAGATGGCGCCGGTCTGGGAGAAGCATTTCCCGCTGAAGAAGGCGGCGTGACCGAGCGTGAATTGTGGGCTCTGTGCGCAGCCACAGACCTACCCCTCATCCTGAGCCTGTCGAAGGATGAGGCAAGCGGGCAACGTCGTGCCCTCTCATCCTTCGACAGGCTCAGGATGAGGCGCAAGGTAATGTCCGGAAGGCAGCAATACTAGTATCTGAGGAGCCGGCCTTTCGAAGGATGCCAGCTCGAAGGAACATGGAATGGCCGATACCAGTTTCGATCTGATCGTCGTGGGCGGCGGGCCGGGCGGCTATGTCGCGGCGATCCGCGCGGCGCAGCTCAAGCTGAAGACCGCCGTGGTCGAGCGCGAGCATCTCGGCGGCATCTGCCTCAACTGGGGCTGCATCCCGACCAAGGCGCTGCTGCGTTCGGCCGAGGTGTTCCACAACATGAAGCATGCCGAGGCCTACGGCCTGTCCGCGACGGGGGTGTCGTTCGACCTCGGCAAGATCGTCAAGCGCAGCCGCAACGTCGCCGCACAGCTTTCGAAGGGCGTCGGCTTCCTGCTCAAGAAGAACAAGGTCACCGTGTTCGACGGGCACGCCACGCTCGCGGGCAAGGGCAGGCTCGCGGTGACCAAGGACGGCAAGGCGGTCGCCGAGCTCGCGGCCAAGCACATCGTGCTGGCGACCGGTGCGCGGGCGCGCGCGCTGCCGGGGCTCGAGCCCGACGGAAAACTGGTCTGGACCTACAAGGAAGCGATGGTGCCGGCCGTCATGCCCAAGTCGCTGCTGGTGGTCGGTTCGGGCGCGATCGGCATCGAGTTCGCCTCGTTCTTCCGCAATCTCGGCGCCGAGGTCACGGTGGTCGAGGTGGTCGACCGCGTCCTGCCGGTCGAGGACGAGGAGATCAGCGCCTTCGCCAAGAAGGCGTTCGAGAAGCAGGGCATGAAGATCATGACCGGCGCCACGGTAACGGCCCTGAAGAAGGGCGCCGACAGCGTGACGGCGACGATCAAGGCCTCGGACGGCAAGACCGCGGACCTTACGGTCGACCGCGTGATCCTCGCCGTCGGCATCGTCGGCAATGTCGAGAACATCGGCATCGAGGGGACGGCCGTGAAGGTCGACAAGACCCATGTGGTGGTCGACGAATGGTCGCGCACCGGCGAGCCCGGCGTCTACGCCATCGGCGACCTGACCGGTCCGCCCTGGCTCGCGCACAAGGCCAGCCACGAGGGCGTGATCTGCGTGGAGAAGATCGCCGGCGTCAACGACGTGCACCCGCTCGATGTGCGCAAGATCCCCGGCTGCACCTACTGCATGCCGCAGGTCGCCTCGGTCGGCCTGACCGAGGCGGCGGCGAAGAAGTCGGGCAGGCAGGTGCGGGTCGGCCGCTTCCCCTTCATCGGCAACGGCAAGGCGATCGCGCTGGGCGAGCCCGAGGGCATGGTCAAGACCGTGTTCGACGCCAGGACCGGCGAATTGCTGGGCGCGCACATGATCGGCGCCGAGGTGACCGAGCTGATCCAGGGCTACGGCATCGCCATGACGCTCGAGACCACCGAGGCCGAGCTGATGCACGCCGTCTTTCCGCACCCCACCTTGAGCGAGATGATGCACGAGGCGGTGCTTGATGCCTACGGACGGGTGATCCATATCTGACGCGAAGCGTCATGGCTCGGATGCCGGCCATGACGGCCCCAAAGGTGTTAGGCTCTTGCGCCATGAACGAAACGCCCATCCGCCATCCTGAGAAGGCGCACCGACCGGACAACCCGGTCGCGCGCAAGCCGGCGTGGATCCGCGTCAAGGCGCCGGTCTCGCCGGAGTACCACGAGACGCGGCGGCTGATGCGGCAGCTCAACCTGCACACGGTGTGCGAGGAGGCGGCCTGCCCGAACATCGGCGAATGCTGGAAGCACGGGCACGCGACGGTGATGATCCTGGGCAGCGTGTGCACGCGCGCCTGCGCCTTCTGCAACGTCGCGACCGGGCGGCCGGACGGGCTCGATCCGCACGAGCCGGAGCATGTCGCCGATGCCGTCGCCGCGCTGAAGCTGAGCCATCTCGTCGTGACATCGGTCGACCGCGACGATCTCGACGACGGCGGGGCGGAGCAGTTCGTGCGGGTGATCCAGGCGGTGCGCGCGCGCGCGCCGGAGACGACGATCGAGGTGCTGACGCCCGACTTCCTCAAGAAGGACGGAGCCATCGAGTCGGTCGCGCGCGCCCGGCCCGACGTCTACAACCACAACCTCGAGACCGTGCCGCGGCTGTACGCCGCGATCCGGCCCGGCGCGCGCTACTTCCACTCGCTGCGCCTGCTCGACCAGGTCAAGCGCATCGACCCGTCGCTGTTCACCAAGTCCGGCATCATGGTCGGCCTGGGCGAGACCAAGGAGGAGGTGCTGCAGGTGATGGACGACCTGCGCGCCGCCGACGTCGACTTCCTCACCATCGGCCAGTACCTGCAGCCGACGCCCAAGCACGCCGCGGTCGACCGCTTCGTCACGCCGGAGGAGTTCCAGACCTATGCCCGCATGGCCTATGCCAAAGGCTTCCTGATGGTCTCGGCATCGCCTCTGACGCGCTCGTCCTATCACGCCGGCGACGACTTCGCCCGGCTGCGTGCCGCCCGGCAGGCGAAACTCGCGGCCGGGGCATAGAGCTTGCCCTGCCGCGTGCTGTGACGGCGCGCACTGCTGCCGCGACAAGGACTTGTTAACAACCAAACGTCAAAATCGGCCATGGGCCGGTTCGCGGCCTGTGGTTTCCTCGCGCAGGAGTTTGGCATGGCGAAACGCCTCATGCAGCACGCGGCGCGCGGCCTTCGGCTGGCCGGCATCGGCGCCCTGTCTCTTGCTTCGCTGGGCTTCTGGTCCGACCCCGCCGCTGCCGAGCGCAAGGTGGCGCTGGTGATCGGCAACGCCGCCTATGCCGGAAGCGAGCTCGCCAACCCGGTCAACGACGCGACCGCCGTCAGCGCGCGGCTGAAGCAGCTCGGCTTCGAGGTCATCCTGGCGCGCGACGTCAACCAGCAGGCCATGCGCAAGTCGATCGCCGACTTCGCCGACCGGCTTTCGGACGATGCGACCGGGCTGTTCTTCTTCGCCGGCCATGGGCTGCAGGTGAACGGCCGCAACTACCTCGTGCCGGTCGGCTCGACCGTCAGCTCCGAGGCCCGGGTCGTGCTCGAGGCGATCGACCTCGACCTGGTGCTGGAGCAGATGACCGTGTCCGGCAGCAAGGTCAGCGTCGCGATCCTCGACGCCTGCCGCAACAATCCCTTCGAGCGCAAGGTGCGCGGCGCCAGCGCCGGCCTCGCGCACGTGACCGCGCCGGAAGGCCTGCTGATCGCCTATGCCACCGCGCCCGGCAAGACGGCGCAGGACGGCACCGGCCAGCACGGCGTCTACACCGAGGCGCTGCTGCGCCATCTGGGCCAGGGCGGGCGCATCGAAGACGTGCTGAAGCGCGTGCGCATCGACGTGGTGCGCGCGACCCAGGGCCAGCAGGTGCCCTGGGAGTCGTCCTCCCTGGTCGGCGATCTCTACCTCGGCCCGCCCGGCGTCGCGCCCGTCGCGGCGCCGTCGCCCGCGACCAGCAGCGTGGCCGCGGCGCCGGCCGCGGCCAAGCCCGTCGCACGTCCGCGGCAAAGGGATGCCGACATGGCAGTGCGCTTCGAGATGCGCGAGGCCGGCGGCTCGGGCGCGGGCGGCGGCG